>DATLTA010000053.1:0-4519 GCA_035533775.1 Candidatus Dormiibacterota bacterium | reverse complement strand
AATCCGCCGGTGAGTCCCTTGGCGACGCACATGATATCGGGCGACACTCCCGCGCGCTGGCACGCAAACATGCGCCCAGTACGCCCAAAACCGGTCAAAACTTCGTCGGCGATCAGCAATACGTCATGAGCGGCGGTGATGCGGCGGACCCCGGAAAGAAATTCCTCGGGATGTACGATCATTCCGCCCGCGCCCTGCAGCAGCGGCTCAACAATCACGGCGGCAATTTCGCCCCCGTGTTCGGAAAGCATCTGTTCCAGCCTGCTGAGGCACTCGATCCGGCAGGTCGCGCGCGTCAGGCCCACCGGGCAATGCGCGCAGCAGGCGGAATGCGTCCGCAGGACGGGCATGCGCATCGACGCGAACGGGGCAGTGAACAGGGAATCATCGCTCACCGACATCGCGCCAACCGTATCGCCGTGGTAAGCGTGTTCCAGAGCTACGATGCGGTGTTTTTCCGGACGCCCGCAATTGCTCCAATATTGCACTGCCAGTTTCAGCGCGACTTCCACGGCGGTGGAGCCGTCATCCGAGAAAAAAATATGCCGAAGGGATGCCGGAACAATTTTTCCCAGCCGCTCCGCGAGTTCTTCGGCGGGTTCGTGCGAAAATCCGGCAAAAAGAACATGTTCCAGGCGCGCGGCCTGCTTGCCGATGGCCGCGGCGATGGCGGGATGCGAGTGGCCATGCAGATTCACCCACCACGACGAGATGGCGTCCAGAATTTGCCGGCCATCCTCGGTCTCAAGATAAACGCCTTCGCCCCGGCGGACACGAAGCGGCGGCGGGTCCGCACCCTTTTGCGTGAACGGGTGCCACAGATGGAGTTTGGACGCGCTCGTTCTTCCGTTCATCGTTTCGCTCATAGGTGTTTTTTAGAATGCCTGGCGGTCGAAATAATTTTCATAGGTTTCGAGCAGGGCGGCGCGGTGAATCTGTTTCAGTATCGGGATATGGCCGAGCAAGCGAACATTTCCGTATTGCTCGATGGCGCGCCGGTTCTCCAGATTTTCCTCGCCAATCAGGACCACCCCGTGCACGTTCAGATGCGCATCGCGCAGCGCGGCAATGGTGAGCAGCGTGTGATTGATGGTGCCCAGCGCGGTGCGCGAGGCGATCACGACAGGCAGCCCGAGATGCCGCATCAAATCGCGCATCATATCGCTCTCGTTGATCGGCACCAGCACGCCGCCTGCGCCTTCGACAACCCACTTCCGCCCGGCAGGCGCTTCCGGAAATACAATCGAGTCGAGAGCGATTCGAACTCCCGCCTGCCGCGCCGCCAGGTGCGGCGACACGGGGGGATCGAAGCGGTAGATCTCCGGCGCGAGTTGTTCCTCCGGAACTGCTGTCCACGAGCGGACCGATTCGCGGTCCGTGCCTTCGATCACGCCGGTTTGCACGGGCTTCCAATATATGGCGTCCAGCGCGGCCACCAGCAGCGCGGATAAAACGGTCTTGCCGACGTTCGTGTCCGTTCCGGTCACGAAGTAACCGTTCATGGCGACACCCATTGTAGAGCGGAGACGCCGCGTTCGGATGGGATTTGTTTTCGCGCCTGAGTCATAGCCGCGACCAGATCGGTCAGCATCGGCTGGGAACACTTCGCTGTCAGGGACAATCGCAGGCGCGCCGAGCCCGCGGGAACCGTGGGAGGACGGATGGCGCGAACACCAAAGCCGTTGTTCCGCAGGTATGCGGCAACGGCTACAGCCGTCTCGTTGGCTCCGAGAATCACCGGAACAATGTGCGAATCGCTTCCTGCAGTATCGAAGCCGTTGCCCTGCAATTCATTTCTCAAGTACGAGCCGATCACGGCTAGGTGGGCGCGTTGCGCGTCCGCCGCCGCGGCCAGATGCATTCCGGCGGAAACCTGCGCGGCGAAATACGGCGGAAGCGCGGTGCTGAAAATAAATGGGCGCGCGCGATTGATCAGAAATTGGCGCAAACTTTCGGGCCCGCAGACGAAAGCGCCCGCAGCGGCGAGGGCTTTGCCGCACGTGTGAACCGTCGCCAGCACGCGCCCAGCAAGGCCCGCCTCGGCGACCAGGCCTCTGCCGGCCGGCCCGCGCACGCCGATGGCGTGCGCTTCGTCCACGACAAGTTCGGCGCCGTAGCGTTCGGCCAGCGCCGCCAGGTCCGCCAGCGGCGCGCTATCGCCTTCCATGCTGAAAATGCTTTCCACCACGATCAGGCGCGCGCCGGAGGTGGACGTGATCCGGGTCAGCTGATCTTCCAGGGCGTTCAGATCGAGGTGGGGAAAGACCACGCGCCGGCATTTGGAAAGGCGCATGGCATCGATCAGGCTGGCATGATTGGCGCTGTCGGAGAAAACAATGTCCTCGGGGTGCAGGATTGCGCCGAGCAGACCCAGATTCGCGGCGTAGCCGGATGTGAAATAGAGAGCGGATTCGGCTCCAACCCATCGCGCAAAATCGGTTTCCAGAGCTGTCCATGCATCATCGTGGCCTGACAGCAGGCGAGATCCGGTGGAAGCGGTGCGCGTTGCGGAATGCACGGCCTCCAGAATGGATTGTTTCATCCGCGGATCGGTGGCGAGACCCAGGTAATCGTTCGAATTGAGATCGAAGTCGCGCGAGGCTTCCAGATGGCGGCTCTGCGCGCGCGATTCCAGATCCGCGAGTTCGGCGCGGATGCGTTCCTGGATGATGCGTTCGTTGGCGGAGTGCGGTTTCATCTTCGCAAGAAAGTGTTTTACCGGAGCGGCAACGCTCCCAGGCCGAGGGCCTGCAGCATCGCCATGTCGTCTTCCGGTTCCGGGTTCGGAGTGGTCAGCAGTTTTTCTCCGATAAACAGGGAATTCGCGCCGGCCACGAAACACAGCGCCACTGCTTCGCGCGAAAGGGAGCGGCGCCCGGCGCTCAGGCGCACCATCGAGGCGGGCATGAGGATGCGCGCGGTCGCAATGGTGCGCACAAAGACCAGTGGATCAAGCGCTTCGAGTTGTTCCAGCGGCGTTCCGGCAACGCGCACGAGCGCGTTAATCGGCACGCTTTCGGGATGCGGATTCAGCGTGGAAAGCTGCTGCAGCAGCCCCACGCGGTCGCTCTCGGATTCGCCGAGGCCGATAATGCCCCCGCAACACACCGTGATGCCCGCCTTTCGCACGTGAGAAAGCGTGCGCAGGCGATCATCGTAGTTGCGCGTAGTAATAATCTGCCCGTAAAACTCCGGGGAAGTATCCAGATTGTGGTTGTAGGCGGTCAGGCCCGCGTCCGCCAGGCGTTCAGCCTGGGTTTGGTCGAGCATGCCCAGCGAGCAGCACACTTCCATGCCCAGCTTGGCCACGCGCCGGACCATTTCGAGGACATTTTCAAAATCCTCGCCCTCCTGCACATGTCGCCACGCCGCGCCCATACAGAATCGCGTCGCGCCTTCACTGCGGGCCCGCTCGGCAAATTCCGCCACTTCGGCTACGGGAAGCAAGCCCCCGCGGGAAACCTCGGTGGAGTAGTGCGCACTCTGCGGGCAATAGGAGCAATCTTCCGGGCACCCTCCCGTCTTGACGGAAAGCAGGCGGCAGAATTGCACTCGCCTGGGGTCGTGAAACTCGCGGTGCAGCGTCTGCGCGGCAAACAGCAGATCCGGCAGGGGCTGATTGTAGATTTCGCGAATTTCGTCACGCGTCCAGTCGTGACGCAAGGCGGTTTTGGTCGCCGAAATGTCTGTTTGGCTCTCTGACAAGTGCGTTCCTCCAGGGCTGGGATCGTCTTGCGCGCGCGCTCTGCCGCAACGCGGAAATTTCAGCAACTCGCCCGGTGAGACTGGCGCGGAATCCGCGCGGCCATATGCATTCTAACGCAGATTTGCGTTGAATATCGAACTCCCTCAGGCGGGGAAGCCGGCGGGTTTATTTGATGTTGCGGATAAAATCGGGCCGTCGGACAGCGACTAACGCCGGGCTTGCTCGATTCGATTCGATTTTTGTGACCCGGAATGGACAGGCGGCGCAGCCGGAGCGATTGTAAACGTGCTCCTATAATGACAGGAGGTGGCCCACCAACGGTCCGCGTATTTCGGCAAGGAGCACATCTTGGTGCAACGAATCGCTCCGGTCGCCTGTTCGCAACCGCAATAGCACACAGGCATTGGCGGCCCCGTCACCAGCGTGGAAGGCTGGTTGGCAAAGGCGGCGGCGGATGCGATTCCCACCAGAATCGCGATACGAATTGCCTGGTGGAGTTTTGGGGCTCGCGTTGTCATGACTCATTGTGGAACCGATCCCTTCTTAAACCGATAGCACGATGGATAGAGGTTCATGGTATCGAAGTCATAGAAGTACCAGGACTTACATTGGGGCGGATTCAAAAGGCTTGGAGGGTTTCACAGCCCTACTGGCCCGTCCGCAGGGCTGCAGGGTCGTTGCATAGGGACCTGCCCGCCCCTGCGTGGACACTGGTATGTTTCGGCGCTTGCTGTGAAATCCCTTTGGAAACGAGGGAGCGCGCACGGAACTGCTCTTCGGGTTGCTTGAATGGCCCTATACGATGTTTTCGGA
>DATLTA010000052.1:0-24429 GCA_035533775.1 Candidatus Dormiibacterota bacterium | reverse complement strand
TCAGCCCGTTGCGCGCTAGGCGCCGGAACCTCGACAAATTGAGATAGAATGTGAGCGCACTGAGCGGGAGTGCGCCCTTTGCCTCCTGTCAAGGACCCACATGGTAAAGGACGGCTACAGGTTTGCCGCAGGACCGCTGTTGCTTGGCGCAATCGGATTGGCACTGCACCGGTATTTGGCGGGCGGGTATGGGGCGGGCGGGGTACTGATATTTCTGGGGTTGTTCGTCATATTCTTCTTTCGCGATCCGGAAAGAACGCCCCCCTCCGATCCCAGCGCCATCGTCTCTCCGGCCGATGGGCGCGTGATGGCAGTGGTCGAAGAGGCCCGGGGCGAAAACCCTGGCCGAAGAATCAGCGTATTTCTTTCGATTTTCGACGTGCACGTGAACCGTTCTCCGGTCGAGGGGCGGATTACGGCCATTTCGTACCGCCCCGGCAAGTTCTACGGGGCCATGCGCGCGCGCGCGTCGGCGGAAAACGAGCAGAATGAGTTCCTCGTTTCCACCGCGCAGGGAGAAGTGGCGTTCAAGCAGATCGCGGGATGGGTCGCGCGGCGGATTGTCTGCTGGAAATCCGTCGGTGATTCTGTGACTCGGGGCGAGCGCGTAGGTATGATACGCTTCGGTTCGCGTATGGATATATGGCTACCTGATCGAGTGGAAATTCTGGTTCGTCCCGGGCAGCATGTGGCGGCGGGTGCGAGCATCCTGGCACGGTGGAAATGAATACGTTCGAACAACACGAACTCGGCTTTCCCGGCTCCCGCAAGGCGAATCTGAAATTTCGCCGCGGGATCTACCTGCTTCCCAGTTCCATGACTGTCGCAAACATGCTTTGCGGCTTTTACGCGATCATGTCGACGCTGAAGGGCGGAAGCGCGGATCTGGATAGCGCGGCAAAAGCCATTGGCCTGGCCATCCTGTTCGATTCCTTCGACGGCTTCGTGGCCCGCGCAACAGGAACAAGCAGCGAGTTTGGAAAACAATTTGACTCGCTTGCCGACATGGTGAGCTTTGGGATCGCTCCGGCGGTTCTGGCGTTCACCTGGGGCGTGCACGGAATCGCGGAATCGAATTTCGTGGATATCCGGCGTCTTCACCAGATCGGCTGGTGGGTGGCGCTGTCCTTCGTGATTTGTTGCGCCTGGCGGCTCGCTCGGTTCAACATTCAGGGGATGGCGCCGGGGAGCGGGTCGCGCTACTTTGTCGGGTTGCCGTGCCCCTCGGCTGCGGGGCTGATCGCCGCGACGGTGCATGCGATCAAATCGCCGATCATCGACTGGCGATGGTCGGTGTTTTGGATGCTGGTGGTTGTGGCGGACGCGGCGCTGATGTCGAGCACGGTGCGCTATCGCAGCTTTAAAGAGATTCCCATGGCGCGGCGGCAGCCTTCGTTGATTATTATTCTGATTGCGCTGCTCGTCTGGCTGGTCGTTTTCTATTCAGAAGTTGTACTGATGTTGATCGCATCCGGGTACGTGGCCATCGGGGTCACATACTACGCCGTGCGCATGGTTCGCCACCATCTGATAACGCACCCCGCAAAAACATGAAAGCGCCTCAAGAAGCGGTCCGCATCGTCATCGCCGGGGCATCGTCGCTGCGCGGCAGGGATTTGAAACTGTGCATTGAGGAATCGGATTTTCCGTTGTCGGACATCCGCCTGGTGGATGAGGAACTCGTTGCCGGCACCTTAACCGAAGCGGCGGGCTTGCCCGCAGTGATCGAGACGCTTGAGGAAGACAGCTTCGACCGCACGCGGTTCGCATTTTTTACCGGTTCATCCGCGTTTTCCGCCCAGCATGGCAGGCAGGCGGTGCGTTCGGGAGCGGCGGTGATCGATTTGAGTGGCGGGCTATGGGCGGAGCCGGGGGCAAAACCGTGGATTCCCGCGCTGGATGCCCTGTTGCCGTCCCCGGTAGGCAAACGCGCCGCCGGAGAGGCGCAGAGTCTTTACCTGGTTCCCTCGACTCCCGCGCAGGTTGCCATTTCAATTTCCGCGGCATTCGCCCCTGTGGGCCTCGATCGCCTCGCGCTCAGTTTTTTTCAGCCGGTTTCCGAGCGCGGGCGGGAAGGGGTCGAAGAGTTGGAAGACCAGGTGGTCAAGCTGTTATCCTTCCAGCCCATTCCGCAACGCGTATTCGACACGCAAGTGGGATTCAACATGGTTTCAACCTACGGGGCCGGCAGTGGCGAGACGCTGGCCGATACCCGCGGGAAAATTGCCGGTGAAGTAAGGAGCTATCTGGCGGGCCGGATTCCCATGCCGGCCCTTGCTCTTTATCATGCCCCTGTTTTTTATTCGCACACATTTTCCGCGTTTGCGGAGTTCAAGAGTCAGCCGGCGTTGGAAGAGCTGGCCGAGCGGTTGCAGCGGGCCGGGCTGAAAGTGACTGGGGTGGGCGACGAACCGCCCACCAGCGTGAATGTCGCCGGGGAGGGGCGTCCGGTTGTGGGGCAACCGGAGCGTGATCCGGGCATCGAAAACGGTGTGTGGATTTGGGGCGCTGCGGACAATATGCGCGTGCCGGCCACCACGGGCGTCGCGATTGCGGAGATGTTGCTGGCATCATGAACTGATTGTTGGTCATAAAATATTGCATGTTGACGCCTTTTGTTTGGCCTCCGCGGCGCCAAACGCGCAAGCAGACCGAAAAAAAATTGCCATGAGACGAATCAGCCATTTCAAATTTCCAATGTCATATTTATCCGCCTCCTCTCTGTGCCTGTGCGTCGCGGTGTCGATTTTCGTGTCCGCGTGCGGTTACGGGGTGGGTGGAAGAGCTTCCAGGCTGCCGCCCGGCCTGAAAGTGATCGCCATTCCCATGATCAAAAACCGGACGAACCGGTATCGCATCGAGCAGGTCATGACCGAAGCGGTAGTCCACGAATTCCTGGCGCGCACCAATTACAGAATCGTGACCTCCGAGGACGGCGCCGACGCGGTACTGCATGGCGAAATTACGGATATTGAAGCCACTCCGGCGGTGTTCGATACGAGCCCCGCGGCTCAGGATTCAGGTTCCGGTGCGGCGGTGAATGCCCAGACGGCCCGCGCGACGACCATGCTGGTGTCGGTTCATATGAAAGTGTGGCTCGAGCAGCCGGAAACAAAAAAAATACTCTACCGCAACGACAACTATCTGTTTCGAGAGCCGTATGAGATTTCCACCGATCCGTCAACCTTCTTTGACGAGCAAGGTCCCGCTCTCGAGCGGATGTCGCGTGATTTTGCCTCGCGCCTGGTATCCGACATTCTGGAGAACTTCTGATGGCCGGTGTCTCTCCCGAACAGCTTCTGGCGCGCTTGTCCAAGGGGCAGGCGATTCCCGGGATTCTGCTGCTGGGAGAGGATTCCTACCTGCGCGAATTGTGCAGAAAAAAAATCGCCGATGCATATGTGCCCGAAGAGGCCCGCGATTGGGGCTTTAGAAAATTTTCCGCCAAAGAAGACGACGTGGAGGCGATTCTGGGCCAGGCGCAGACGTTGCCCATGCTGGCGTCGCGGCAGGTGATTTTCGTGAGCGATGTGGAATCCTGGGATCGCCTGGGAGAAGAGTCCCGTGACGCCCTGGTCAAGCAGCTTCAGTCCTATCTGGCGAATCCCGCCCCATTCACCGTTCTGGTGCTGCAAGCCGCCGCGCTGGATCAGCGCATGCGCCTGGCGAAAACATTAGCCGAGAAAATGCTCGCGGTTTCGGTGGAGCTTTCCAGCGATCCTGCCGAACGTGTCCGGCTGGCCATGCCGCTGGCATTGGAAATGGCCCGCGAACTGGGCGTGGATCTGGAACCGGACGCGGCGGAAGAGTTGGCGGAAATTCTCAACGGGGAACTCGCATCGATTCGAACTGAGATTGACAAGCTGGCCGCGTATGCGGGCGAACGCCGGAAGATTACGCGGGCGGACGTCGATCTGCTGGTCGTATCGGAGCGAAAATATTCGGTTTGGGAACTGGCGGACATGCTGGCGGCGCGGGAGCCTTCGCGAGCCCTGGCATTCCTCGATCGGTTGTTGCGCGACGGAGAACACCCGGCGCAGCTGCTCGGCGCGCTCGCCTGGATGTATCGCAAGCTGCTGGAGGCTCAGGAACTGCCCGCGGGAACTTCGAGCTGGCAGGCGGCCAGCCGTTTAAAGATGCGGGGAGCCGCGGCGGAGCAGGCCGTGCGGCAATCCAGAAAATTTCCGAGGGCGCAACTCACCCGCGGGATTGAGGCGCTGTACGAGGCCGATAGCAGGTTGAAGTCCGGCGGGACAAGCCAGCGCGCCGTAATGGAATTTCTGGTGGCACAGCTTTCCGCGCCGTCTCCCTCATGAACACCGAAAAATAAAAACGCCCGGGAAGTGTTTCCCCGGGCGTTTTCGATTCCGTGCTTTGAAAACCCAGCGTATAGAGAAAAATCTGCCGAAAAAAGTTTTCAGGCTTTGGCGGCGGCGCGCAGTCCGTTAATTGCCAGCGAAAGGCGCGACTTGTAGCGATTGCCCGTGTTTTCTTCCAGCACGCCTTTGCTGATCGCGCGGTCGATCGCGGACAGTGTGGGTTGGAGCAGATTGCCGGCCGTTGCCGCATCCTTCGCCGCAATCGCAGTTTTCAGCTTCTTTATGCTGGACCGCACGCGCGTAGTATTCGCGCGGTTCACCGCAGCGCGTACATGGGATTGCTTGGCGCGCTTCAATACCGATTTCTTACGCTTCTTTACTTTTTTTAGTGCACCTTGCGCCATTCAACTCTCCTCGTTGCGTCGATTCGTTTGATTCGATGGAAATACAGTAACGGAGGCGCTTGCCTTTGTCAACGAACCGGCCCGGCAAAGGCCCGCCTGAAGGCGGGCGCTACAGCGAACAAGACCGAGTTATCGCGCGGACTCTGAGCCCCCGGCTTCCCGGGAAATTCAGCGTTGCGGGCGACGGACAAACCACGGCAGCAGGTAAAATTCCTATGCCCAAAATACCCATTTCTTGACCGCTTGGGTCCTTTCGAGTACGCTTTCCCTAGAAGTTTGTCTTTTGATTGCGGAGGTGTGTATTCCATCGGCGGGCTGAACTCTGGCACATAGCCTGCCGACTCTTCCATGCGACGCACCATACAAATTGCCGGCGGGGTAGAATCCTTGTTCGGCACCCTTGACGAAAACGTCAAATTGCTGGAATCCGCGCTGCATGTCACCACTCAATTGCAGGACGGCCACACCCTGGCGATCGAGGGTGAGACCCTACAGGTGGATCGCGTCGTTGGCATCGTGCATGAATATAACCAGTTGATTCAGGAAGGCCGGCGCATGAGCCGTGGCGATGTGAAAGCCATGATTCGCGTCGCTACGCAAGATCCCAAGACCACGCTGAAACAGGTGCTGGAGCCCGGCGCTCCCGCGCGCCCGCGCATTTTCGGCAAAAAGCATGTTACTCCCAAGAGCCCGAATCAACGGATGTACATGGAATCCATCGAGAAACACGACATGGTGTTTGCCGTGGGACCCGGAGGCAGCGGAAAGACGTATTTGGCCGTGGCCATGGCCGTCTCCGCATTGCTGACCAAGCAGGTGGACCGCATCATTCTGGCGCGGCCCGCGGTCGAAGCCGGCGAACGGCTCGGGTTTCTTCCCGGCACGCTGCAGCAGAAGATCGATCCGTACATGCGGCCCCTGTACGACGCGCTGTACGACATGCTGGACGCTGACAAGCTGGAGCGCTTTCTGGAAAAGGGAATCGTGGAGGTTGCGCCGCTGGCGTTCATGCGTGGGCGCACGCTGAACGATTCGTTCGTGATTCTGGATGAAGCGCAGAACACCACCAGCGAACAGATGAAGATGTTCCTGACGCGTCTGGGATTCAATTCCAAGGCGGTCATTACCGGCGATATTACGCAGATCGATTTGCCCGCCGGGAGGCGCTCGGGACTGGTCGAAGCCCTGGAAGTCGTGGGCCGCATCGAGGGCATCGGGTTCATTCGCTTCGATGAACACGACGTTGTCCGGCACAATCTGGTGCAACAGATTATCAAGGCGTACGAAGAGTTCGGAGGGGGCGAATCCCGCCGGAGCGCTTCACCGGAAAACGGAAAAAACGAGCCTCCCAACTGACCGGGCCTTCTGCCGGCTGTATCCACGTGGAATCGCAGCATAGGCATGCAGAGCCCGCACCCGAAATGATCGTCAACCGACAGCGCCGCGTGCCCCTCGCCCTCCCACCCCTGCGGGCTTTTTACGACCGCGTGCGGCAGCAACTGCATTTCCCGCCGGAATCGGTAACCGTCCAGCTGATCAGCGATGCCGCCATGTCGCGGCTCAACCGCGCTTACCGGAACAAGCAAGGCCCCACCGATGTGCTCTCCTTTCCAGCGCGCCGCGGCAAGCCCCGCCGCGATGCCGAATACGTCGGCGATATTGCCATTTCTGTGGAAACGGCGCGGCGAAACGCCCGGCGTTTTTCGCGCACGTTGCGCGTGGAAATGCGAATGTTAATTTTGCACGGCATGATCCATCTGGCGGGCTTCGATCACGAAACCGATCACGGCGAAATGGAGCGGTTCGAGCGGCGCCTGCGCCGGCGTTTGGAAGTGGGCGGAAAATGAGTACGCTTCTTTATGTCCTCGCCCTCCTGGTCCTCGGCGTAGGATTGGTGATTTTTTCTTACCTCGACCGCATCTACCGCGAACTGGGCCGCGTGACCAAGGGCAGCGTCCACAAACATCTGGAAATCTTCGAGGCGGAGATTGAGCCGCACTTTCGCATCGGTCGCGTCCGAGCAACTTCCGGATTTCGGTTGCTGGCGAATCTCTGGCTGGTTCTGGTGGCTGCGGAGACGGCGCGCGGTGTCATCGTATTTGTTCCCGGCACGTGGGATGCCTTGGCGCAGGCGCTTGTGTACGTGCTGGTGGAAGTGCTGCTGCTCGCGCAGTTTATTCCCGATTTTCTGCTGGCCCGGACCCAGGGCCGGTGGCTGATCCGCTTGGCCTGGATCATCCGCGCGTTTTTGTGGATCCTCTGGCCGTTCCGCATGTTGCTGGAAGGCGCCATTTTGCTCGCGCACATTTCCGACGACCACGGCCCGGATGAGGATTCCTCGCAACAGGAGGGCATCGAAGCCCTTGTCGATGCCGCCGAACAAGAGGGCATCCTCGAACGGGACGAAGCGCAGATGATCGAGCAGGTGGTTGAATTCAGCGACAAGCGCATTCTGGAGTTCATGACGCCGCGTCCCGATGTGGTCGCTTTGTCCGCCGATTCCACCGTCGAGCAGCTTCGCAAACTGCTGATCAGGACGAAATTCTCGCGCATTCCCGTATACGAAAAATCCCTCGACGATACCTTCGGGGTCGTTTTCGCTCGGGACTTGCTGCAGGTGCCCGATGAGGAGGCCCGCCACAAGAAGGTGCGCGAACTGGCGCGGCCCGCTTTTTTCGTTCCGGAAACCAAGCGCGGGTCCGATTTGCTCAAGGAAATGCAGCGGCGCAACCAGCAAATGGCCATCGTGGTGGACGAGCACGGCTCGGTGGCTGGCGTCATCACGGTGGAGGATCTGGTCGAGGAAATCATCGGCGAAATCGGCGAGGACGACCGCGTTCCGGCGCCCGACGCCGTTCGGGAACCCGACGGCAGCCTGGTCCTTCGCGGCAGCATGTCGCTGGAAAAAGTGCAGGAACTTTTCGGAGTGGAATGGGATGTTAGCGGAGGAGAATTCGCCACGACGATTGCGGGCCTGCTGAACCATATCGCCGGGCATGTGCCGTCCGCCGGGGAGCATATGGACTTTGGCGGAGTTCGTTTCGATATTCTCGACGCGAATCAACGAAAAGTTCTGCGGGTGCGTGCGCGTCGTTTTCCGCCCGCCGTTACGGCGGATTGATTTCAGTGGCGCGGGCTTTTGCCTGCATATTTTTCGCGCATGTGGAGCCTGGCATCCTCAGGACAAAGCATTCCTCGCAAAAAAATCAAACTCCATTGGGAAAAAGTTCTCTCCGTTTTGATTTTCGTCTTATCGGCTGATCAGCTTGGCGATCAGGAACGCCGCCCCGGCGGCCAGCCCTCCGGTGACAACGGTTTGCAATGCGCCCTTGAGCGGGTGGATGCCCGTGAAATGTCCTTTTACCCAACCGAACACGGCGAGCGCCAGCAGAGTGACTCCCACCGAAATCCACAAGCCGGTCTGAACGTCGGCGGTCAGAATATAAGGGGTGAGCGGGATCATTCCGCCGACAATATAGGAAAGGGCGATGGTCAGCGCGCTGACGCGCGCTCGGGCGGGCCGGGGTTCTTCCAGTCCGAGTTCGAACCGCATCATGAAATCCACCCAGGCCTTTTGGTTCCCCGTGATGGCCTTCACGACGGGTGACATTTCGTCCTCCGTCAGGCCGTAGTCGCGAAAAACCTTGGCGACTTCCTCGACTTCGAGGTCGGGGAGTTCCACGGTTTCGCGGATTTCGCGCTCGCGCTCGGAGGCGTAGTGTTCGATGTCGGTTCGTGCGGCCAGATATCCGCCGAGGCCCATGGCGATCGAACCTGCGGCAATTTCCGCGAGGCCCGCGGTAACCACGAGTGTAGACGCATGGGGATTCGAAGCAATCGCTCCGGAAATACCGGCGGCCAGCGCGAAAGGGACCGTCAAACCATCGGCCATTCCAATGACGACATCGCGCACCGCTTCCGATGCTGTGAAGTGATGCTCGATATGAGGTGTCGCAGGCATCAGGTTTTCTCCGTTGGCAGAGTGTGATTCGAACGGAATGCTATCCCGGATCGTTTCGGGTCACGAAAGTGTAGCACGACCGCACACTGCGCCGAACCAGCCGCGGCGATTGGGCTGAGGCGTTTGCGGTGTCCGCGGGTTATCATGGAAGCATGACTTCAGAATTCAAATCCGGGTTTGTCGCGATCGTGGGCCGGCCCAACGCGGGAAAATCCACGCTCGTGAACAAGCTGGTCGGAGAAAAAGTGGCCATCGTAACGTCGCGGCCCCAGACCACGCGCAATCGCATTTACGGAATCGTGAATCGCGCGAATGCGCAGGTTGTTCTGATCGATACGCCCGGACTGCACCGGCCGGATTCCGCGCTTGGCAAACAGATGATGGGCGAGGTGGATCAGGCGGTGGACGCGGTGGACGTGCTGGCCCTGATCGTGGATGCCAGCGAGGAAATTGGGCAGGGCGACCGCCGGGCGTTCGAACGCGTGAGCCGCTTTGCAGGGACGCGCATTCTGCTGCTCAATAAGATCGACCGTGTCCCGAAGACTCAGCTTCTCCCGTTGATCGAAGCTGCGAAGAAAATGGGAGAGTTCGCCGAAATCATTCCGATTTCCGCGCTCACCGGAGACGGCGTGGATCGCCTACTGGAAAAGTTTATCGAGTACATTCCCGCAGGCGCGCCGCATTTTCCAGTGGATCAATATACGGATCAGCCCGAGCGGTTTCTGGCGGCGGAAATCGTCCGCGAAAAGGCCATGGCCGCGACCTCGCAGGAAGTGCCCCACGCCGTTGCCGTCCTGGTGGACGCCTTCGAGGAGACCGGCAAGCTGATCCGCATCCGCGCGACGATTTACGTCGAGCGTGAAGGGCAGAAGGGCATCCTGATCGGCCGTGCCGGCGCTTCGCTGAAAAAAATAGGGACGCAAGCGCGCCTGGAGCTGGAAACAATTTATGGCACGAAGATTTTTCTGGAACTGTATGTGAAGGTGCAGCAGAACTGGCGCGACAATCCGCAAATTGTCCGCCAACTCGACTGGCACTGGCAGCTGGACCGCATGGTGAAGGAGTAGCCAGTAGGACAGGCTTCAGCCTGTCTGGTTTTGGTTTCAGATGTGCAAGAGACGCGCGAATGTTAAAGAGCGAAGATTAAAGAGCAAAGATTTAAGGAGCAAAGATTAAAGGCAGACAGGCTGAAGCCTGTCCTACTCCTCTTCCGCGGAAATTCCCAGTGTGCGCATGCGGCGGTACAGGTGGCTGCGCTCGAGGCCCAGCGCTTCGGCGGTACGCGTCATGTGCCACTGATTTTCCTCCAGCTTGCGCAGGATAAACTCCCGCTCGTAGGCATCGCGCGCTTCGTGCAGCGTGGCGTTGGGCTGCTGCGTCATGCGCGAGCTGGAGCGGAACAATTCCGGGGGAAGATGCTGCGGTTCGATCCTGTCCTGCGGCGCCACGATCATCAGGCGTTCGATCAGGTTGCGCAGTTCGCGAACGTTTCCCGGCCAGTGATAACGCTGCATGACGCCGAGGGCGGCTTCGCCGAGTTCCTTCGGCTTGCGGCCGTATGCGGCCGCGAATTCCGACATGAAATTGCGCGCCAGCACGGGAAGATCTTCAATGCGTTCGCGCAGCGGCGGCAGGTTGAACGGGATCACGTTGAGGCGATAGAAGAGGTCTTCGCGGAACCTGCCATGCGCGATTTCGTCCTCCAGCCGCTTGTTGGTTGCCGCGATGACCCGGACATCGACGCTGATGGTCTGATTGGAGCCGACCGGTTCGAGCCGCTGCTCCTCCAGGACCCGCAAAACCTTGGATTGCGTGCGCAGGCTCATGTCGCCGACTTCGTCGAGAAACAGCGTGCCGCCATCGGCCTTTTCGAATTTCCCGACTTTGTTTTCCGACGCCCCGGTGAAGCTTCCCTTGGCGTGGCCAAACAGTTCCGATTCAATCAGCTCTTCCGGGATGGCCGCGCAATTGACTTCCACGAAGGCGCGATCGCTGCGCAGGCTGGCGGCGTGCAGCGATCGCGCAACCAGTTCCTTGCCCGTGCCGCTTTCCCCATAAATCAGGACGCGTCCGTTGGTGGGCGCGGTGAGTGCAATCTGCTGGCGCAGCGCGCGCATCGGCACCGTGTCTCCGTGCAGCTGCGTTCGCCCGCCCAGCTCTTCGCGAAGCTGGCGATTCTCCTGCCCTAACCGGTGGACTTCCAGGGCATTTTTAATGACGAGAATCACTTTTTCCAGGGAAAGGGGCTTCTCGATGAAATCGAAAGCGCCGAGTTTTGTGGCGCGCACCGCTGTCTCAATGCTGGCATGGCCGGAAATCATGACCACCATGGGGTCCATGCCGTTCCGGCGCATGCGCTCCAGGGTTTCCAGGCCGTCCATTCCGTCCAGCCACACGTCGAGCAGCACCAGGTCCACCGAACGCTGATCCAGCAGGGCCAAGCATTGTTCGCCGGAGGAGACTGCGGCAGATTCATATCCTTCATCGGCCAGGATGGAGGAAAGAGCCTCCCGGATGCCTTGCTCGTCGTCCACGATGAGTATGGAATTGGGCATAATTCAGTTCGCTCAGCCGATCGTTGGAGAAACGGGCGCCGAAGCCACTTCCGTCACCGGAAGTTGCAGGATGAAACGGGCGCCAAAGGGTTCGTTGTCCTCGACGCGGATCGAGCCGTTATGTTCGGCCATGATCCGGCTGGCAATCGCCAGGCCCAGGCCGGTACCGCGGTCCTTGGTGGAGAAGTGGGGCAGGAAAAGCCTGTCCTTGTCTTCCGGCGAAATGCCGTGGCCGCTGTCGGCGACGATGATCTCAATTGTCTCACGATCGGCGTTGAAGCGCGTGCGCAGGAGCAGATCCTTGATCGACGAGCCTTCCATGGACTCGGCCGCATTGTCGATGAGATTCACGATGACACGCCGCAGCAATTCGCCATCGGCGCGAATGGCCGGTAAATCGGGAGCCAGTTCGGTGCGCACGTGGATGCCTTCCAGGCGCCCTCCAAACACGGCCAGAGCCTCGGTAACGATTTCATTGGGAAGGGCGGAGGTAATCCTGGCGGTGGGGAAACGCGCAAACTGCGAAAATTCTCCGACCAGGGACTGCAGAGCGGCCACCTCGCGTTCAATCAAGCTCGAGCATTCCCCGGCAATGCGCACCAGTTCTGGCGAATCGTTGTTTGCGGGGTTGGCGCGGTTGCGTTCCAGGTAGCGGGAAAGTCGCTGCGCGGAAAGCTGAATGGGCGTCAGCGGATTCTTGATCTCGTGGGCGATACGCTGCGCAACCTCCTGCCAGGCAGCCGCCTTTTGCGCGCGCAGCAGGTCGGTCAAATCGTCGACGACAATTACGTAGCCGCGGTTGGAGCGCCGAGGTCCCAGCGCGCTCACGGTGACGGCGGCGTGCAGCAGGCGCCCCGAAACGGCGAATTCCATCTCCTGCGTGGCGGTACCCATCCGCAGCGAGCGGCGCATCAATGCGTGCAGCGCGCGCCCCGCTTCCTCGCCGGCAAGCTGCGCGAAGTTCGCGGCCTGCCTGGAGTTTTCTCCGAACATGCGCAGCGCGGCGGAGTTGACGCGGCGGATGGACGCGGTTTCGTCCAGAGAAATTACGCCGGTGGGAATATTTTCAAGAATCGTTTCCATCAGCGTGCGCCGGCGCTCCAGTTCCTGAACTGCTTGCTGAAGATTTTGAGTGAAGGTTTCGATTTGCCTGCGGCTGTCGCCGAGTTGCCCGGTCATCTGGTTGAACGAGCGCACCAGCGTCTCCAGTTCATCCTGCGCCTGTACGTTGACGCGCGTTTCAAAATTGCCCGCGATAATTTCCTGGGTGGCTTCCGCCAGCGCCTGAATGGGAACGGTGACTTGCTTGGAAAGAAACAGGGCAAACCAGGTGGCCGAAAACATTAAAAGGATGGTGAAGAGCAGCAGGGTCAGCAGCAGTTGGGTTTTATAGGTTCGCAATTGCTGGCGCTGCAGGCCGTAGGCGGTGGTTTGCGCCTGAATTTCCCGGATCTGCGCGGGGAAATCGTCCGGCACATTGCGCCCGGCGAGAAGAAAGTTTTCCCCGGTTTTCGCACGGCCCGCGAGAAAATATTTGCCGCCGTATTCCCAGAGTTCCGCGCCGGTGGACATGCGCATCGCCAGCACGGGCACGGCTGGCGACGCATTTGCCGGGGGGCCGGGTGTTTTCAAATTGACCTTGAAATCCGGGTTCACGCCAACGGCCGCGGGCTTGCCGCTGCCGGTGATTTCCCAGGCCAGATCGGCGCCTCGCTGAAAGCAAAGGTCGAACGAGTGAATCGTTTCCTGCGCGGTGGCTTGCGGGCTGGCCGCGGCCACGTCCCTGGCGATATCCGTCATGCGGGCGGTATCGGCGCGTCCGATTTCGTCCAATAAATCGCGGCTGGATTGCGTGGCCACTTCGAGCGGGCGCGGAAACCACAGCACCAGAGTCCGGTTCAGCAGGGCGTAGCTCACAAAAAACAAGAAGACGACAGGCAGGAAAGAAACCGCGATGGCTCCTAAAACCATTTTCGTCTTAAAGCGGGAGCCGGGCTGGTGCGCGCGGCGCTCCGCCCAGAGACGCAGAAGGCTGCGCGTCATGACCAAGCCGAAAACCAGCAGCGCCGCCACGATAAACGTGGACAGCGCGTACAGTACGAGCACCTGGTTCCAATTCTGGATCTGGAACGGAAGGGTCAGCGAGCCGAGCGTAAAGACCGCCGCGAGCAGCAGCACAATCGCCATGCCGCCCAGGGCGAGCAGAAATTGCGATTTGCGCGAAGCGCTCATGCCAGTGGCTCCAGCGGCGCAGGCACAGGTTGCGGCGCGGTCAGATACCGGGCCAGCGGCGATTTCGCCGGCAGCAGCGGGCGAAGAGGACATTCCTCGCAGCGCGGCGCGCTTTTGCGGCACCAGTTTTTCCCCGTGTTCACGATGAGGGCGTGAAATTCATTCAGCAGTTGCGCCCGTCGGGGCAGGGCCCCTTCGAATTGAGCGCGGACCGCTTCATAATCCGGTTTGCCGCCGGTGATTGCGTGACGGCTGAAAATCCTGTGCGTGTAAGCGTCCACGACGAAGACGGGATGATTTCCGGCATACAGCAGGATCGAGTCCGCGGTTTCCGGGCCTATGCCATGGACCGAGAGAAGTTTTTTTCGCAGCTCCAATGTCGGTGTTCGGAACATGCGTTTTAACGAGCCTCCATATGCAACGTGCAAAAATTGCGCAAACGCCTTCAATTTTTTCGCTTTTTGGCGAAAGTAGCCCGAAGGGCGCACCAGCATTGCGAGCCGCGATGCCCGGACTCCGAGGATCGCTGATGGCGTCAGCATTCGCGCCGAACGCAGATTGTTGATTGCGCGTTCAACGTTTCCCCATGACGTACTCTGCGTCAGAATCGCTCCTACAATGACTTCGAACGGAGTCTTCGCCGGCCACCAGTGCATGGGGCCAAGGGCCCCGGACATGGCTTCATAGTAGCGCAGGAGGTCATCGGGCGCGGGCTGTGCTTTTGCTGCGGGAAATGCCAAAAGGGGTGTAGGCAAGTCAAGTAAATCGGAGTTCGCGGAGCGCGCATGCAACTTAGCATGGCGGACAGGTTGGCGGTGTTCGCTTGCCGTTGTTGACATATTTTGTCGCATCCAGTTGTCCGCCGCGTTCCTTGCCGCGTCGCCTGTTGCGGGGGGCTTGGTGTCACGCATTGTAGTGCCCATTGTATTGTCCAACGTCTGGGAAGACAACGGTTGGAAAATCAACGGGAGCTGCGTTTTTAGTCACTCTGGGAGGTTCACGCCGTTTCAAAAGCCCTGTACGGAAGTACAGGTGTTCGCTGTATTGCCGTTTACAGTACGACAGGCAAGATTGGGGCCATAGCCAGCTCACATGATCTGCTAACGTAATCTTCCTGGGAGTGTGTGGTCCCAGGGAGTTTTTCCGATGTCGTCCCGATTAGGCGAAATACTGATCAAAGAAAATTTGATCACGTCCGAGCAGCTCCGTCAGGCCCTGGATCACCAGAAGGCCAACGGCGGAAGGTTGGGAACGTGCTTGATGAAGCTCGGGTTTGTCAGTGATGATGAAATTACAGGTGTGCTTTCCCGCCAGTACGGCGTTCCTTCGATTAATCTGAAATACTACGAGGTAGATGCCGCCGTCATAAAGCTGATTCCTCAGGATACCGCGATCCGCTATCAGATTGTGCCGCTCTCCCGCGTTGGTTCCACGCTGACCATCGCGATGACCGATCCCACCAACGTCTTTGCCATGGACGACATCAAGTTCATGACGGGCTTCAACGTCGAGCCGGTCGTGGCGTCGGAGACGTCGATTTCCGAAGCAATTTCAAAGTTTTATGGAGAGTCGCAAAGCGAAGAAGAACTGAACAGGGTGATCAAGGACCTCACGGGCGAGGACAACGCGGACCTGGAACTCGCCGCCGAGGTGCAGGAAACAAACCTGGCCGAGCTGGAACGCGCGGCCGAGGAAGCGCCCATCATCAAGCTGGTGAACCTGATCCTGACCGATGCGGTCAAGCGCGGCGCCAGAGACATTCATATCGAGCCGTATGAAAAGGAAATCCGCGTGCGTTTCCGGGTGGACGGCATTCTGCAGGCCGTAATGTCCCCGCCGATGAAACTGCGCGACGCGATTATCAGCCGTGTCAAGATCATGGCCAAGCTGGATATCAGCGAAAAGCGGTTGCCGCAAGACGGCCGCATCATGATCAAGTACCGCAAGGACGGCAAAATCAAGGATCTCGATTTCCGCATCTCCACGATTCCGACTTTGTACGGCGAAAAAATCGTGATGCGCCTGCTGGACAAGGAAAACCTTCGCCTGGACATGACGAAGCTCGGATTTGAACCCGAGTCCCTGGCCAAATTTGAACGCGCCATCCTGAGACCCTATGGAATGGTCCTGGTTACCGGGCCCACCGGGTCGGGGAAGACGAACACACTGTATTCATCCATTGCGCGCCTGAACACGGCGGAAACCAACATCATGACGGCCGAGGATCCGGTGGAATTTCAGCTCATGGGTGTCAATCAGGTCCAGATGAAGGACCAGATTGGGTTGAATTTCGCAGCGGCCTTGCGCGCTTTCCTGCGGCAAGACCCGAATATCATTCTGGTCGGCGAAATTCGCGACTTCGAAACGGCGGAAATAGCCGTAAAAGCCGCCCTTACCGGACACCTGGTGCTTTCCACCCTGCATACCAATGATGCTCCCTCGACCATCAGCCGATTGATGAATATGGGCATAGAGCCATTTCTGGTGGCCACGTCGGTCAACCTGATTTGCGCGCAGCGGCTGGTGCGAAAGATTTGCCAGAACTGCAGGGAACCTCTGGACGTGCCTGAACAGGCCCTGCTGGATGCCGGGTTTACTCCGGAGGAAGCCAAAACCACAAAAATTTCCATCGGGAAAGGGTGCGGCACGTGCAACAAGACCGGATACAAGGGGCGCGTGGGCCTCTATGAGGTCATGGAGATCAATGACGAATTGCGGGAATTGATCCTGGTGGGCGCCTCGGCGCTGGAACTGAAGAAAAAGGCTCTCGACCAGGGAATGATCATGCTCCGCCGGAGCGGTTTGACCAAGGTTGCGGCGGGATTGACGACGATTGAGGAAGTCGTTCGCGAAACCGTGCTTTAGAAAAGGTGAATCATGTCAGGAATCAGTTTAAGCGAATTGCTGAAAAAGATGATTGAGCTGGGCGGCAGCGACCTGCACATCACGACCAACAGCGCTCCGCGAGTGCGCGTGCATGGAAAACTTCGTCCCATGGATATGGTGCCGCTGACGGCGGCGGACACCAAGGGGCTGGCCTACAGCGTGCTCACCGACGCGCAGAAGCACCGGTTTGAGGAAAATCTGGAGCTGGACTTTTCCTTCGGGTTGAAAAACCTCGCCCGCTTCCGCGGCAATTTATTTCAACAGCGAGGCGCCGTGGGCGCCGTGTTCCGGACCATTCCCTGGGAGATTAAAGGATTCGACGCGCTGGGACTGCCTGCGATCGTGAAGGGGCTGTGCGAAAAGCCGCGCGGCCTCGTTCTGGTCACCGGACCCACCGGATCGGGCAAATCCACGACGCTGGCCGCAATGCTGGACAAGATCAACAGCGAGCGCGAAGAGCACATGATCACCATTGAGGACCCCATCGAATTCCTGCACAACCACAAGCGCTGTCTGGTGAACCAGCGCGAAGTGCATTCGGATACGCATTCCTTCGCCAATTCGCTGCGCGCCGCGCTGCGCGAGGATCCGGACGTCGTGCTGATCGGCGAAATGCGCGACCTCGAAACCATCGAATCCGCGCTGCGCATTGCGGAAACCGGGCACTTGACCTTCGCCACCTTGCATACGAATTCCGCAATTTCGACAATCAACCGAATCGTGGACGTGTTTCCTTCCTATCAGCAGCCGCAAATTCGGGCGCAGCTTTCCATGGTCCTTGAGGGTGTGCTGTGCCAGTCCCTGCTGCCGAGGGTGGACGGACGCGGCCGGGTCATGGTGATGGAAGTGCTGATTCCCAATCCGGCGATCCGCAACCTGATTCGGGAAGACAAGATTCACCAGATTTATTCGGCCATGCAGACCGGTACGGGCGCCAGCGGGATGCAGACGTTCAACCAGAGCCTGACGAACGCCTATTTTTCGAAGTTAATCACTTTGGAAATAGCCTTGTCACGCTCGTCCAATCCCGATGAATTGCAAGATATGATTAACCGTGGAGTGACATCGAACCCCTCGCGCGGGGCGGCCCCGGTTCGACGCTAGCACATTGCAGTTGACGTTCGGAAAGTGTTTGCAAGGAAACGCGCAGGACGATTTCTGAGGAGGGGTAGAACAATGCCGGTATTTACATATCGCGGTACCAACCGGGCCGGAGCCACCGTAACCGGTGAGCAGATGGCTCCCAGCAAGACGGACCTGGCGAACGCGCTGCGACGCCAGCAGATCAACGTCACGAAAATGTCGGAGAAAGGCAAGGAATTCAATTTGCCTACCTTCGGCGGTGGCGTGGACTCCAAGGAACTCGCGGTCTTCACCCGGCAGTTCTCGGTGATGATCGATGCGGGGTTGCCTCTGGTGCAGTGCCTTGAAATTCTTGCCGGGCAGCAGGAAAACAAGGTATTTCAAAAAGTTCTCACCGGGACCCGGGCGGCGGTGGAGGGAGGGTCGACTCTCTCCGCGTCGATGAGGCCTTATGACAAGGTATTTGACACCTTATATGTCAACCTGGTCGAGGCGGGGGAGGCAGGCGGTATTCTCGATACGATTCTTCAGCGCCTTTCCTCCTACATTGAGAAAAACGTCAAATTGAAGCGCGCGGTAAAATCGGCTCTCGTTTACCCCATTGCCGTGCTGTCGGTTGCCGCTGCCGTCATCGTACTGTTGCTCTGGAAAGTCGTGCCGATCTTCGCGACGCTCTTCGTTGGCCTGGGCGTCAATTTGCCTCTTCCGACGCGCATTGTCATTGCCATGAGCAATTTTGTGGGCAGCATCTTTGGCCTGATGATATTCATCTTTTGCGTCGCGGCGGGGATTGGCGTCAAAGTCTGGTACGGCACGCCTGCGGGGCGGATGGCCATCGATCGCGTCCTGCTGAGATTGCCTTTATTGGGATTGTTGTTGAGGAAAATCGCGGTCGCGCGATTTACACGAACCCTGGGCACGCTGATTTCCAGCGGCGTCCCGATCCTGGAAGGCTTGGACATCACGGCGCGCACGGCGGGAAATGCGGTTATCGAAAAGGCGCTGCTGCAAGTCCGCAAAGGCCTGGAGTCGGGTCGAAATCTTTCCGATCCGCTCAGGGAGACGGACGTGTTTCCAGGAATGGTCACGCAGATGATCGGTGTCGGAGAGCAAACCGGCGCCATGGATGCGATGCTGCAGAAGATCGCCGATTTCTACGAGGACGAAGTGGACGCGGCCGTGAAGGATTTGCTCTCGGCCCTGGAACCCATGATTATCGTCATCTTGGGCGTCGTGGTCGGAGGCATTGTTATTTCGATGTACTTGCCGCTGTTCTCGTTGATTGGGCAGCTTAGCAGCGCCCATTAGTCGAGCAGCGCTGCTGTCGTCAGATGGAATGGGCGGCCGGGAACGGGCCGCCCTCGCAATCATGCTGGTTCATGCCGGAGTGATTTTTTCAAACTGTGAACGGCCGTTGGCCGACAAGTTCGCCTCGAATGGAATTGACACAAAATGTCGGTGCATGGCTGGCGTGGTTGTCGCGCGTCCGATATTTCCTGATTACCCTTCTGCTTGCCCTGGTACTGGTATTGGGGAAAACCAGCCAGCTGGATGTTCCCACGCGTTATTTCATCCCCCTGATCATCCTGTGGTACACGCTGGCCATCGTGTACACGATTTTGATGCGCTGGATGCCGGTGGCCGCATGGCATGCCCCCATTCAGATGGTGTGTGACCTTATTTTGGTTACCTGTCTGATCTACCTGACCGGAACGCAGGACAGCTATTTCATCTGGTTGTATCCACTGGCGATTATCGTTGCCAGCATCCTGTTTTCCAGGAAATCCACATTCATCGTGGCAGGGTTCAGTTTTGCTTTGCTCGGGGGGCTGGTGGAATTGGTTTTTTACGATGTCCTGCCGCGCATGCAGAGTGCGGTTCCCAGCAGCCGGCAGTTGCAAACGTGGATTTTCAGCAATCTATTTTACTTTATGGCCGTGGCCTACCTCTCGGGACTGCTGGCGCAAAACCTGCGGCGGCAGGGCGCGGAACTGGAAATGAAACGCGGTGAATTGCAGGATTTGCAGGCGTTTAATGAGGACATTATCAATTCTATGCGCGGGGGCCTGCTGACAACCGATCTGGATGGCCGAATTCTCCTGCTCAACCGGACCGGAGAGGAAATTACGGGATACCAGTTCCGGACGGTGCAGGGAACGTTGCTTCAGGATTTGTGGCCGGGGTTCTGGCTTGTCGGTGAAATGAACCAGAACGGTGAACTTCCGCAGCGCCGCGAGCTGGATTTTTTGACGCCGCAGGGGCAGCAGCGGTTCATCGGAATATCGGTCTCCCCTTTGCGCACCGGGGAACGCCGGACGACAGGCTACGTTTATAATTTTCAGGATTTGACGGACCTGAAACATCTGGAACAGGAAGTGGCCACCAAGGAGCGCATGGCCGCGCTGGGCCGCCTGTCTTCAGCGATCGCTCACGAAATCCGGCAGCCACTGACGGCAATGGCGGGCGCCGTGAAGGAACTGGGCCGCCTGGTTCCCCTGCAGGAGGATGAACAGCACCTGGTCGGCATCGTGAGCCGAGAGTCGGAGCGGTTAAACAGGATCATTACGGAGTTTTTAAACTACTCGCGTGAAACAACATACGATTTCTCCACCGAGAATGTTGCCGAGTTGCTTGAGGAAACTCTGACGCTGCTCGAAAAGAATCCCGTGGTGGATGGAACATTCCAGATTCAACGCGTATTCAACGGCAAGGATATTCGCGTGCGCGTGGACCGTAACCGGATCAAGCAGGTGTTTTGGAATCTGTCCGACAACGCGTTGCGCGCAATGCCCTCGGGGGGAGTATTGACCGTTTCAATCGAAGTCGTGCCTTTCTGGGTCCGCATCCGCTTCCGCGACACGGGAGTGGGCTTCGGACCGAAACAGGCGGCGAAGATCTTTGAGCCTTTGCAATCGACCTTTACAGGAGGGACGGGGCTGGGCCTCGCCATCGTATATCAGGTCGTTCAGGCACACAGCGGGAGAATCACTGTCGCCTCGGAAAAGGACCATGGCGCGGAGTTTACGGTAGAATTGCCGCGCGCCGTCTGACGCGCAGACATCTGTGGGGGAAGGGAAAAGAAGTTTACTATGGCTCACCTTTTAATTGTGGATGACGAGCGATCGATCTGCGAATTGCTGGAAATCACATTTCGCAAGGAAGGTCATCGCGTGGAAGTGGCCATGAACGGTGAGAGTGCCCGGCGCAAGCTCGCCTCGCAGATCTTCGACATTGTCATTTCCGACATCCGCATGCCGGATACGACCGGCGTGGAGATTCTGCAGTACTGCAAGGAAATTTCTCCCTCCAGTTATTTTCTGCTGATCACGGGCGTTCCCACCGTGGAAACGGCTATTGCCGCGATCAATGCCGGCGCAGATCGGTACGTAATTAAGGATCATGATCTGGTCGACCAGTTGCGGCGCGCCGTGCGCCAGGTGGATGAAACCCTGCGCCTCAAGAGCGAGGCGGGTTACCTGCGGCGCGAGTTGCGCCGGATCACTGGCCTGGACAAGATTATCGGACGTAGCGGAAGCATGCGCGACATCTTTGACATGATCATGACCATTGCGCCGCAAACCAGCCGCGTGTTGATTACGGGAGAGACCGGCACGGGCAAGGAACTTGTCGCCCGCGCAGTCCACGAAAACAGTTCGCGGAGCCAACAGCCGTTTATCACCATCAATTGCGGGGCATTCCCGGAAACACTTTTGGAATCCGAACTGTTTGGCTACGTCAAGGGCGCCTTCACCGGAGCGAATGACAATCGCGAAGGATTGTTCAAATCCGCCAATGGGGGAACGCTGTTTCTGGACGAGATCGGAAACATGAGTCTCGCAATGCAGGTGAAGCTTTTCCGTGTTCTGCAAGAGGGGAAAGTGCGGCCCGTGGGTTCGAACGAAGAGTCGGAAATCGATGTGCGTGTCATCGCGGCGACCAACAAGGACCTGGACAAGGCCATCGAGGCGGGCGAGTTTCGCGAGGACCTGTATTACCGGTTAAGTGTCATTCCCATTGAATTACCGGCGCTTCGGGAACGCCGGGAAGATATACCTCTTCTCGCGCGCGCTTTCCTGGACCGTTTCCGCCAGTCCATGGAGAAGTCCATCGAAGGGATCGCTGTGGAAGCGATGAGCTTGCTGGAAGCGTACGACTGGCCCGGAAATGTGCGCGAATTGGAGAACACGATCGAACGGTCGGTGGCCCTGGAAATGGGGCCTGTGATTTCCGTGGCCGTGCTCCCTGAAAAAATCCGCAATCAGGGGACGCAGGAAGTTATCGACATTCATTCCGGGAATGGCCATGTGCACATCCCAGAGGATGGAATCGATCTGGAAAAACACATTCAGGCCTTGGAAAAGGACTACATTGTGGCGGCCCTGAAAAACTGCGAAGGCGTGGGGACGCGCGCAGCCGAACTCCTCAAGATGAGCTACCGTTCCTTCCGGCATTATTCCAAGAAATACGATATTCGATAATCGGCGGCGAAGCGGTTCAGGGAGTTGGTATCGACGCGGCAGGCGTAACCGCGTCAGTTTGGCGGCCGAAACGCCGCCGGAAATGCGAAATAGGATAAGCCACGCCGTGGACAGCCAGGACTATCATCATGGGGTCCATCGGAAAGCGGTAGCGCAGGGATGTGTGCGTCAGGTAGAAGACTAGTGGGAAAATAAGCAGGACTAT
Organism: Candidatus Dormiibacterota bacterium; assembly: GCA_035533775.1. Lineage (GTDB taxonomy): Bacteria > Acidobacteriota > Terriglobia > Acidiferrales > UBA7541 > Palsa-360. The sequence continues at coordinate 2,306 of DATLTA010000052.1, read as the reverse complement.
GACGAAGGGCAGAGCGTTCGGGCGCCGTTCGTGATAGGCAAACAGGCCTCCCAGCATGGTAGCCAGCGCGAACAGAATGTTTTCGGCCATGAAGGCTTTCAGGTAGAGGGGCGCGGACGACCATGTATCCACCGGACTGTCCGTGACGGCCAGCCAGTTGTCGATGAATCTGCGAAAAATGAAGTTTGCCGTGTCCTTCGGATGAGTTCGCATGAACGCAAAAGCTTCCTTCTGTTTTTCCGCCATGTAGGCGAGTTCGCCCATGCGTTTGTATTTTTCACCCTCCTGCGGATCGTCATTGGGATGCATCCAGGGCGACCATGTTTGCGGCACATTTGGATTGTTTCCCAGCCATAATTCCAGGCCGAAGTTGGATCGCAGGACGATAAATTTTCCAAAGACCCGGTAATTGCGGATCGTCCAGGGAACCATGGCGACCGTAAAAACCAGAAGCGTGGAAACGGCAAATTTACCCCAAGGCGCGGCTTCTTTCCGCGCTTCCCATAGTAGCCATGCCAGCAGGAAAGGGAACACCGAGAGAACCGAAGGATTGATCATCACTCCGATGCCCCACAACGCGCCGTAACCTGCCCACGCGGAGATCGATTGCGCCCCGCGCATCTCGAGGGTCAACCAGAACAGGAGGGCGAAAAATAGCGCGGTTAGGCTCGTATCCCAGATCCACGTGATGGGGAAGAACAGCGCTGTCGGAAGGAAAACCCACACCCACGCGGCGGTAACCGCGACCCCCTCGGAAAAGGTTTTTCTGGAGATCTTATAGATGGGAATCACGGTTAATGCGGCAAAAGCGCAGTTGAAAGTTTGTATGACGAAGTGCGAGGTGTCCGTGAAAATTCCAAATATTTTGAAAATTCCCGCCACGAAGTACGGATAGATGGGTGTGAACCAGATGGTTGGCCCCGTATGGACCGTACGCAGCGGTGAAGAGAATCCTTGTCCGAGGGCAATCGACCTGGCCACCTGTCCTAGCTCATAGCCGTACGGCAAGAGGCTGCGGATCGCATGCGGACCGATGATCCATGCGCCACACAGCAGCACCATGCGTGTGGCAAAGGCCCACCAGGCAATCGGGCCGGGGGAACAAAGCAGGTGTTTTGTCCGGGATTGCATTGTGAATGAAGATTGCTCCGCCTCAATAAAATGTAAACGCAAATTAACGTAAACGAGTTTAGGTTCTGCCTGGCCGGCAGGCAATTGAGATGTTTGATTGTCGTGCGCGTGATTGTCGTGTTAGTTAGCGAAAGTTTAAGACCGGCTTATGCCCGCACGATCTCCTGGGAACAGTCAAAAATGGACAGGGAATTATTGCAATCCGCCAGCTTGGCGATAATAGACGCCATGTTGTGGCTTCCGGACTGACAAATTGTGGCGTTATGGGAGAGGTTTCCTCCCGATTCGATTCCGGAAAATTGCCCGGGAACGCCTTCATGGCGACTGTAAGGGGTATTGAGTGAGATGGTTGAGGAGATTGTGTCCGGGAGGGTACTCCTATGGAATGGCAATGGCACGGCAGTTGCATATAGTACTGCGATCCCCGGTACGGGATGAGATTCCAAACATTCCAAATGACGATTTTCTAAGGAGTTAAAAAATGCGGATTCAACGAAATAAACAAAAGGGTTTCTCTTTGATCGAGTTGCTGATCGTGGTCGCCATCATTCTGATTATCGCTGCGATTGCCATCCCGAACCTGCTGCGTTCGAAGATGGCCGCCAACGAAGCTTCTGCGGTCGGATCGATGCGCACGATCAATACGTCTGCGGTGGCCTATTCCACCACGTACGGTACTTATCCCGCGGCGCTTTCCGATTTGGGTCCCTCGACGGCTCCGACTTCCACGGCTGCCGACCTGATCGACTCGGTTCTCGCGGCCGGCACCAAGAGCGGCTATACGTTCGTTTACACTGCCGGAACCGGCGACGAGTCCTATAGTTTGACTGGTGACCCCGTGTCCACTTCGACCGGACAACGCCACTTCTACACCGATCAGTCCGGCGTGATCCGCTACGACCTGTCGACAACGGCAACATCCGCCAGCAATCCGCTCAGCTAGTCTTCTTGAAAAACATGAGGGGAGGGGCGATTCAGTTCCTCCCCGCTCACTTTTTAGCAGAGCATCTCAAAGCAAACGGTTCGATACGGCAGTTGCAGATGTAAGGATAGACGGCAGCGATAGACCACGGTGACAGTCGATGGGAACAAGAATCAAACATTCCGGTTCCAGGGCAATGCGTGATTCCAGCAAAGGATTCTCTCTGATCGAATTGCTTGTCGTAGTTGCCGTA
>DATLTA010000051.1:0-2790 GCA_035533775.1 Candidatus Dormiibacterota bacterium | reverse complement strand
TGGTGCGTGGATTGCCGCCGCGCCAAGCGGTTCCTGAGTGAACGTGGCGTGGACTTCGAGGAAGTGAACATCGACGAGGAGCCCGACGCCGAGGAACTCGTATTGACCGTGAACAAGGGCCGCCGAAAAGTGCCGACCATCAAGGTTGGCGAGCGCTATTTTGCCTGCAGCCCGTTTGATCCCTACCTGCTGTCCTCGGAACTGAACATTCCCCTGAATCTGAAGTAGGACACGCTTCCGCCGGTCTTATTTTGATTTTTTGATTTCCTGCGATACGGGAAGAGGTCAAAAGAAGACCGGCGGAAACCTTTCCTACTCGAGGCCCGCGCCGCGGGTCATCACTGCGGATATTTCCAGTTTGTCGTCGAGAAAAACCAGGTCCGCGTCCGCCCCTGCGGCCAGGACTCCCTTGCGCGAACCCAGCCCGATTTGCCGGGCCGGGTTGGCCGTCAGCATGCGCAGGGCGGAAGGCAGCGGAACGCCCAGCGCGACGATATTTCGCAGCGCGCAATCCAGAGTGAGCGTGCTTCCGGCAAGCTTGCCCTCCGCATTGCGGCAGACTCCTCCGGAGACCTTGACACTGAATTTTCCAAGTTGATATTTCCCGTCGGGCATGCCCGTGGCGGATGTGCCGTCGCTCACCAGGATCACGCGCTCCGGCGTCTTCAGGTCCACCAGCATGCGCATGGCTGCCTGATCCACATGGATTCCGTCGGCGATGAGTTCCGCGCTTACCTTGGGGGAAGTCATCACCGCGCCGATTACGCCGGTGTCGCGATGCGAAAAGGGGCGCATGGCGTTAAAGACGTGCGCGGCGTGAGTCGCTCCGGCGTCGATGGCGGCTTGCGCCTGCTCGTAATTCGCGTTCGTGTGCCCGAGCGACACCACCAGGCCTGCTTGGCGGGCCGCCGCGATCAGTTCCAGCGCTCCGGGCAGCTCCGGCGCGAGCGTCACGATCTGCGCCGTGCCGCGCGATTCCTTCAGAAGTTGCGCCAGAAACGCGGTGGAAGGCGGAACAATCCATTCCACAGGGTGTACGCCCCGGCGGGCCGGGCTGATGAACGGTCCTTCGAAGTGGATTCCGAGTATTTCGGCGCTTCGTTCGCGCACGGCATACTGGCTGGCATTGAGAATGAAGCGGGCCATGCCGGCAACGCTTTCGCGCGTTTCAATTTCGCTGGCCGTTACCGTGGTGGCTACAAACGAAGTTGTGCCGTGGCGCGCCACGGTCGCGGCAATGATCTCCAGCGCCTCGGTCGTGCCTTCCATCACGTCGTGTCCGCCGGCTCCGTGAATGTGGACATCCACAAACCCCGGAACGATGGAGGCTCCCTTCATCGTGATTTCGCGCGCGCCGCGCGGCAACACGATCTGACCCCGCCGCCCCACCTCCAGAATTCTGCTGCCCTGCAGAACGACGACGGCATCGAAAATTTCTTCGAAGGGAGTCAGGGCGCGGTCTGCGTGGATGGCAATGGGCTGCATGGGAACTGAATTATCCTAACTTGAAACGCGAAGCAATGGGGGAACAAGTCTCGCCGGCCGGGCCCGAATGCCGGGGAACCGAGGTGCGGGGTGTGGGCAAGCCTGATCGCGCAGACGCGATGTTTCTCGGGTTGTTGCTCGGGAAGTTTTGCAGTGCTATACTCCAAAACTGGCCCCCTGCCCTCCGAGTTAAAACTCGATCGAGAACTCCATGCTCCAGCCAGCTCCACAGCGCCCGGGCCCGGTTATTCCGTTCATTTTTCCTACTGTCCCTGCGATCAGGTGGCGGTTAAGAAACAGTAGTACGAAAGTCCTATACAGACCCCCAACCCGGCCCAGTACATTTGTACCGGACGCGGCAGCGCCAGCCACAACCTTTTTCGCCACAGGTAAGCAGCTGTCTCTACGCGCACGGAATTCAATGATAGGCGAAGTGACGATATGAAAAAGACGGCGCAGCAATTTTCACAGGTAAGTCTTCATCTCGGGCCGGGGAATCCATCGCACAATGCGAACCCGGATGCCTGGAAGGCTCTGGTGGGAAACAAGCCCGTCAGTGCGCGTTTTGAGCTTTTGCCGAATACCAAGCTCCGCAAGGGCGCTCTCGGGACCAGCCTGGCTTTACAAATCTGCCTGGGGGCTTTCCTGGTGTCGATTCCTCTGCTGTTTCCCCAACAGATGGTGCCGAAGGCGATTTACATGATGACGATGATTGAGGGTCCGCCGCTCGCGATTCCCGACGTGCCCAAGCCCAAGCCGCCCGCCCCGCCAAAAGTCAGGGTGGAGCAGCCGCGGGTCCAGCAGCCGGCACCCAAGCTGAACGTGGCCAGATTCTTTGCGCCCCCCATCGAAGCGCCGAAGCCGAAGTCGCGGCAGGTGGATACCCAGCTTCCGAATGTGAAAGAAAAGTTTCAGGAAGTGAAGTTCGAAGTGTCTTCGGACCAGCCCGCGCGTCCCCGCGAACCTGTAAAGCTTGGACTGATGACGAGCGGCAGTTCGGCGGTGCCAACCATCCAAAGACCGGTCGATAAAGTACAAACCGGAGGCTTCGGCGATCCGGAAGGGGTCACCGGACCGAGCAACCCGAATGAGCGAGTCAATATTGGACGATTTGGAAATCCCGCATTGCCCGGTGGTCCGGGATACGGGAACGGCAGTGGCGGCGCGAAAGGCGAAAAAGGAATCGTCGCCAGCGCTGGGTTTGGCAACGGCGTGGCCATTGCATCTTCCGGCCGCCGGAGTGGCGGAACCGTGCGGGCCGGCGGTTTTTCCAACGAAAACGACCAAACCATCCAAGCGCCGAGA
>DATLTA010000050.1:0-8211 GCA_035533775.1 Candidatus Dormiibacterota bacterium | reverse complement strand
TCCGTGAGTGTGACTCCCGTCGCGTTGGATGGCCCGTTATTGGTCACCGTTAACGTGTACGTCAGGTTGCTGCTCACGGCGACTGGATTCGGAGACGCCGCAGCGACAATCGACAGGTCCGCGGATGACGTACCCGTGCCGATTTTTGCCAAGAAGGCGCTGTCGTTGGTCGCGCCTTTTGAAGGAGCACTGATTTGAAAAGCGTTGGAGGTCGTCAGGATGCTTCCCGGATTAGCAGCGCCCGCGATGTAGGCATTTCCAGTGCTGTCCAGGGCGATCCCGAAGGCTCTCGTGTTGGGCGAAAAAGTCGCCTGCCCGGACGAATTGAAAGTAGCCGGATTGCCGAGATAGGTCGAATACGTGATCGAGGACGCGTCGGGAGGAAGCTCGACGAGGAACGCGCTGGTAGCGAAACAGGAGTTCAACTGAGCGGCAGGGCACGGAGGCTGGCTCTGAATCGGATTTGGGCCGAGAGGCACATTGGGAAGAGGAAAGTCCGTAGAAGCGGTGTCGCCGGTGACAAACGCGTCGCCGAGAGCGTCCACGGCGATGGCGTTGGCGTTATCTCCCGCCGGTCCTTCATTGGGAAAGATTCCGCCGAGGTACGTGGAATAGACCAAAGACGCTGATCCGCTCTTGCTCGGGTCAATGCTCGCGACGAACATCGAAGGGCATGGTGTGAAGCTCGGAGTTGGCGTGCCACACGCTTTCGCTGCTGCGCCAATTGCATTCGAGGTCGTTGGAAATTCTGTCCCGGTTGAACCAACAGCCGCGCCGGACGAGCCAGTGATGTAAGCAATTCCGGTCGCCGGGTTGACGGCGACGCCATTCGCAATGACGCTCCCGAATCCCGAACCCGCAAGCAACGTCGAGTAGGACAGGGCGGACCCGTTCGCGCTGATGACGGAGAAAAAAGCGTCGAAAGCCCCGTTGGATGCGCCCGTGAACGTGGACTGGAAGGCGGTCGGCGTGGTAGGGAACGCGGCGGAACTGGCATTCCCGACGACATACGCATTGCCCGAGGCGTCTAAAGCGACAGCGTTCGCCCTGGCGCCCCCGCCGTTGAGGTAGGCGTAGAACATAAATGGTGCGGTCGCCGTTGGGTTGAGCTTCGCGACGAAGCCGCCGAACGTACCGCTGATGAGCGACGCTCCTTGCGAAAAAACCCCGGGGGTCGCCAGATTGGGAGTTGATGTATCGCCGACGACATAAACATCCGCGGAAGTATCCAGCGCGACCCCGGCGGCTTGGTCTATTCCCGTCCCGCCCAAATACGTCGAGAAAATCAGATTGGAGCCATCGGCGCTAAGTTTCGAAACGAAGGCGCTTTGCGCCACGCCAGTGGACGACTGACTCTGGTAATTTTGATCCACCACGCCCGATGTCGTCGGGAACAGCGCCGAATCGGTTGACCCGGCAACGACGGCCTCGCCAGATGAATCTACCGCGATGGCGTTGGCAATGGTGAATGTGAATGTGGGATCGCCGATTGGTCCTAAATATGTCGAATATACCAGGGAGGCGTTTCCCGACTGGGTCGTGTCGATTTTCGTGACAAAAGCGACGGCGTTGATGTTGCACGAACTTGGGCAGATGGGCTGATAGGCGACTGGAGCCGGGGGAATCGATACCGGGAAATTCGAGGACTCTGTAAGGCCGGTCAAGTAGGCGTTGCCGCTTGCGTCCACGGCGACGGCCTGAGCATTATCGATGCTATTGCCGCCAAGGTATGTCGAATAAACGAGTGTCGGGTCGATGACGACGCGCCGCGAGCGATCATACGCGCCGAGGACGAAGCCGAGGCGGTTGCGCGCTTCGACGACGTAATGCCCGCCGATTTTTTGCTGCGGCGCGTCGCGGCCGCTGGGCTGCTGATAAATCGCGGGTTTTTCCAGGACCACTTGCCCGCCCGGCACGCTCAGCACGGCATTGCCCGCGCGGTCGAGCGTGATTTTTTTCGCGCCCGAAATTTCCAGACGAATCACGCGCGGGTTTGCGCCCGGCTCGACCTCGAAATCATCTTCGAGCCGGCCCTGATTTCCGTAATAGACCAGGTTCACGCCCGGATAGATGTTGCGGTATTCCACGCGCGCGTAATTCGGGACGTTCGTCCGCCATTTTTTTGGGTCGTTGCCCAGAAGATAATTGCTCTTGCCCCGCAGTTCATCGAGACCCTGGATTTGCGGATGCGCATTCGCCCCAGCCAGCCGCATGCGCAGCGCCGACGCTTGCATCGGCTTGGTTGCGGCGGCGGGAACTTGTCCCGGCACAGCAGGGAGCCCCGCCCTTTTTTGCCTCGTTGGCTGCACGAGCGAGAGAACCGCGTCCGTGGGCGTGAGGAAAAGCGTGTAGCCTGATCCGCGGGAAAGGAATTTCACTTGCGCGTTGGTCTGGCCCTGGTTCGCCTCAAACGCCAGCGGCAGCTTCCCGTAATTCGCCACGAGTCGCGCACGTGTGGCCGGAGAAATCGGTTTTGTAGCGGCCGTTTTTTTGCCCAGAGATTGTTGCGCCCCGAATGCTCCTGCGGAGGGCAAGCCCGCATCTGTCGCGGCGGTTTCAGTGTTGAGCGGAGTCGACCCCGGTGAAACGGGAACGCCGAGACTGCGGGCCTGTTTGACGTTACGGGCCTGCTCGCCGTGGCGGGTAACATGGACATGGCGTGGCACCACGGGATAGAGGAAGAAAACGAGCGTGGCCAGCAATGTAGCAACGCCAATCGCGGCTGCCGTGAACGCTTTCGGGCTAATTGTTCGTTTCCCCAACGCTTCCCTCGCTCCCTCGTGTTCTGCGAAAATATCCGGCCAAATCCCTCAGCCAAGCCAGCACGCCAGCTTCTCCGGCTGCGTTTCCGCCTACGAGAAGCTGAACGTCACGGTGACTTGCACAATCTGGCCGGCGGTCACGGTCACAGGGGCAGGCGGCGCACCGATTGTGAAAATTCTCCCTCCGAGTAACGGGAGGACACCGGCACCGCCAGAGCCCACGCAAGCCGAGGGCGAAGTAGTGTTGGTACAGAGTACGACAACGGTCCCGACCTGCGTGATGTTCCCGCCGTTAGGCAATAAAAGGGTCCCGCCGGTGAATTGCAGCGTGGCGGCAGTGACGACACCCGTGTTGCTGATGCTGCCATTGAGCGCGGCGGGCGCCGGCATGTCGGCCACGCACGACCCTGCAAGGACGCCGCTAAAATTGCAATCTTTGATCCCGGCCGACCCCGCGAAGCCCTGCAACAAAATGCAGCTGCCTCGTGGCATTGATCCGCCGCCGCCCGTAAAGAGGTTAGTGCACTGACCCGTCCCGGCAAGGGAAATGGCCCATGGCCCTACGGCCAGTTGCTGGCCTAAGACCTGCGTCAAGGTCAGCATTCCGCCACTTTGAAGACTATTCTCAAATTCGGTGTGGGAGACGAGTTTGCCGCCGGGAGTGAGGACGTTGATGACCCAGTGGCCGTGGACCGTGATGCCCGTGCTCATGCCCTTGGATGCCGATTCCGCGGGCTTTGCCGCGACCGCCTTCGCCTGAACAGGCGCAGCCGTCTTTGCCGCCACGGCTGCGGGAGCGGCCGCCTTCTTCTGCTGCGTCCGCACCGAAACGGCGGCCGCCGCGCCGCCCGAGAAAACAAACACTGCCGTGAAAACAAAAGCCGCGGAAGCCAGAAGCATCCCTACCCGCCGCGTGAAATTAGCTAAAGCGATTCTCATCGTCGTTGCCTCCTGACAAAATGTGAACGAACAACATGAAAGCTTCGTGCAAACTTGGAATTGCGGGCGCGAAACCGCCTGAAGATTCTCCTGAAAATTCCGCTCAAAATTCAATGAACACAAACCCTCTGAGGACGTGGCGCACACTCTGCTACCGGAGCGATAAGGAAGTCAATGTACGGCATCTGAACTGTCGCTGAACTGTTTCTGTACAGCCAAGGCGCTGATATTAGAGATAGTTAACAACAGGGCTTTGAATTTTGCCTCGCAGCTTGCCTGCCATGCTATATTGTTCGCGTCCCCTGTGATCTACCGAGGCGTTACGAAGTGGAGATTTCGCCGGCCCAGCCCGTCCTGCGATTTGGTCCCTACGAAGCGGACCTGCGCGCGGGTGTCCTCCGAAAAGACGGCACGAAAATCCGCGTCCAGGAAAAGCCCCTGCAGGTGCTGGCGGCCTTGGCGGAGCGCCAGGGTGAGATGGTCACTCGCGCCGAACTGCACAAGCACCTGTGGCCCAATGAGACATTCGTTGATTTCGAGGACGGATTAAACACCGCCGTCAAGAAACTCCGCCTGGCGCTTTCCGACGACGCCGAAGAGCCGCGCTACATCGAGACAATTCCACGCCGCGGCTATCGCTTTCTAGCGACGGCTGAATTTTCCGGCGGAGGCAATGGAAGTAATGGCGCGCCGCAGGCCGCGGTTCCCGAGTTGGACACGGTCCGCACGACCGGACCAATTACGCGCCCGCTCTCCGCATTCCCGGCAGAAAATGCATCGCAAGCCGCGGCGGCCGTTGTTCCCGTTGGAACAGTCCCGCGCCGGTGGAAATTTTGGATAGGCGCGACGGCGATTTCTCTGGCGTTCGTCGCGGCCGTGGCTACGTGGCTGCTTGGACAGCGACCCGCGTTTTTATTCAACTCGAAGGATTCGGTGCTGGTGGCGGACTTTGAAAACGACACGGGCGATCCGCGATTCGATCAGGCGCTGCAGACGGCCTTTTCGGTTAGCCTGGAACAGTCGCGCAACGCAAACGTATTTTCCCGACTGCGTTTGCCGCCGGTGCTCAAGCGGATGGGCCGGCCCGCGAGCACGCGGATCACGCCCGCCGTGGGCCGCGAAATCTGCCAGCGCGAAAATATCCGCGGGCTGATCGCTTGCAGCATCACGCGGACCGGGCAGGAATACGCGCTCACGGCGGAATTGATCGATCCACGGACTGGCGCGACGCTGCGTTCGTATACGGAGCGCTCGAATGGCGAAGGCAACATTCTGGACGCCCTGGATGCGCTGTCACGCAAAATTCGCGCGGATTTGGGCGAATCTCTCTACCAAATTCACGCCGCCGACCGCCCCCTGCCCCAGGTGACCACGAAATCGCTGGCTGCGCTGAAGGACTATGCCGACGGCATGTCGCTGTGGCAGCAAGGAAAATTTGATGACGCCATGCCACTGTTCCGTTCCGCAGTCGCGATCGATCCCGGCTTCGCCATGGCCCACGCGGCGCTCGGCAGTGCGTATTGCAGCTATATTTATAACGAGCAGGCCCTCGGACAGCAGGAATACGAAAAAGCACTCGCCCTTTCCACGCGCGCCACACATCGCGAACGCATGATCATCCGCACGCAGTACGCGGATGATTTGAATCACGTTGACGAAGCGGCCAGCCTCTACCGGACTTATCTGAGCCAGTATCCGAATGATTGGAATATGCTGACCAGCTACGCGCACTTGTTGCGCATGCACGGACGCGAAAAAGAGGCCATCGCGCAATACCAGCAAATCCTGCGCGTTGCGCCGGACGATGCCACGGCTTATGTCGAGATGGCCACTGCCTACGACAGTTTGGGCGATTTTCAGAAGTCCCTTGACGCCTATACGCGGGCGTTTCAGCTTGAACCCCAATGGCTGACGGCCGGAAATACAAACAGGGAATACGGCTTCGCACTGGTGGAAGACGGGCAGCAGCAAAAGGCGGAGCAGGTTTTTACAGCGCTTTTAGCGAAACCGGAAACGCGCGAGAACGGCCTGCGGTCACTCGCGTTTTTGGATCTTTATCGCGGGCGGTACGCGAGCGCTCAGCGCCGCCTTGAGGATGCCCTCACAATCGACGCTAATGAGCATCAAGACCTCAGCATGGCCAGGGTTCATTATATGCTTGCAGTAATCGCTGGCGGCCAGGGAAACAGCAGAAAACAGATCGCGGAACTTGACGCTGCCATGGCGTCGTTCCAGGGTATCGGCCCTAAGGTTGTTTACGGGACATTCGTCGGACAGGAGTACGCTCGCGCGGGCGCGATAGACAAGGCGGAAAGAATTCTGAGCGCCATCACTCCGCTGGTGGACGCGCGGGACAATCAGCAAACAAAACTCATCCACATGTTGCAGGCCGAAATTGCCCTGGCAAAAGGGAATCCGGAGAAGGCTCTCGGCTTGATTCCACCGCCCGTCCCGAACGATGACCATACCACGGTTGACCTGCTTACTGAGTCCATGGCCCACGCCTATCAGAAGGCCGGACAAATCGGATCTGCCGTTCAGTGGTACGAGAAGGTTCTGATGATTGCCCCAACATTTATCTCGTGGGAACCGCAGCAACGCAGCCTCGAGGCACGCTACATCCTCGCCGAGGATTACTTGACGCAGGGTGACCGTGAGAAAGCAAGAACGGCGCTGGCCCCTCTGCTGAAATTGTGGACGAGCGCGGATACGAATCTGCCGCTTCGCCATCGATCGCTGCAATTGGAGGCGCGCATCGCACCGTAACCCGCGTAGAACGCTGAGTAATGTCGGCTCACCCCATAAACGCAGCGGTTTCCCAGGATACGCGCTTATCGCCAGGCGAGAGTGGTGATTGAGTTTTCCTTCAATGAAATTGGGGCGGCCACATTCGCGAGGCGCAATTCGATCGTTGTTGCTGGTCCAGGGTTGGTAACGACGAGCACCTGTTGGCCGTCCGGGTTTTGAAAGGCGACGTGTTGAAGGTCAACGGCCGAGTTTTGGGAGTGAAAACGATGAGCTCCGCGACGGACGACGCGCGAATAATGGGCAAAGGCCCAGTATTGTCCGCTGCGCGAGATCTGCTTGGTCCGCGAGTCGATTGTGACGAGACCGCCGCATGAGAACGGTCCGATATTCGGGCGGCCACGCTCATCAAGGGCCAGATTCCACGATGTGATGGAGCCGCACCAGTTGCGCAAAACCCCAACGAAAGTCTCGCTCCACTTGCACCAATCTGTCGCATAGTTCGGGTCCGTATAGTCCGGCCCGCCCTCGGTCCAATGCATCTCAACCTCAGGATAGGCCTGATGGACTCTGCTCATCATGTCGGGAGTGCCCACGTAGCCGTGCCAAGCAATGCTATTGCAGTATTTGCGAAGCTTGTCGTCCTCCAGTTCGTCCGTGACGCGTCCCCACAAATTGTAGTTATGGTCCAAAATCCAGATTTTAGTGGGCAATCCGCTGCTTTCTAAAAGCGGACCCAGATGGTCACGCACAAAGGCAATTTCATACTCCTGAGGCCAGATGCAAGCGGGCATTCTGCCATCCTGATCTGTATCCACTTCGTTCTGCGATGTAACCGCCTGCACGGGAACGCCCGCGGCTGCATAACCCTGAAGAAACTTAAGCATGTAATTCGCGTAGACCGCGAAGTAATGATTGCGCATGGATCCGCCCAGCATTGTGCCGTTGAACTTCATCCAGCCGGGAGGGCTCCACGGAGATGAAAAAAGGAACAGATCCGAATTCGCCTGTCGCGCCTGGCGCAACACAGGAAGAATGTATTCGCGGTCATGTTCGATCGAAAATCGGGTGAGATCCGGATCGGCTGGGCCGTCATCGAAGCTGTAGAGTTTTGTCGAGTAGTCGCTCGATCCAATGCACGTGCGGCAAACGTTGAGTCCCATTTCCGAGGGATGGAACATCTCGTGGAACAGTTGCTCCCGCGCGGAAGGAGCGAGTCGGTTGAACGTGTAACACGAAGCGTCAGTAAACGCGCCCCCGAATCCGAGAATTTCCTGGAACTTCTGGCTTGGATCCAATTGGATCTGAGGGGCGCCTGTCTGCTGGGCTGAGCGCCAGGCCGCTCGCGGGGCGGCGGCAAAGCGATCTTCGCCGGCGGTGACCCAAACGGAAATCTCCGCGCTAACATCCGGAGTTTCTTTCCCCGACTCGACGGTCCCGGACGTTTGACGGACTACGTCTTTGGGAACGATTGTTGCCGCGAGGCCCAAAGCTGAAATGCCGAGAAAATCCCGCCGCGAGTGTTGCATTGTCATTGCCACCTCTAGTCACTGATTTCGTGAATATTTGCCACTGCAGACGGCATCTTACGAGGGATATGCCTTCCGCACAAGATGCTCGGTGCGTCTGTCGCCGCAAAATGAGAATGTCCTGTTTGTGCAAAGTAGAAATGTCCGGTTCCATGGGTGGCCGAGGGGCCCATGGAAACGGAGCGAATCACGTTGAGTCAACAGGAACGGGACCGGTTGAAAGTGCTGTACGAGGT
>DATLTA010000049.1:0-17070 GCA_035533775.1 Candidatus Dormiibacterota bacterium | reverse complement strand
ATCCGGCGGCGGCGGCCGAGGCCTTTCGCCACGCTTCCGAACTGAAGCCCGGGGAAAGCCGCCCGCGATTCCTGGAAGGATTCTCGCTCGAACACGCCGGCAAGCTCCCGGAAGCCATCGAGCGATATCGCGCCGCGCTGGCGCTTTCTCCCAACGATTACGAGATACATTTTGCGTTGGGCCGCGCATTGCTCCGTACCAACGACGCGGCCGGCGCCGAAAAGCAATTTCGGATGGCCATCGCGGTGCGTGGAGACGTCGCGGCGGCGCGCCTGGGGCTTGCCAATGCCCTGCTCGAGCAAAAGAAATACCAGGACGCAAGCGGCGCTCTGGCCGACTATCTGAAACTGAATCCCACGGACCGGGCCGCCCATTTCGACCGCGCCTCCACTCTGTTAAATCTCAATCAATTGGACGATGCCCTCGCGGAACTCGATCTCGCCCAGGCGGGCTCCGCACCCACCATGCAAACCCTGAAAATGCGCGGCGATATTTATACGCGGCAAAAAGAATGGAGCAAAGCCGCCGAAGTGCTGACGCAGGCGATTCGCCAATCGCCGCAGGACGAGGACTTGGCCCGATGGCTCGGGCATGTCGAGCTCGAACTGCGCAATTACCCTGCGGCCATCAACATCCTGGGCCAGGTGAACCACCGGTTTCCGAAGGACGCAGACACCCTGAGCGATCTGGCGAATGCGCTGTTTCTGAATGAAAATTATTCCGCGGCGCTGGCCGCGATGGACCGGCTGGATGCACTCGAACCGCCAAAACCGGGTTCCTGGTTTATTCGCGCCATCTGTTACGATAAGCTTTTACGAAGGGCCGAGGCGATGGATGCGTATCAGAAGTTTCTCGACCAGGACAATGGGCAGCATGACACACAGGACTTCCAGGCTCGCCATCGCATCATTGCCTTGCAGGGCGACCTTGGGGAAACTCCGAAGAAAAAAAAGAAGTAACGCGATGCATTCCTCCGCAACGCTGAGAATCCGGGCCGCCGTAGTTTTGGCGCTGGCCCTGTGCGCGCCACTGGCCGCGCAGGACCGTCTGAACAAAAGAATCGACCAGTACCAGCATGAGGCCGACCCGGTGCGAAAGGCCCGCGACCTGGCAAAATTCGGCGGCGATCAGGTGAATCTGGCCAAAAAGCAGTTGAAGACCGGCGACGACGTGGCGGCGCTACGCACCCTGCATCAATACCGCGACGAAGTTCGTGAAACCTTCGCGGGATTGCAAGCCTCCGGCATCGATGCCGAGAAGAAACCCAATGGATTTAAGCAGCTGCAAATCAGCCTTCGAGAAAATATCCGGCATATCGGCGATCTGATTTTCACTATCCCGGTGGATAAGCGCCCCTTTTTCCGCGCCGTCCGCGACGACCTCATCCAGCAGCAAAACGACCTAATCGACGCACTGTTCCCACGCACGCCGAAACAACATCCAAAGGAGGAACAGCCGTGAGCCGCTTCCTGCGAGCGATCGCCACACCAGCCGCATTCTTGCTGCTGGCCACCGTGCTGCATGCCGCGCCTCCCCCCCGCCCGGCTTCCCCGCAAAAAAAGGATTACCTGAGTGATGCCGAGGCGGACAAGATTCGAGACGCGGGAACGACCGGCCCGCGCATCGTGCTCTTCATGAAATTCGCCCAGGACCGCATCAAAAAGATCCAGTACGAGCTTGCGCACATAGACCCCGCCGAGCGGCACCGCGCCGACCGCCTCAACAGCCTGCTTAACGGCTATATCGGCTGCGTTGACGACGCCACCGACCTGCTCGACCTCGGCGTCGAGAAACAGGAAGACATCCGCGAGGGCATAAAAACCATGCAGGCGCGGCTCAAGGAATTTCTTCCCTACCTGCAGCAGCTTTCCGCCAATGGCCCGGAAAGGGAAACGTATAAGGACAACCTCGACGACGCCATCGAGGGCACCCAGGACGCCATCAAGGAAGTGGAAATGGACATGAAAGAGATGTCGCCGCCGCCGGTCCGGCGCAAACAATCGTGACGCCGCTGCGCCAGGCAAAAACGGAACGGCGTCGGCCATCGGTGTTTGCGGGAGGCCACCGCATTTTTCAACGCATTTTCACGCGCCTGGGATGCCAGGGGCGCCCGCCGCAATTCCACGTGGAGTTGTATCCCTATGCCAACCTGGCGCACACGATGCGATTGCGGGATGACGTTGCGCGCGTGCGCCTGTCGGACATTTTGCGCGACGCCCCCATTCCGGTGATTGAGGCTGCCGCGGCCATTTTGCTTGCACAAATGTATCGCCGCCGCGTCCCCAATGAGATGCGCGATCTCTACCGCCAGTTTGCGCTGGCGCACTCCACGCGGCGGCACATCGCGCGCGTGCGCCGCACGCGCGCGCGCCGCATCCAGCACAATCCGGGCGGCGCAGCCCATGACCTGGCGCCCATGTTCGCCGCGCTCAACGCCACCTACTTTGGAGGGCGCCTGCCCCGCCCGAGGCTCGGCTGGAGCGCGCGCCCCTGGCGTTCGCAGTTTGGGTGTTTCGATCCTTCGCTGCGCCAAATTGTCATGAACAAGCGGCTGGATCATCCCGGCGTGCCGTCCTACGCCGTGGAATTCATCCTCTATCACGAAATGCTCCACGTGAAGCATCCCTTGCGCGCCGCGGCCTGCGGACTGCAGGCGCATTCCCCGGAATTTCGCGCCGAGGAAAAACGTTTTGCGGATTACGCCCGCGCCCGAAAGTTTCTCGAGCGTCTCCGCTAGCAGCGCGGGCTTGCGCGCGCTCCGAACTATCTCCGCTTGTCGCAGGGATTGCGATTTACCAGGTTGCGGAAAAAGCGGGGCGGCACGGGCAAGAGTGTTCGCGCCGCTAAAACACCTTGTGCATCATTTTTTGCGATTTCTTAGTGCGTGGAAGTTTTCGTAGATTTCTTGCCGATCTTTTCCTCGAGATCGGAAACGGTCTTCGTCACTTTTCCCGCGTCCTTCGCGTCTGGAAATATTTCCAGATATTTCTTATAGGCTGCGACGGCATTGGGATACGCGTGTTTCCTTTCGTAAGCTTCGCCCAGCAGCCTCCACGGTTCGGCCAATCCGGGCTGGTCGCGGGACGCTTCCTTGAACCGGCTGATGGCCGCGTCGTATATCCCTTTTTTCAGGTAGAACGTCCCGACATTAATGTTTTTTTGAGCGTGATACGGGTCAAACAGCGGTTTAGGCGGCTCCGCAGGCGGTGGGGGCGGAGGCGTGGAGGGATCGATGGGCTGCGCGGCCGGAGCCTTCGGCGCTTCGGGGGGAGGCGGCGGAGGCGGGGTGGACGGAGAAATCTGCTGCGCGCTCAACGGACGAGTGACAGCGGCCAATACAAGGACAAGAAGTAGGCGTTTCAGCAATCTCAGGTTCCGCGCAGATTAGGATTCACTTTGCTATCATGGGAGTTGCCCCGGACGCGGGCAAAGCCACGATTCATTCTACTCCCGCAATGGAACTCGCACAAAAAGCCGACCTGCTTCCCACCGATGCCGGAGTGTATTTGTTCAAGGACGTCCTGGGTAACATTCTGTACGTGGGAAAATCACGGTCCCTGCGCAACCGCGTGAAATCCTACTTCCTGGAGTCGCGCTGGCACGATGCGAAAACCGGCTCGCTGGTGCGCGAGATTGCCGACATCGAATACATCGTGGTGGATAACGAACGCGAGGCGCTGGCGCTGGAAAACAGCCTGATCAAGCAGCACAAGCCCAAATTCAATATCCTGCTGCGCGACGACAAGACCTACCCGTACATCCGTTACACGGCGTTCGAGAAATATCCCCGCGTCTATGTGACGCGGCGCCTGGTAAAAGACGGCTCGATCTACTTTGGACCCTATTTCCCGCACAGCCTGGCTTACCGGATCGTTCATTTCATTCACAAAACGTTTCGCGTGCCCTCCTGCACGGTGGACCTGGGACGCCCGCACCCGCGCCCCTGCCTACAGTATTACATTCGCCGGTGCCACGGCCCGTGCGTGCCAGGACTGGCAACGGATGAGAAATATGCGGAGTCGGCGCGCGACACGCGCATGTTCCTCGAAGGCCGCCGCGGGGACCTCATGCAAAGCCTGCAATCCCGCATGCTCGAAGCTTCCCAGTCCGAGCGATTCGAGCA
Source organism: Candidatus Dormiibacterota bacterium (assembly GCA_035533775.1). GTDB lineage: Bacteria > Acidobacteriota > Terriglobia > Acidiferrales > UBA7541 > Palsa-360. Next base: position 12,947 of record DATLTA010000049.1, on the reverse strand, counting down.
AGCCGCCGCGTATCGCGACCTGCTGCGCACGCTCGCGGAGATCGAGGAGCGCCAAAAAATCGCCGCGGCTGAGGGCGACGACATCGACGTGCTGGCCTGGCACGCCGAACCGCCCCTGGTGGCGGTCAATCTGTTTCATCTTCGCGGCGGCCGCGTGGTGGACCGGCGCGATTTTTACTGGGAAAACCTCGAGGAGTTTGAGCCCGCCGAGTTTCTTTCCTCGCTCCTGAAACAGCTGTACCTTGACGCCACGTACCTGCCGCGCGCCATCCACGTTCCCATGGACTTCGAGGACCGCGAAATCCTGGAAACGATCCTGACCGATCGCGGCGCGCATCTGGAACCGCCCAGAAACCGCGTGGAGATCCTGATGCCGCAGCGCGGCGCGAAACACGCGTTTCTGGAGCTGGTTGAGAAAAACGCCCGCCACTCCTTCGAACAGCGATTCCGCGTGCTGAAACCCAGTTCCAAGGCGATCGTCGAGGCGCTCGAACAGGCGCTCGGCCTGCCGGAGCCTCCCCGCCGCATCGAATGCTTCGATATCTCCCACCTGCAAGGCTCGGACACGGTTGCCTCGATGGTGGTCTGGGAAGACGGCCGGATGAAAAAATCCGATTACCGCAAATTCATCATTCGCGGCGAATGGGGAAATGACGATTTTGCGAGCATGCGGGAGACTATCGAGCGCCGCTACCGGCGGCTCCAGGAAGAGAAGAAGCCTTTCCCGAGCCTTATCCTTGTCGATGGCGGTCTGGGCCAGCTTCACGCGGCCGCCGCGTCGCTGGAAAAGCTGGAAGTCATCAATCAGGCTGTCGCCAGCATTGCCAAACAGGAGGAAATTATTTACGTTCTGGGGCAGGAGGACCAGCCCATCCGCCTGGAGCGCCACTCCCCCATCCTGCACTTGATCCAGCAGATTCGCGACGAAACGCACAGGTTCGCCGTGGGTTTTCACCGCCAGCGCCGGTCCAAGCGCGTCATCCAGACAGGACTTGAGAATATTCCGGGCGTCGGCCCGCGCACGGCCCAAAAACTTTTGCGGCGTTTTGGTAGCATCACCCAATTGCGTTCGGCAAGCGTCGAACAGATCGCCAGGGTCGTTTCCAGGCCGCTGGCGGAGCGCGTGTCCGCGCACCTTGCGGAGACAAAGCGCTAGCTGCAACTCCGGGCAAAGCGTGTTTTGCGCCAGGGAAACCTTCTCGTAAATGGGCAACGAAACAATCTGGCCCGAACTTCAGGGGCTAAAGCCAATGTTTGGTTCGAGTTTTTGAATGTCGCGGCTGAAGCCGCGACCCACAAAGCGCACTTACAAAGCGCATTTATGAGATGGCTTCAGTAGGACAGGCTTCAGCCTGTCTGCCTTTGATCTTTTTTGATCACTCATCAAAGACCAGGCAGGCTAAAGCCTGTCCTGCACGAGCGCGGCATTTCGTGACGCTTTCAGTTAACCACTCTGTTAATTATTATTATAATTTCTGCCGCTGAAGGCGAATGTGGGTCGTTTTTTGCACACCTGGCATTCCCCGGATTGCTTCTCCCCTATTGCTGTGCTACTTTCGAATTGGAAAAGGAGTACAACATGGCAGACAATGCGGGTTCAAAAGTTAGCTTCTTTCTAGTGGGCCTTGGAATCGGCGCGCTGGTGGGTATTCTGTTCGCGCCGAAGTCGGGCGATGAAACACGCGAATACCTGTCGAAGAAGGCGGATGAAGGCCGGGAGTACACGCAGCGCAAGGCGAAGGAACTTCGCGAGCGCGCCGATGACCTGGTCGAGCAGGGCAAAAGCGCTGCCTCGCGCCAGAAGGAAAATATTTCCGCGGCAGTCGATGCCGGCCGGGAAGCGTATCAACGGGAGAAAGCCAAAGCGCAGTAATCGCGTCGAGGGGAATGCATGGAAAGCTGGATACCGTTTTTCGTGATTGTGACCGCGCTTGCGGTGGCTTTGCAGGCGGTGGTCCTTATTGCGCTTTTTCTCCAGATGCGCCGCACGGCCGCGCGCGTGGAAAAGACGGTTGCGGACCTCAACACCCGCATTTCTCCGATTCTCTCCCGCGTACAGCTCCTGGTGGAAGATGTCTCCCCCCGCATCACCGGCATCGTTTCCGATGCCTCGGAACTGACGCGACTGGCGCGGGGCCAGGCGCAAAAAATGGATCGCATCGTGAGCGAAATGCTCGAGCGGCTGCGATTGCAGCTCATCCACGTCGATCAGATTCTGACGGGCGCTATGGAAGCCGTGGAAGATGCGGGATCCCGGCTGCGGGAAACCGTGCTGGGGCCCGTGGTTCAGGCCACGGCGCTGATTCGCGGAATTCAGACGGGACTCGAATTCTTCCGCACCATCCGCCGGGAACGCCCGGGTCGCGAACACGTGGAACCTCCGGTCGAACAGCATGATGAAGGAATGTTTATCTAGCCTGAGGGATTATTTGGCCTGACGTTTGATCGGGCCTGACCGGTGATCCGGCCCGGCCCGGAATTGCGTTCCCTACCTTATCGAATCCATCCGCCGCCAAGCACCACATCGCCCGAATAAAATACCGCAGCCTGTCCCGGGGTGATGGCGCGCTGCGGCTGGTCAAATTTCACGCGCACGCCCGCCGGCCCGTTGGATTCCAGGGGCTCAATGGTGGCTTCGGCAGGATCGTGCCGGTGGCGAATTTTCACCGCCGCGCGCACGGGCGATTCCAGTCGCGGCAACGAAATCCAATTCACCTGGTCCACTTCGCAAGTGTCCGAGCGCAATTCATCATCATCGCCAACCACGACGCGGTTGGCCGCGCGATCCAGTTCGACTACGTAGAGGGGCCGCCCGGCCGCCACGCCCAGCCCCTTGCGCTGCCCCAGCGTGTAGCGGTGCACTCCGCGGTGGCGCCCGATGACTTCCCCCGTGGTCGTGACCAGGTCGCCCTCTTCTTCCGGCAGCGATTGCCCGCGCTCGCCCAGGTACGCGTCGATGAATTTCACGTAGTTTCCCGACGGCACGAAGCAGATTTCCTGGCTTTCGGCCTTTTCCGCCACGGGAAGCGCGGCGCGGCGCGCGATGTCGCGCACGGCCGTCTTCTCGAGCCCGCCCAGCGGGAAGTCCGTGCGTGACATCTGCTCCTGCGTGAGCCCGAACAAGAAATACGTCTGGTCCTTGGCGGCATCCACCGCGCGCAGCAATTCATAGCGCCCGGTCGTTTCGTTCCGGCGAATGCGGGCATAGTGGCCCGTCGCCACGCGCTCGGCGCCGATCTGGCGCGCGGTCACCAGCAGCGGATCGAACTTCACATGGTTATTGCACAACGTGCACGGGATCGGCGTGCGCCCGGAAAGATATTCCTCGACGAAGGGACGCACCACGGTTTCCTCGAACCGCTGTTCGTAATTCACCACGTAATGCGGCATGCCGAGATGCTGCGCCACGCGCTTGGCGTCGTAGACATCGTCGATCGAACAGCAGCGCTGGCCGCCGGCGCCGGCGCGGTCCAGTTCCGGAAGGCGCCGCTGGTTCCAAAGCTGCATGGTCAGGCCCACGACCGGCGATCCGCTCTCCATCAGGATCGCCGCAACCGCGGAGCTATCCACGCCGCCGCTCATGGCCACCGCGGTCATGGGCGCGGCCGCAGGCACAGCATTCGAATTGTGGCTTAATTCCATCGCTCTAGTATACCGTCAAATCACGCGATGGCAGGTTTCTTGTAGGTGGGGGAAAGATCGCGGAGGTGTTCGATCACGGCAGGAATCGTATCCAGCGCGAAATCGATTTCCGCGTCAGTGGTCTGATGCCCCAGGCTCAGGCGCAGGGTCGCGTGGGCCTCTGCCGGAGGCAATCCAATCGCCGTCAGCACGTGGGACGGTTCGATCGCTCCCGAAGCGCACGCCGCGCCCGTGGAGCACGCAATGCCCTTCAGGTCGAGGGCAATCACCATGGCCTCGCCTTCCACAAACGGCAGGGTCAGGTTGGTCGTATTCGGAGTCCGGTGCAGATGCGAGCCGTTGATCTTCGCGTAGGGAATGCGGTCGAGGAGCCCTTTCTCCAGACGATCGCGCAGCGCGCCCACGCGGCTGCCGTCTTCCTGCATGCGTACCCGCCCCAGTTCCGCGGCCTTTCCCAGGCCCACGATACTGGCAACGTCTTCGGTGCCGGGGCGGCGGCTGCGCTCGGAATGCCCGCCGTAGATCAGCGGTTGCACAGGTGTTCCCTTTCGAACGTACAACGCGCCGACGCCCTTCGGGCTGTAAAATTTATGGCCGGAAATCGAAAGCAAGTGCACGCCCAGCTGGGCGACGTCGACCGGAATCTTTCCGGCCGCCTGCACGGCGTCTGTGTGGACAATAATGCCCTTCTCCGCCGCAATCCTGACAATCTCTTCGATGGGCTCGATGGTCCCCAGTTCGTTGTTCGCGAGCATCACGGAAATCAGCACAGTCTCAGGACGAATTGCGCGGCGCACATCCTCCGGGTTTACAAGGCCTTCGGAATTCACCGACAGCACGGTCACGCCGATTCCGCGCTTCTCCAAAACCCGGCAGGGATCGAGCACGGCATTGTGCTCCACCGAAGTTGTAATCACGTGCTTGGCGGGGCCCGGTGCCGCCGCCACAACCCCAAAAATGGCCTGGTTGTTCGATTCGGTGCCGCCGCTTGTGAATATGATCTCTCCGGCCTGCGCCCCCAGCAGCGCCGCCACCGAAACGCGCGCGCTTTCCACCGCACCTCGCGCGACCTGGCCGAAGGAGTGGATCGAACTGGCGTTGCCGTACTCCTCGCTGAAATAAGGGAGCATGGCAGCCAGAACTTCCGGCGCCACAGGAGTCGTCGCATTGTGATCGAAATAAACCCGTTTCATCCGATGCCTTCCAGGGAGCGGTTGCGAAGCCTTCAGGCTTCCCCTCCAGAGTATCGTTGGAAAAGGAGGCGGTCAAGGTGCCAGCGCGCCGGGAAGTGACTCGGTTGACCGGGGGCCAGCCAACCGCAAAGCACGACCGATGCGAGGCGTGCGACGTAGCCACTCGGGCACGCTGCCTTGACAGGCGAGTGCACGTCCGATAGCGTGCGGTAAGGGGCAAATTGCGGCGCGCTCGTACTATTTTCTTCGAATGAAATCCGATATGGAGACTTATTTTGTCTGATCCCATCGTCACGCTCACCACAGATTTTGGAATGCACGATCACCTGGTCGGGTCCATGAAGGGCGTTATCCTGAATATCAACCCCGCCGCCCGAATTGTGGACATCAATCACAACGTCACGCAGTTCGATATCCTCGATGGGGCGCTCAGCATTGCAAATTCTTACCAGTATTTTCCGCCGCGCACGGTCCATGTGGTCGTCGTGGACCCGGGCGTGGGAACCGAACGGCGGCCCCTGCTGGTCAGCGGAGAAAAACAGTATTTCGTCGCGCCCGACAACGGCGTCCTCTCGGTGATTTTTGAGCGCGAGCCCTGCACCGTCCGGCACATCACCGCGGAACATTATTTTTTGAATCCCATCAGCCCCACGTTTCACGGCCGGGACGTATTCGCGCCGACCGCCGCATGGCTCTCCAAAGCGTTTCAGACCGAGGCTTTCGGCGAAATCATTACCGACTACGTGCGATTCACCATGCCGAAAGCCAAATCGGAAGGGCCGGGGTTCAAAGGGGTGATTTTGCGCGTGGATGCGTTCGGCAACCTGATGACGAATCTCACGGTAGGAAACGTTCCGGCGAGCGCCGTGACATCGGGGGAAATCAAACTTGCGGTCAACGGAAAGGAAGTCCGGAAATTCGTGCAGACGTTCGGTATGGGAGCGCCGGGAGAACCGGTCGCCCTGTTTGGTTCCGCGGGATTCGTCGAGGTAGCCATAAACCGCGGCAACGCCGCGCGCGCTTTGGGAGCGAACCGTGGCGCGGAAGTTATCATCGATGTGAGTTAGTTCCCTTCTCTCATCGTTCGCACCGTATTTAAGTAAGCAGGACAGGCTTCAGCCTGTCTGCCGCTGATCTTTTTGTACTCTCCCATCAAATGCAAAAACCAGACAGGCGGAAGCCTGCCCTACCGGGCCTCCCGCCACATTTTTTCGCAGCAAACATTCATCGCGGCAAATCCATGGTCACCAGAAATGCGCGCGTGCGCGGATCGAGCCAGTCGCGCAGCGCGTCTCCCAGCAGATTGAATGCGAGAACGGCCGCCATGATTCCGAGCGCCGGGAACACGACCAGGTGCGGCGCGTCAAACAGATGGTTGCGCGCGTCATTGAGCATGGCGCCCCAGCTGGGCGTCGGCGCGATCACGCCAAGCCCCAGAAAACTCAGCGTCGATTCCGCCAGTATCGCGCCCGCCATTCCGATGGTCGCCTGAATGAGCACGGGCTGCAGCGTGTTCGGCAACAAGTGCCGCAGCAGGATGCGCGTGTGCGACGCTCCCAGGGAGCGCGCCGCGACGATGAATTCCATCTCGCGGATTTTCAGCGCTTGCGCGCGCGCCAGGCGCGCGTAGCCCGCCCAGCCCGTGATCGTCAGCGCGAATATCACCTTGTCGAGCCCCGGCCCCAGAAACGCCGCAAACGCAATCGCCAGCAGTATCCCCGGAAAGGAAAGAAACGAATTGATCAGGACAATATTCACGAAACGGTCGAACCCGCCGCCGAAATATCCCGCCAGCGACCCCAGCGTCAGGCCCACGATGCCCGCTCCCAGCACCACCGAAACGCCCACCAGCATGGAGACCCGCGCGCCATACAGCGTTCGCGAGAGGACGTCGCGGCCCAATTCGTCTGTGCCCATCCAGTGATGCGGGCCGGGCGAGAGCAATCGCTCCGCCAGGTTCTGCGCGGCAGGATTGCTCGGCGCGATCCACGGCGCGAAGACCGCCAGCAACACGAGCAGAATGGTTACCGCCAGGCCCCAGCGTCCCAGGGCGCTGGTGCGCAGGAATTGACGAATCTGCGATTCTTTCCTCATGACCTTCCCATCCACGCCTTCGAACATTTTTTCGCGCGCCTCATTGCAGCCGCACCCGCGGGTCCACCACCGTATAGACCAGGTCCGTGAGCAGATTCACGACCACGTAGGAAAGCGCGATCACCAGAATGCAGCCCTGCAGCAACGGGTAATCGCGCGCCGAAATCGCCTGTACGGCCAGCCGCCCGATACCCGGCCAGGAAAAAATCGTTTCGGTGACGATGGTTCCGGCCAGCAACGATCCAAACTGCAGTCCGACAATCGTAATGATCGGAATCAGGGCATTGGGAAAGGCATGGCGGAACAGCACCGAAGTTTCCGGTATTCCCTTGGCGCGCGCCGTGCGCACGTAGTCGCTGGAAAGTTCCTCGATCATGGAACCGCGAACCATGCGCGTCAGAATCGCCGCCAGCGCCGCGCCCAGCGTGATCGCGGGCAAAATCAAATGGCTGATGCCGCCGCGTCCCGACACGGGCAGCCACCCGATTTCCACGGAAAATATCAGTATCAACACGGGCCCCAGGGCGAAGTTCGGAACGGACAGGCCGAACAGCGTGAACACCGAAGTGGCATGGTCCGCGCGGCTTCCGCGGCGGCGCGCGGAATACACCCCGGCGGGAATCGCGATGGTAAGACAAACCAGCAGGGCGGCCAGAGACAACTCGAGCGTCGCGGGAAAACGCTCCAGCACGATCTGGCGGACCGGAGCGGAATAGCGAATGGATGTGCCCCAATTGCCGCGGGCCAGCCCCACAAGGTATTCCTCATACTGCACGCCGATCGGCTGGTCCAGCCCGAGCGTGTGGCGAAGCTGGGCAATGTCGTCGGCGCGCGCGTCCTGGCCCAGCATTTGCAGCACCGGATCTCCCGGCACAATGTGGATCAGGAGAAACACCATGGTAAGAATCAGCCACAGCGCGGGCAGCGTGTAGAGAATGCGGAGAAGGATGCGTCGAATCATTCGTGTTTCCGCGCATTCCCGGGCATCGATTTCGCCCCGGCCGCGGGAGCAGCAGCGGAGGGCTCACCGGGCTGCTTCAACCGCTGAATTTTGATGCGCGCCACGCGCCGCCGGTCCATTTCCACGACGGTGAAGCGGTAATTCCCAAATTCAAAACTCTCTCCCCCGCGGGGAATGAATCCGAGCCTGGCAAGAACGAAGCCTCCGGCCGTGGCGTAGGAAGGATCCTCCGGCAGAATAATGTTGTACTGCGATTCGAGGTCGCGCAGGCTCAGCGAGGCGTCGAAAATCATGGCCGTATCGGCGCCGTGGCCGATAATCAGCGGCTTTTCGATCACGTCGTACTCGTCATGGATCTCGCCGACCAGTTGCTCCAGAACATCCTCAAGAGTGACCAGTCCCAGGATGGTGCCGAATTCGTCGACCACCATGGCCATCCAGCCGTGGCGCAGGCGCAGCTCCAAAAGCAGTTCGTTCACCGGCTTCATTTCCGGTACGATGACGATTTTATGCAACATCTGCCGCAAGTTGAATTCCGGCGCCGGCCACCCTTGTTCCGCGCGGCGTTCCCGGTCCAGCAACACCCAGACCATGTCTTTGATGTGGACATACCCGAGCACTTGTTCACCGGGCCCCTCAAATACGGGCAGGCGAGAGCGCTGCGAGGTCACGAACACGCGCATCACATCGTCCAGGGAAGCGTCGGCCATCACCGAATGCATGTCGGGCCGCGGCACCATCAGTTCCCGCACCTGCATGCTGTCCAGTTCGATGGCGCCGATGATAAGCTTCTCATCTTCCAATCCCAGCAAGCCTCGCTCGCGAGCCTGTTGAATTTGAATCTTCAATTCCTCGGCGGAATGCACCTGCGTGTGGCTTGGCCGCCCGGACAATCCCAGTCCGCTCAAGATCCACCGGCTGGCCCCTTCCAGCAAAGTAATCGCGGGACTGAATACGCCGAGATACCATTGGAAAGGAGGGGCGACCAGCAGGGCCACGCGCTCGGCGCGCTGCAGACTCAGGCTCTTCGGAACCAGCTCGCCCAACACGACGTGCATGGTCGTGAGCAGCGTAAACGCCACAGCCAGCGAAAGCGCGTGTACCAGCACGACCGTGTGGTGCCCGGGAATGTCCTCAAACATCGGGCCTAAAATCGTGGCAAGCGTTTCCCCACCGAGCGCGCCCAGTGCCAGGCTGGCCAGCGTGATGCCCACTTGAACGCCGGAAACCACGCGATCCAACCTGCCCATCAAGTCCAGAACGATCTTCGCCCGCCCGCGTCCCTCCTGCACCAGCTGCCGCACGCGCGACATCCGCACCGTCACCAGGGAAAACTCCACCGCCGCGAAAAAACCATTCACAGCCACGAGCGCGAAGATTCCGAGTAATCGCAGCGCGATCAATGAAAACGGTCCCCTGGCGCCCAATTCTAGCAGCCTCGGCACTACGGCCCAAGCAACACTGAGCGGAGAATTGCGCAATGCGTATTCCATCCGCGAAGCCGTGCGGCGGGTGGCGCCGGCATTTTTGTGCGGATTGGGGCAATCGTGTCCCGCGCCGAAACCCGGGCGTTTCGCCGCCTGACCGCACATGTATCCCTCAGATACCATAAAGCGGTTGTTTCGGTTCTTGCGCGTGCATTAGAATGAGTGCTCGCAATGACAACCGCGAATCCAGCATCGACGAAAAAGGCGGACGCCGCAAAGAAGCCCGATTTCGAAAATTCCCTCAAGCGCCTGGAAGAAATCGTGGGCAAACTCGAAAGCGCGAATCTTTCGCTCGATGACGCCATGAAGCTTTTCGAAGAGGGCGTGGTGCTCTCTCGCGATTGCCAGAAATATCTGGAACAGGCCGAGGGCAAGGTGGAAATTCTGCTCAAAAAGGCCGGCGGCGAATTGGCCGCCGAGCCGTTTGATCCCGAGGCCGAGGAAGATTCCTAGCCGGCCGCCCTCGCCCGGCGCGCCCGAGCCACCCTCCATCTGATGAACCTTCCCGCATTTTTCGAACAAGACCGAGCGGCGGTGGACGCCGCGCTGGATCGGCTGATGCCCGGCGGAAACGTGCAGCCTCCATCGATACATACGGCCATGCGTTACAGCGTGCAGGCAGGCGGAAAACGCGTCCGGCCGATCCTGTGCCTGGAATCGGCGCGCATTTTTTCACCCGATACGGCTCCCGTGCTGCCGGTCGCCTGCGCCCTCGAATTCATTCACACCTACTCGCTGATCCATGACGACCTGCCCGCGCTCGACAACGACGATTTGCGCCGCGGCAAGCCCACCTGCCATAAAAAATTCGGAGAGGCGACGGCCATTCTTGCCGGTGACGCCCTGCTGACGCTGGCCTTTGAAACCCTGGCCAACGCGCCCATCGAGCCGGGCCGGCGCGTGGCCATCCTGGCCCACGTGGCCGCCTCTGCGGGCACCGTGGACGGCATGGTGGGCGGCCAGGTCGCGGACCTGGAAGCCGAAGGACGCGCCATTCAGCCCGCGGAGCTGGAATACATTCACCGTTCGAAAACGGCGGCGCTGATTCGCGCTTCCCTCGTCGCCGGAGCGATTGCCGGCGGCGCCGACGAGGAAAACGTGGCCCGCCTGAAACGCTTTGGTGAGACGATCGGCTGGGCGTTCCAGGTCGTGGACGACATTCTCGATGTGGAGGAGTCTTCGGCGTCCCTGGGAAAGACGGCGGGAAAAGACGCCGCGCAAAAAAAGGCGACCTATCCGGGGCTGTACGGTCTGGAAACTTCGCGAGCATTTGCGAAAGAGCTCGAATCGCGCGCCATGGCGGAACTGGAACCCTACGGCCCGCGCGCCGCCCGTCTGCGGGAACTTGCCGATTTGATCGTTCACCGCCGCGCGTAATTGAGGATTTCATCCCCGCCTGACGGGATCTGGAACGGCAGAGCGGGAATTCAGCAATACTCACAGGCGCGATTGGTCAATTGCCTTGCCCTCCAGGCCAAAATCGGAAAAAAGACGGCTCGACGTGCTGGTCGTCGAACGCGGGCTCGCCGAATCGCGCGAGAAGGCGCAGGCGATGATCCTGGCCGGAGAAGTGCGCGTCAATGGCGCGCGCAGCGATAAGGCCGGGGTGCAAATTGCCGCTGACGCGCACATTGAGATCAGCGGAGCTTCCCCGAAGTATGCCAGCCGCGGCGGGTTGAAACTGGACGGCGCGCTGACGGATTTCGGGATTGACGCATCGGGGAAAACTTGCCTGGATATCGGCTCCTCCACCGGAGGGTTTACGGATTGCCTGCTGCAGCACGGCGCGCGACACGTCTACGCGGTGGACGTTACGCCCGAGCAAATGGCGTGGCGCCTGCACCAGGACCCTCGCGTGACGCGGATTCAAGAGAATGCGCGAAACCTGCGGCCCGAACAAATTCCTGAATCCATCGACCTGGTAACCGTCGACGTTTCCTTCATTTCCGTGGCCAAGGTGCTGCCTGCTGTGGCGGCGGCCAGCGGGCTCGCCGCGGAATTCCTGATACTCATCAAGCCGCAGTTTGAGCTGGATCGCGGAGACATCGGCTCGGGCGGGATCGTGCGCGACGCGGCGCTGCACCGGCGCGCCATCGAGCGCGTGCGCGACGCGGCGCTGGCCTGCGGTCTGACCCTGATCGGCGACACAAATGGCGCAACCGATGGCGAAGGGCGCGGCGTGATGGATGGCGTGCGCCCGAGCCATATCACGGGCGCGGAAGGCAATCGGGAATTCTTTCTTCACGCGCGAAAAAAACCGCGCTAACCCGGACGCTGATAAATGCTAGAGTAGGACTCGCCCAAAACTCATGCCGGACACCACGAAAATAATCCGAACCGTCGGAATTATCGCCCGACCCCGCCGCGAGGACATCGCGCGCGTGGTGCCGCCGCTCATCGCCTGGTTACGGGCCCGCGACGTCACCGTGGTCTGCGATTCCGAAGTGGGCGATTGCATTGGCGCCCTTGCCGGAGAATCCCTGCAGCGCGAAGAGCTTCCCAAGCGCTCCGACCTGTTGATCGTGCTGGGCGGCGACGGCACGCTGCTCTCGGCGGCGCGCCTGGCGGCCGAACGCAAGGTGCCCATCCTGGCCGTAAATCTCGGCGGCCTGGGCTTCCTGACCACGGTTTCGCAGGACGAAATCTATCCGATTCTGGAAGAGATTTTTTCCAGCAGGCACCGCGTGAGCGAACGCGTGATGCTGGCGGCGGAAATTGTCCGCGATGGCGCCGTCATTCGAAGGCAGATCGCGCTCAACGACGCCGTGCTGAACAAAGCGGCGCTTGCCCGCATCATGGATCTGGAGCTGCGCATCAACGACGAATACGTGACCACGTACAAGGCGGACGGATTGATCCTCTCCACTCCCACCGGCTCCACAGCCTACTCCCTGGCCGCCGGAGGACCGATCGTTTATCCCACCGTCGAATCGTTCATCGTCACCCCGATTTGCCCGCACACGCTTACCAACCGCCCACTGGTGATTCCCGACTCCGCAAAAATTGAAATCAATTGCAAGACGGGAGATGACTCCGCTTTTCTCACTCTGGACGGGCAGGTTGGGATCGAGCTTACGCGAGGCGACCATATCCTGGTGCAGAAAGCGCCGGAAAAACTATACCTGGTCCGTCCGGCGAGAAAGACCTACTTCCAGATTCTGCGCAGCAAGATGAAGTGGGGCGAGCGGTAAAATCGGTGCGCAGAACGGTCCGCCGCGGCGGGTGATTCCAATACACCTGCTTTCTTACTCCCCGCGAACCAGATCGGCGCGCGTCTCGCGGCGGCGAATTACGCGGACGCTCCGCCCGGTGACCAGGGCTTCCACGGGACGCGGTCGCGAATTGTAATTCGAAGCCTCGACAAAACCGTACGCTCCGGCTCCCCACAGCACGAGCACGTCACCCGGCGCGACGTTTCCCAAAGGCCAGTCCTGCACGAAACAATCGCCGGACTCGCACACCGGCCCGACCACATCGGCGCGGGCAAGTTTTCCGGAACTTCGATGGGCGCGCGTGATGGGATGCGTCGCGCCGTACAGCACGGGCCGCATGAAATCGTTCATCGCGCCG
>DATLTA010000048.1:0-35316 GCA_035533775.1 Candidatus Dormiibacterota bacterium | reverse complement strand
CAGTTAGCGCGTTTTTTTATCGTCGCTGGCATGGAGATGCAGTCGGTGGCGGTGGGCTGGCAAGTATACGAAATCACGAAGCGGCCGCTGGACTTGGGCCTGGTGGGGCTCGCGCAGTTCGCGCCGGGCATCCTGCTGTTTCTGGTCTCGGGACATTCGGCGGACCGCTTCGATCGCCGCAAACTGCTGATAGCCTGCTACGCGGGGTTTGCCGTGTGCTCGGGATTGCTGCTGCTCACGGCCCACTTTGAAACGGACAAGGTTTATCCCATCTACATCGTGGTGGTCCTGTTCGGTGTGGTGCGCTCGTTCAACAATCCCACAGGCCGGGCGCTTTTGACGCAGATCGTCCCCGAAGAACATTTGCCGAACGCCATCGCCTGGAACAGCTCGGTGTACCAGGGCGCGACGATCCTGGGCCCGTCGCTCGGCGGATTGATTTACGGGCTCACCAAGGGCCCCACCGCGGTCTACACGGTTTCGATGCTGACCGCGCTGGGCGCGGCGTTTATCACGTTCCAGATCAAGCTGCGGGCCAAGGCGCGCCCGCGGGAACCGCTCACCATGAAAACGGTGTTCGCGGGGCTTCACTACATCATGGAGAAAAAACTGATTCTGGGTTCCATTTCCCTGGACCTGTTCGCAGTCCTGCTGGGCGGGGCGGTGGCACTGCTTCCCGTCTATGCGCGCGAAATTCTTTTGACCGGGCCCATGGGGCTTGGACTGCTGCGCACGGCTCCGGCAGTGGGCGCGGGAGCCATGGCGCTGCTGCTGGCCTACCGGCCCCTGCGCAGAAGGGCCGGCGCGACGATGCTGTGGTGCGTGGCGGGGTTCGGACTCTTCACGATTCTATTCGGCATCTCGCGAAGCCTGACCCTGTCCATGGTATCGCTGGTATTCGTCGGCGCCATGGACATGGTGAGCGTCGTGGTACGCGCTACGCTGGTGCAGATCGCCACGCCGGACGAAATGCGCGGTCGCGTGAACGCCGTGGACATGATTTTTATCGGCGCGTCGAACGAAGTCGGCCAGTTCGAATCCGGCCTGACCGCGCAATGGTTCGGCGCGGTGCCCGCCGTGGTGCTTGGCGGCGTGGGAACGCTTATCGTGACCGCTTTGTGGGCCTGGAGTTTTCCAGAACTGCGCCGCGTCGAGAAACTCACTTCCTCTGAATTGTAGGATGCTTTTGCAGCACAGGCTTTGGCCTATGTCTCCCTGCAGCGTACACAAGACCAACCCCGCACAGGCTGAAGCCTGTGCTACTCAATTCCGAAAATTTGCCGTGTAGGAAAAAACAATTTACCGGCGAAGCCGCTTCCCTCTAACTTCCTTGTGTTTTTTCGAGTTCTTCGATGAGGGCGGGAACGACTTCGAACAGGTCGCCGACAATGCCGTAGTCGGCGATTTCAAAAATCGGCGCATTCTGATCCTTGTTGATGGCCACGATGGTGCGCGAGCCCTTCATCCCGACAACGTGTTGAATGGCTCCGCTGATACCGAGCGCGAGATACAGCTTGGGAGCGACGGTCTGGCCGGAACTGCCGATCTGGCGGTCCATGGGGAGCCAGCCTTCATCGCAGATCGGGCGCGAAGCGGAAACCTCCCCGCCCAGCAATTTTGCAAGTTTCTCGGCGAGCGGAATATTTTCAGGCGCCTTGATGCCGCGTCCGACCGACACCAGGATGGGCGCCTGCGTCAGGTCCACGGCCTGTTTTGCCTGACGGAAGATTTCCAGCGGCTTCGTGCGAATCTGCTCCGGCTTCAGTTCCACAGGTACCAGCGTGATCGCTGCCGGGGATGCGCCCTGCGCGACCAGATCCGCGCGGAACGCGCCGGCCTGAAAGGTCGCAAACCACGGCGCCGCGCCTTCGAACACCACGTCCGCGGCCGTTTTTCCCTGAAACATCTGGCGCACAAAAATCAGCTTGCCGTTTTCATGGCGGTAGCCGATGCAGTCGCCAATCATGCCCTTGCCGAGCGATGCGGCCAGCTTCGGCGCAAAATCACGCGACTGATAGGTGTGCGGCAATAACACCAGATCGGGTTTGGCCTGCGCGATGGCCTGCTGCAGCGCGACCGTGTATCCATCCGGCGTGTACGCGGCGAGCAGATCATGCTCGACCAGCAACACTTCATCGACCTGGGTTGCGGCAATTTCGCCGGCCAGAGCGGCGACACCTTTGCCGATCACCACGGCGGCCAGGCGGCCTTTCGTTTCCCCGGCTATCTGCTGCGCCGCGGCCAGAGTTTCCCAACATGTCTTATTCCACTGCCCTTCGCGCTGTTCGGTGATGAGTAGGATGTTCATCGTTTATTTGCCTGCGCCCGCGCCCCGGTCACAGGACTCGCGCTTCGTGTTTCAATTTTTCCAGCAGCTTTGCGGCAGCCTCTTTCGGCGTGCCGGTCAAAAATTCCGTCTTTTTTGTTTTCACCGGCACGTAGATGCGCTCGATGCGCTGCGTCGGTTCCGTGGCTGCGCCGAGCGATTCGCGCGTGATGCTGGCGATCTCTTTCTTCTTTGCGGCCATGATGCCCTTGAGCGTGGCGTAGCGCACTTTGTTGATGCCGGACTGGATGGTCAGCACGGCGGGAATGGGCAACTCGACCCACTGGAACCACCCGGCCTCCAGTTCGCGCTTCACGCGGAATTGCCCGTCCTTCATCTCAATCTGCATGATGATCGTTGCATGGGGCAGGCCCAGCCGCTCGGCCAGCAGCACGCCGGTCTGCCCGAAACCCTGATCGTCGCTCTGCAGGCCGGTCAGCACCAGGTCGGGCTTCTCGCGTTCGATGGCCGCCGCAAGGGAATTCGCCGAACTCAGCGGATCGAGCGTGTGCGCCTGGTCATCGGAAATATGCACACCGCGATCGGCGCCTTTGGCGAGCGCTTCCTTGATCGTCTGCTTCACGCGGTCCGGCCCCATGGAAACCGCGATCACCTCCCCGGTGTGTTTTTCCTTCAGGCGCAGGGCCTCCTCGAGCGCGTAACTATCCGGCTCGTTCATTTCAAATCCAATGTCGGTTTCGCGAATCCAGTTTCCATCGGTAATGACAAGGGGAGCGTCTTTGGCGGGCACCTGCTTGACGCAGACAACGATTTTCATTCGGACCTCTTGGGGGCTTGGCGCGGTCTAGCGGGAAGCCCAGTGCTTGAAAAGCAGGGCCGCGTTGGTTCCGCCGAAGCCAAACGAATTGGACAGCGCGTATTCAACGCTGGCTTTGCGCATGTGATTGGGCACGTAATCGAGATCGCACTCCGGGTCCGGCGTCTCGTGATTGATTGTGGGAGGCAGCACCTGATCGCGCAGGGCCAGCACGCTGATTCCCGCTTCCAGGCCGCCGGCGCCGCCCAGCAGGTGTCCGGTCATGGATTTGGTGGAGCTGACGGCAATCTTTTTGGCGTATTCGCCGAACACGCGCTTCATGGCCTTGGTTTCAATGGCGTCGCCCAGCGGCGTTGAGGTGCCGTGCGCGTTGACGTATCCGATCTGTTGCGGCTCGAGTTTCGCGTCGCGAATGGCCGCGCGCATGACGCGGTACGCACCGTCGCCGTTTCCCTCGGGCGCGGTGATGTGGTAGGCGTCGCCCGACATTCCGTATCCCACAATCTCCGCCAGGATCGGCGCGCCGCGCCGCTCCGCATATTCCAGCGATTCCAGGATCAGAATGCCCGCGCCTTCGCCCATTACGAATCCGTCGCGGTCGGCGTCAAACGGACGGCTGGCGCGTTCCGGTTCGCTATTGCGCGTGGAAAGCGCTTTCATCGCCGCGAAACCTCCCACTCCCATCGGCGTGATCGCGGCTTCCGCGCCCCCGCAGATCATCACTTCCGCGTCTCCGTGCTGAATCATGCGAAACGAATCTCCCACCGCGTGCGCCGACGCCGAACAGGCCGTGGCCGTAGCCGAATTCGGACCTTTCGCGCCATAACGGATGGAAATGTGCCCCGAGGCCAGATTGATGATCGCCGCGGGTATGAAAAACGGGGAGATGCGCCCGGGGCCGCCCTGCAGCAATTTCGAGTGCTCGCGCTCGATCACGTCGAATCCGCCGATTCCGCTGGCCACGTATACGCCGGTGGATTCGGCCATCTCCTGCGTGACCGTCAGGTCTGCCATGCGCATGGCAAAATCGGTGGCCGCGAGCGCGACTTGAATAAACCGGCCGATTTTCTTGAGTTCTTTTTTTTCAGCCCAATGGAGGGGATCGAAGTCGCGAATTTCTCCGGCAATCGTGCAGTCAAATCCGGTGGTGTCAAAATGCGTAATGGAACGAACCCCGCTCTTGCCGGCGAGGATGTTCTTCCAGACTTCATCGGTACCGATGCCCAGTCCGCAGACTAGCCCGACACCCGTTACGACGACCCGGCGGCTCACGTTAGCGACTCTCTCCTGATGACGTTGCGGCGGCCGGCAAACTACTTCTTGGCCGAGGCATGCTTCTGGATGTATTCGACGGCGTCCTTCACCGTGGCGATTTTTTCGGCGTCTTCGTCGGGAATCTCGATTCCAAAGGCTTCTTCAAATGCCATCACCAGTTCAACCGTGTCCAGGGAATCCGCGCCCAAATCGTCCACGAAAGAAGCGGTGGGAGTCACTTCACCTTCATCCACTCCGAGCTGCTCGACAATAATCTGTTTTACCCGTTCTTCGACACTGGCCATACTGTTATGCCTCCGCTATGCGCTGTGCGCCGCTTCGTGTGGCTATTTATTTTATTCAGATTCTTCTTCGCATGCCTAATTTAGGCCCCGCATATTCTATGTACGGTCCCGCTTCAGGTCAACTTAACTCTGAATCCCACGTTCGATTTCTTGAGTTCTTCCTCGAAATATGCGAATGATGGCGTTCGCGCCTAGCCCATCCGCAAGCCGCCGTTGACATCCAGCACTGCTCCGGTAATGTAGCCGGCTTCCTCGCTCGCCAGAAACACGATGGCCGCCGCGATTTCCGCGCCGGTTCCCATGCGTCCGAGCGGCACGCGGGCGAGCAGGGCGTCCTTGACGTCCTGCGGCAATGGATCGGTCATCGGTGAAACGACGAATCCGGGCGCAACGGCGTTCACGGTAATGTTGCGCGAGGCGACTTCCACCGCCAGCGCGCGCGTCAATCCGATCAAACCCGCCTTGGCCGCGACGTAATTCACCTGCCCGGGATTGCCCGTCTGCGCCACCACCGACGTCACGTTGATGATCCGCCCGTACCGCGCGCGCATCATCACGGCCATGGCCTGCTGCGCGCACAGATGCGCGCCGGTCAAATTCGTGCGGATTACGGCGTCCCAGTCCTGGGCTTTCATGCGCACGGCCAGGCCGTCGCGCGTGATGGCCGCATTATTCACCAGGATGTCGAGCTTGCCAAATTTTTCAATCGCCTGGTGAAATCCCGCCTTCACCTGTTCGGCATCGGCCACATCCATGGCCACGGCCAGGGCTTCCCCGCCCGCCGCCGTAATTTCTCCAGCCACAGCCGCGATTTTTTCCGCGTTTCGCGCAGCCGCGACCACGCGCGCCCCCGCCTGCGCCAACGCCAGCGCCGTGGCGCGTCCGATTCCCTGCGATGCGCCGGTCACCAGCGCGACTCTGTCTTTCAAGCTGAACATGTGTTTTCAGTAGGACAAGCTTCAGCCTGTCTTCTTTTGAATTTTGCAGCGCTAATTTTTACGGTCCCGGCAGAAGTCAGAAGACAGGCTAAAGCCTGTCCTACCGGCTACACTTCGGCAGCCTCGGTTTGCGCCTGCGCCAGCTTCTGCAGCGTCGCGCGCAGGGACTTTTCGTCCTCCACGTTGAACACATGCACGGAGCGGTCGATTTGCCGCAGCAGTCCGGTCAGCACCCGCCCGGGCCCGACTTCGACAAACGTATTGACGCCCTGATCGATCAGTTCGCGCACCGATTCTTCCCAGCGCACCGGCAAGGTCACCTGCCGGATGAGTGATTCGCGCGCTTCCTCGCCGCTGGTGGTGATCTCCACGTCGGTATTGGTGACCAGGGGAATGCGCAGCGTATGAAACGTAACCGCGCGCAGATCGGTCTCGAGGAGCTGCGCCGCCGGAAGCATGAGCGCGCTGTGAAAGGGAGCGGAAACCGGAAGCATCACGGCGCGCTTGGCACCGCCCGCCGAAGCCATCTCCACGACGCGTTTCACCGCCTCGGCATTGCCGGAAATCACGGTCTGTTCGGGGGAGTTCAGATTCGCCGGCGAGACCACCTGCTCGTCGGCCGCCTTCCGGCAAAGTTCGGTGACTTGCGCAGGCGCGAGCCCCAGAATGGCCGCCATCGCTCCAACGCCCTCGGGCACCGCCGACTGCATGTATTCTCCGCGACGCCGTACCAAGCGCACCGCATCGGCAAAGTCCAGACCGCCCGCCGCGACAAGCGCGGAATACTCTCCCAAGCTGTGCCCCGCCACAAAATCCGGCTGCACGCCCTTTTCAGCGAGCACTCGATAGGCCGCCACCGATGCACTCAGGATCGCAGGCTGCGTGTTCGCAGTCAGCTTGAGCTCCTCTTCGGTGCCATTGAAGCAGAGGCCGGAAACCGAAAAGCCCAGGGACCTGTCCGCCTCGTCAAACACACTTCGGGCTGCCGGATAGTTATCGGCTAGTTCTTTGCCCATGCCCGGGTATTGAGAAGCCTGTCCCGGAAACAAAAATGCTAATTTTCCCATTGAATGTGCCGCCGTTTCGTCGTTCAGGCTTCCACGGGGACTGGAAGCGCGGAAAGCTCCTGCTCAATTTTTTCGTTGACGTTGCCGCGAACCAATTCGGTCGCGACCCTTACGGCATTTTTGATCGCAAGAGCATTCGAACTTCCGTGCCCGATTACGGTCACACCTTTTACACCCAGCAGAGGTGCGCCGCCGTATTCCGAATAATCGATCTTTTTCCGAAAATCCTTATAGGCCTTGCGCGATAGTACATATCCTACCTGAGAACTCAGCGTGCTCTGCAAGGCTTCTTTGAGCATCGCGGCAATGTGCTGCGCGACGCCTTCGCTGATTTTCAACGCGATGTTCCCGATAAACCCGTCACAAACGATCACGTCCACGGTACCATTGAAAATGTCGCGGCCCTCGACGTTTCCCATGAAATTCAGGGGCGAAAGTTTCAGGCGGCTGTAGGCCTCGCGCGTCAGCTCATTGCCTTTGGTTTCTTCCTCGCCAATCGACAGCAGAGCCACTTTCGGACGCCGCGTACCGAATATCGCCCGGTAATAAATTTCTCCCATCACCGCAAATTGAACCAGGTGCGCGGGCTTGGAATCCACGTTTGCGCCAACGTCCAGCAATACGGCGGTCCCGCCGCGCGAGGTTGGGAAAGGAGCGGCAAGCGCCGGCCGGTCCACAGATGACAGCGTGCCTAGCCCAAACCGCGCCACCGCCATCACCGCGCCCGTATTTCCCGCGCTGATGAAGGCATCGGCCTGCCCGCCGCGTACAAGCTTCGCCGCCACGTGCGCCGAACTGTCCTTCTTCTTTCGAAAAGCCTGCGATGGCGAATCCTGCATCGTGATGACTTCGCTTGCCTGCACGATTTCGATCGGCAAGCCGCGATGCGCATGCTTCCCCAGTTCTTTTTTCAGCTCCCCCGGAAGGCCGACCAGCAGGATGCGTACGCCAAGTTCGCGAGCAGCCGCGATTGCGCCCTCAACTTCAGGACGCGGCGCATGGTCTCCTCCCATTGCATCCACTGCTATGGTGATCATCAAGACTCCGGCAGGGTCCGTGCGGGGGCCGCAGACATCCGGGCGTCAGGCCCCGGTATCCACAACTTCCCGGCCCTTATAATAACCACATTGCGGGCAAGCCTGGTGAGGCTGTTTCATTTCGTGACAGTTGGGGCACTTGGCAAGGGCTGGTGCAACCAGAAAGTCATGCGCGCGCCGCTTGTTCTTTCGCGCTTTGGAATGGCGGCGTTTTGGATTAGGCATACAAACTCCTTCTATGCGCCCCGAATGGAACAGGGCATTTTATGGCGTTTCCGCTGGGATTTCTATTGCTTTTTGAACCAGTCCTGTTTCAGACGAGACAGGGGCGCCATGCGTGTGTCGGAAACATGGCTTTCACAGCGGCATTCCTCATTATTCAGGTTTACTCCGCATTGCGGACAAAGTCCCCGGCAATCGCTTCGGCAGATTGCCTTCATGGGAAGCGCCAACAAGACCTGTTCGGCAAGAATATCGGCCAGGAACATTCCATCGCCCTCAAAAAAAGCGATTTCGGTGTCGTCGAGCTTCAGGCGTTCCTCTTCTTCCCTGGTCATGGAGGAAAGAGGCCGGTAAAACAGGTCGAATTCGCGGGTCACATCCTCGTTTAACGGCTCCAGGCACCTCGCGCACGGCATCTCCAGCCGTGTATGCAACTCCCCGGTGGCACGGATCTGTCCTTCGATCAGTTCGGCGGTTGCCCGCACCTCGAGAGGCTCTACCTGGCGGAATTCACCGGTATGGTAGTCGACCGACCCGGGAGCATAGCTCTTCCGGATACGAATTTTTCGAACCGCCAGATCTTTGACATCTAAGAACATCGATATATACCGTTTACCCGGAATCCCTGATTGATTGCCTGGCACCCATTATAAGTCCCACCCAAGTGATGTCAAGGAAGCCTCGGCGAGGTTCCCGGGGGGTGCATCGAAACAGGCACGCCCACAGGACCGAGCGGGAAACCTGATTCAGTCCGCCGAGCGTGCCGAATCCGCACCCAGCAACTCGCCGTGAAGCCGCAGCAGGAAATGGTCGGTCATCCCGGCGATGTAATCGCACACCACGCGATAGCGCGGGCTATGTTCAGCCAGTTCCGTATAGGCCCTGGGCATGGACTCCGGGTGCTCCATATACAATTCGAACAATTGCCCCAAAGCCTCCACGGACCTTTCGCGATCCACCACGATGGAGGGATGGTTGTAAAGGCGGGCGTGGAGGAATTTTTTAAGCGCCGCATTTTCCACCACAGCCTTGGGTCCGAATCCCGCCAGGCGCCGCGGAAAGGTTTGAACCTCGTCGACGGTCCGCGCCCCGGAAGCGGCGATCCGGCTGTGCGTGTTTTCAATCAGGCTGGTCGCCAGATAGTCGAGCATGCGCTTGTTGGCTTCGTTGAACTTCAACCTTTCCCGGCCCTGCGGATGGCTGCGGTCCACTTCCTGGTAGAATCGGGAAAACAGCGGAACCCCGGCGCGAATCGTCTCGATATCCAGCAGCTTCGCCTCGTAACCATCGTCCAGATCGGCGCTGTTGTAGGCAATCTCATCCACGCAATCGATCAGTTGGGCTTCCGCCGGAGGGCGCAGGTCCAGCAGGTATTCGGAAAGTTCCGGAAATTTCTCCGGATCGTAATCCTTCGAATGCTTGACGATTCCTTCACGAACTTCGAACGTCAGATTCAAGCCGGGGAAATCCAGGTAGCGCTGTTCGAATTCTTCGACGATCCGCAGCGCCTGTAGGTTGTGATCAAACCGGCCTCCGTGCGGGCGCATCAATTCGTCCAGCTTGCGTTCGCCGGCGTGCCCGAAGGGAGGGTGCCCGATGTCGTGCACCAGGGCCAAAGCTTCCGCGAGGTCGGTGTTGAGCTGGAGAACTCCCGCCACGGTGCGCGCGATTTGCGCGACTTCCAGGGTGTGCGTGAGACGGTTGCGGAAATGATCGGAATACCGGGTGGTGAACACCTGTGTCTTAGCTTCCAGGCGGCGAAAGGCTCGCGAGTGGATCACGCGGTCGCGGTCGCGCGCATAGTCGCTTCGATACGGATGCGAAGGTTCGGGATAACGCCTGCCGCGCGACTTTGCCACATCCATCGCATAGGGGGCCAGTGCCATGGCACGATTCTATGCTACGTCAGGGACGCTGCCAATCCATTGCGCGCTTGGGAATGCCGGAGAGGTCCGGCTGCCAGTGGCAAGCGATGTGGAAGTAGAAATCCGGATTTCTGCTGCGATTCGCGTCAGCTCTTTGCGTTGAGCAGTTCGAGGCCGTCATCGGCCTGCTGGGCGGCGTCCGGGAATTCCAGCTTGACCTCGTTGTAAAGCTTCGCGGCCTGCGCGGGATCTTTTTTGCGGTAATAGCCCGCCAGGGTCAGCAGGACCATCGGCTTGGGAACAAACACGCTGGGCTTGTCCGCCAATTTCCTGTAGAGAGCCACGGCCTCGGAATCCTTATTTTCATGCAGGTAAACGCCGGCCAATTGGAACTGCGCGAGTCCCGCAAGATTTTCATCGGCGCTGGAAAGCTGGCTCAGATTCTTTTCCGCTTCGGCGTACTGTTTCAGCTGGATCTCGGAAAGGGCTGCGTAATATCGCGCCACCTGTCCGGGCTTGGTCCGGCTGTACTGATTGGCGATCGCCAGAAATTTCTGATTGGCGTCGGTGAATTTATTTTTTTCGTCGACGTAAGTGATTTCGCCGGGCGCGGCTGACTCGTTGGGAGCGCGAATCCGCGCCTGAAAAACCTGCATGGCGCCGTCCAGGCCCGCCTCGGCTTTTGCCGTCTGCCGCCGCGAGTAACTGCTCCAGCCAAAGTAGCCCAGCGCCACGACAATCGCCGCGGCAACCACGATCCACAACAGCGTCTGGTGCGAGGCGACCGATTCGACGCCGTGAACAAACGTCTCGCGGATTTCGTCCTTCTTCAGATCCTTACGCAAGATATGCTGCGCCACGGAGCGATCCCTCCAGTTGTTTCCAATCCTGCAATCGTATCACAGGTTGGACGTAATGATTGGAACCGGCAAGCAATGTGCCGCCCATTGAAGAGCATGGTAAGTGCAGGAAAAATGCGGAGGACAGTCGATCGCAAATTCAAACCCGCTGCAAAGCGAAAGGGCCCTGCCCGATGGATCGGGCAGGGCCCTCAGAACGCGTGGAGCCGATTATGCAGCGGTGACGCTTTCAGCCTGATAGCCCTTCGGTCCTTGTTTGACCTCAAACTCGACCATCTGGCCTTCGTTCAGTGTCTTGTAGCCGTCCATTTGGATGGCGGAGAAGTGAACGAACACGTCTTCGCCCGACTGGCGCTGGATGAATCCATAGCCTTTGGATGCATTAAACCACTTCACCACACCTTGTTCTCTGCTCAACTTCGTGACTCCTCTATCATGAGCGGTCGCTATTTGCCGGGCGTAACACCAGTCGGTGGCCGAAAAAACCTGCCCTCCACGGTCACTATGTTCTGTGAATCGGTTCGGGCCTCCGTACCCCTACGGAATTACCGGACCAACAAAAAGCGGGCCATGAATACAACAAAATCTGACGTGTGTCTATATCTTTTCCCACATTGAGACGGCTGCTGCATGGCACGCCAGAGCAAACCTTCGGCAGTTCAAAATGCATGGCGAACGCGTTGGGAGGATGCGGCTAGAAGCGAAAACTGGTGACTGCCTGCGCTTCGTCGGTATGGATGTCAAAAACGGTATAAAGCTTGGTGATTTGCAGCAGGTCGCTTACTTTTTTATTGAGGTTTAGAAGCTTTAATTCCCCGCCCTCTGTTTTTATCTGCCTGTACCCGCTCACTAACTCACCGAGGCCGGTGCTGTCGATGTAGCTGATTTCGGCCAGATTCATGACGATCTTTTTGTGGCCGGCGTCAAGTTTTTCGCGGATCAAATCGCGCAGCAGTTCGCTGCCTTCGCTCAGCGTGATGCGCCCGTCCATATCAATCACCAGGACGCCTCCAACTTCGCGGCTGGCCGCCTTAAAGCTCATCGCAAACCTTTCCTGCTCCGAGGTTCCCTGCTTATGGTCGGGGTCTTCATGGACACGCTTCGCCAGGTGCGCGCTAGGTGGACTGGGGAATGGTCCTCTTGTAGTGCTTTACCATCACCACTTCGGCGCCCCCAGCCGAACCGACCGTGACATCAAACTCGTCCATGAATGCCTTCATGAGCAGAACGCCGCGGCCCGAATCCCCCAGGACGTTTTCATCCTCACGGGGATCGGGGACATCGGAAAGCCGGAAGCCCGTTCCCTGATCGGCCACATAGATCACCAGTTTTTCGTGATGGAGTTCAAATGCCACGTGGATTTTTTTTCCGAACTGCTGCTCATTGCCGTACTGATATGCGTTCATCACGGCTTCATGCACAGCCAGGCCGATCTTATACTGGTCATCCTCGTCGAAGCCCGCGGCGGCGGCAACGCGCACGCCGGCTTCTTCGGCAAGAGAGATGCTCTCGATTCTTGTCTCCAGGACGACTTCGATCCGCTGTGGTTTTGAGGACATCCAGCTGTTGGAACCTGTGTTTTTGGACCTGTATGGGTAGCACACCGCCGCCCGGTAAGTCAATCCCGCATGTGGGATTGCCCAAACGGAGGAAAACCGGCGAGGCTGCATTTTTACCCGGCATATTCCGCCCAGGGTATCCCCGGGAAACAGACCCGCGGTTTATGTAGAGACTCCAGGGCCAGAGTAATGTTAGTTTTGATGGCTCGAATTAAACATGGCTTCCTATCTTTTACTGATTTTCGCGGCACTGACGGCCGGATTGATCAATTCGGTCGCTGGTGGAGGCTCGTTTCTCACCTTTCCGGCGCTGGTGTTTACCGGCGTGCCGTCGATCATCGCCAATGCAACGAGCACGGTCGCGTTGATCCCGGGAAGCCTGGCCAGCACCTGGGCCTACCGCGAAGACTTGAGCAAATCCAATACCCTGCCGCTGCGGCCCATGCTGGGCGTCAGCCTGGCCGGGGGCGTTACGGGCGCGCTGCTGCTGCTGTATACGCCCCAGAAAACCTTCGATTCGGTAATCCCGTGGCTGTTGCTGGCCGCGACGCTGCTGTTCATATTTGGCCCGCGGATTTCTCCGATTCTAAAACGCACTTTCCATATCGGCCCGGCGACGGTCGTCGTCATTCAATTCATCGTGGCTGTCTATGGCGGCTATTTTGGAGGGGCGATCGGCATCGTAATGCTCGCGACGTGGACCGCCTTCGGCCTCACCGATATCCACGTGATGAACGCGAACAAGACTCTGCTGGGGTCAACCATCAACGGCACTGCGGTGGTTCTGTTCGTCCTCGCGCACAAGGTCTGGTGGCCGCAGGCGCTGAGCATGCTCGTTGCGGCGATCGTGGGCGGATATGTGGGCGCGCGTTCGGCCAAGAAAGTGAATCCGCGTTATATCCGCGCGTTCATCATTCTCATCAGCATCAGCATCACGATCGTGTTTTTCTACCGAGCGCTCTAGAGCGCTTTCCCTTCCGAGTGGCGCGGGCGTCCGCCTGCGGAATTTTCTCTTGCTGAAAAAAATCAAAAAACGCGGGCGAAAGCCCGCGCCCCATATGACACTGGCCTAAACCGGATTCTGCCAAGATAGAAAACAGAATGATGATGAAAGTGGATTTGAAACTGCGGAAGACCCGGCGCTAGGAAGCTTTCTCCTTCGCGTAAACTAGAAAATCCCCGTAGGGTCCCTTGAAGTCCTCGACGTGCCCGCCCTTGCAGTGCCAGATGCGCGTGGCCACTTCGTCGATTACGTCGTGGTCGTGCGTGACGAACAAAACCGTTCCGGGATATTTCTGCAGCGCCATATTCAACGCGTTAATCGATTCCAGGTCCAGGTGGTTGGTGGGTTCGTCCAGCACCAGCACGTTGGGCTTCTGCAACATCAGCTTGCAGAAGATCAGCCGCGCCGATTCGCCTCCGGAGAGCGCGGCGGTGGGCTTCAACGCGTCCTCGCCGCTGAACAACATTTGCCCCAGCACGCCGCGCAGTTCCTCCTGCGACGCCTTTTGATCGAACTGGTGCAGCCACTCGATGGCCGTGGAGCCTTTGGCGATGGAATCGGTGTGGTCCTGCGCGAAGTAGCCGACGGCGACTTCGTGCCCCCATTTCACGTGGCCGCCGTCGATGGGGAATTGCCGGTCGGCATCATCGATGTAGCCGGTGGCGGTGCGGATGAGCGATTTCAGCAGCGTCGTCTTGCCCGCTCCGTTGCGGCCGATCAGCGCGATTTTCTCGCCGCGTTCAACGCTGGCGGTGAAATTCTGGATCACTTTCAGATCGTCGTAGGATTTGGCGAGCCCTTTGAACTCGATGGGATGCCGCCCCGAGGGATTTTTCATGTCAAAGCGAATGTACGGCCGGGCAATGTTGGACCGCGCCAGTTCCGAGGTCTGGATGCGCTCCACTTCTTTCTTGCGCGAGGTCACCTGCGAGGAGCGCGTGCCGGCCGAAAACCGCGCGATGAATTCGTTGAGCTGCGCGATCTTCTTTTCGCGCACGGCGTTTTCCGATTCGATGCGGGAGCGGACCTGCGTCTTGGCAAACACCATATCGTCGTACCCGCCGTTGTACATGATCACGGTCTGGTAATCGATGTCGGCAATGTGCGTGCATACGCTGTTCAGGAAATGGCGGTCGTGGGAAATCACGATCAGCACGCCTTCATACTGGTGGAGATAATCCTGCAGCCAGTGCACCGAATCCAGGTCCAAGTGGTTGGTCGGCTCGTCCAGCAACAGCGCCGCCGGGGTGCCGAACAGGGCTTGCGCCAGCAGCACGCGTACCTTCTGACCGCCCTGCAACTCGCCCATCTTGCGCTCATGCAGTCCGGATTCCACGCCCAGGCCGTCGAGCAGGATCGCGGCGTCGGCTTCGGCCGTGTAGCCGCCTTCGTCGCCGACGATGCCTTCCAGTTCGCCCAGACGCATGCCGTCCTTGTCGGTCAACTGGTCGTGCGGCTTGTCATACAGTGCGTCGCGCTCGAGCAGCGCTTTCCACAGCGGGCCGTTGCCCATGACCACCGTGTCGATCACGCGATACTCATCGAAGGCGAACTGGTCCTGGCGCAGGATGCCGAGCTTCTTGGGGCGCGTCACCGAACCCTTCGTCGGTTCGAGCTCGCCTTCCAGAATCTTCATCAAAGTTGTTTTCCCGGCGCCGTTGGGCCCGGTAATGGCGTAGCGGCGGCCTTCCAGGAACGAACAGGTAACCTCTTCGAACAGGATCCTGCCGCCGAATCGCATCGTGATGTCATTGACCGAAAGCATAGCTCTTGATTATATCGTGAAATTGCCTCGCCTGCATGCCCGTTTGCAGCATTTCATTGAGCGTGTCCGTCACAAATCGTGCGGAAATTCTTGAGGAATATCGGAGTTGCCTCGCCTATTCGCCGCCACGGCGGCGTAAATTCTCTGCCGGGCGCGACGAATTTCCAGTAGCACAGGCTTCAGCCTGTGCGGTTTTAATTCGCACGCAGAAAACAACGCAGGCTTCAGCCTACGCCCAGTAGGTGCGGTCTAGAGTGCGGTACTGTATGGCTTCGGCAAGGTGGCGCGTCTCAAGATTTTCCGACGCATCCAGGTCGGCGATCGTGCGCGCGACTTTCAGGATGCGATCGTGGGCGCGCGCGGAAAGGCCGAGGCGGGCGATGGCGGTCTCCAGCATCTTTTCGCCATCCTCGCTGATGGCGCAGAATTTCCGGATCAGCTTCGGCGGCATCTGCGCATTCGAGAACACTTTCTTTTCGCCGGCATAGCGCGCGGTCTGGCGCGCGCGGGCGCTGCACACGCGTTCGCGCACCGCGGAGGACTCTTCGACAGCGCCGGTGGCCCGCAACTCCTTGTACTTTACGGCCGGCACCTCAATGTGAATGTCGATGCGGTCGATCAGCGGCCCGGAAATTTTCGATACGTAGCGCTGGATTTGCGGCGGCGAGCAGTGGCACTGGCGCGTGGAATCGCCAAAGAATCCGCACGGGCAGGGGTTCATGGCCGCGGCGAGCATGAAGCGGGCCGGAAACGTCAGCGACATTGCGGCGCGGGAGATGGTGACCGAGCCTTCTTCCAGCGGCTGGCGCATCACTTCCAGCACGTTACGCTCGAATTCCGGCAATTCATCGAGAAACAGGACGCCGTGCTGCGCCAGCGAAACTTCTCCCGGCCGCGGCACCGCGCCGCCCCCGATCAGCCCCGCATCGCTGATCGTGTGGTGCGGCGAACGAAACGGCCGCGTGCCCACCAGCCCGCGCGCTTCATCGAGCAGGCCCGCAACACTGTGAATGCGCGTGGTTTCGATGGCTTCTTCCAGCGACATCGGTGGCAGGAGCGTGGGAATGCGCTTGGCGAGCATCGTTTTCCCCGCGCCCGGAGGCCCGATGAAAATAATGTTGTGGCCGCCGGAGCAGGCAACTTCCAGGGCGCGCTTGGCGGCCTGCTGTCCACGGACGTCGCGCATGTCGACGGAATATTGCGCGGCGTCCGACAGCATCATGCTCGCATCCACACGCACCGGTGCGAACGACTCCGGCGCGTTGATCATATCCATGGCCTGCGGGAGCGAGCGCACGGCAAATACGTCGATGCCTTCGACGACGGCGGCCTCGCGCGCATTCGCCTCCGGCACAACCACGGATTTGATCTTGTGCTCGCGCGCCGCCAGCGCCGCCGAGAGCGCTCCGCGCACCGAACGCACCTGACCGTCGAGCGAAAGTTCTCCCAGGAAAATGTATTGATCGAGCCGCTTGCCGAAGAACGCGCCCTGGCACCCCAGAATCGAAAGTGCCATGGGCAAATCGAACGCCGAACCCTCCTTGCGAATATCGGCGGGGGCCAGATTGACGGTCACACTGGCAAAGGGGAAATCGTGGCCGCAATTTTTTAGCGCGGCCTTGACGCGCTCGCGGCTTTCCTTCACGGCCACGTCGGGCAGGCCCACGACGTTGAAGTCTCCGGGCTTCCCCGAGCCGACGTCCACTTCCACCTCGACCAGGTAGGCGTCGATGCCAAACACCGCGGCGCTGAAAGTTTTGAAATGCATGCGTTCACATCTGTCAACGGACGTGACAACGTCCGGCGGGCGCAAGAGTAACGCAAATGGCACGTCCATGCCAGCATAAGAGGTAAGGAAAGCCCGCCGCTGCAAAACGCCTGCGCGAAAGCGCTGAAAAACTCGTGCGGCCCGATGTCATTTTTCGCACGCAAGGCGAGAGAGTTGCTTTACAGACCGAAATCATCGCCCTATATTCGAATAAGACTACGGGTCGTTCCCTCTAACCGAGCGAGAAAGGATTTCCCATGCTGATCGGATTTATCGTGGTAGTGGTGGGCCTGGTGATGTACCTCATGTACGCCTATAACGGCCTGGTTCGCCTGAAGCTGCAGTGCGACAACGCTTGGTCGGACATCGATGTACAACTCAAGCGGCGCTATGACCTGATTCCCAACATCGTCGAAACGGTGAAAGGCTACGCGGCGCACGAAAAGGGCACGCTGGAAGCCGTGGTGAACGCGCGCAATTCCGCCATGACCGCGCAGGGTCCCGCCGCCAAAGGCGAGGCCGAAGGCATGCTCACCGGCGCGCTGCGGCAAATCTTCGCCCTGGCCGAAGCGTATCCTCAATTGCGCGCCGTCGAAAGTTTCACGCAGCTGCAGAACACGCTGAATCAAATCGAAGACACGCTGCAGAACGCCCGCCGCTACTACAATGCCGTGGTCCGCGATTTCAATACGATGATCGAGCAGTTTCCCACCAACTTCGTCGCGAACATGGGCCATTTCAAGGAACGCGAATTTTTCCAGGTCAGCGCCCCCGCGGAACGCGAAGTGCCCAAAGTCAGCTTCGGGACAACCGGCGCTTAACCGCGATGGGTGCCGCAACGGAACGAGATCACAATTCTGATGGCCATTTGCGGCTGATGCCGCCTGCCGCGGGCGCATTGGCGGGCGGGCTGCGGATGATGTTCCCGTGCCTGCAGATAATCGAACTGTGGAAGCGGAGCGAAACGCATTGGCGCAGCGCGCTGCGCAAGCTGTTTGGCCGGGCGGCCGTGCTGGCCGTATTGCTGGCCGCGCTGGCGGCGTCCGCCTCCGCGCGCCAACTCAAGATTCAAAAATTCTCTGCGGAAATTTTTGTCCAGTCCAACGCCTCCCTGGATGTCACGGAAACGATCCAGGCAGATTTCATCGGGGCATGGCACGGCATGTACCGCACGATTCCCGTCCAATACGTGACGCCGCAGGGATTCAATTACACGCTGTTCGTGAAGCTGCTCAGCGCCACCGACGCGGCTGGGCAGGCGCTGCGCGTGGAAACCTCGCGCCAGGGGCACTACCTGCGATGGCAAATTTATGTCCCTGACGCCACCGACGCCGTGCGGACCATTACGCTGCATTACCAGGTTCGGAACGGCCTGAAATTTTTCCAGGACCACGACGAACTCTACTGGAACGTGACCGGAGACGAGTGGGACGTTCCCCTCGGAAACGCCAGCGCCCAGATTCTGCTGCCGCCGGGCACCACCGGAATCCGGGCGCTCGCATTCACCGGATCCTACGGTTCGCGCGCGCAGGACGCACGCGTCGAGACCTCGGACAATACCGTGGAAATTTCCATGCTTCGCCCTCTGGACTTTCATGAAGGGCTGACGGTGGTGGTCGGCTGGGACAAAGGATTTGTACAGCAACCGGGAACGGCGGACCTGATCAAACAGTTCCTGGAGAGCAACTGGCCCGTCTTTTTCCCCATCCCTGTTTTCCTGTTCATGTTCTGGCTGTGGTACACGCGCGGGCGCGATCCGCGCGTCGGCCCGATCGCCGTCCAGTACGCGCCGCCGGAAGGCATGACCCCGGCGGAAGCGGGCACCCTGATTGACGACGAGGCCGATATGCGTGATATCACAGCGACTATCGTGGACCTGGCCGTGCGCGGCTACCTGACGATCGAGGAAAAAGACACGCACAAGATGATGGGATTACTGACGAACAAGGATTACGTTTTCCATATGAAGAAGACGCCCAAGGAGTGGACCGGATTGAAGTCGCACGAACTGGTGCTACTCGCCGGAATCTTCTCCAATGGCGTGACGCCCGACGTGGAGTTGTCTTCGCTGCAGAACCGTTTTTATACAAATCTGCCGAACATCAAAAACAGTATTTTCGACGAGTTGATGGAACTCGGCTACTTCACGCACCGGCCGGATTACGTGCGCAGCGCGTTCGTGGGCGGGGGAATTGCCATCGGCGTGCTCCTGTTTATTATGGGCAACTCGCTGGCGCAAAATATGGGAATGGCGCCGGCTCCCTTTTACATCGCGGCAATTGTTTCGGGGGCGATCATCGTCGGATTCGGGTGGTTCATGCCGGCGCGCACTTCCGGGGGAGCCAAGGCGCTGGCGGGCGTTCTGGGTTTCGAGGATTTTCTGACGCACGTCGAAGCCGACCACCTGGAGCGGATACAGCAGGTCCCGGAAACATTCGAGAAGTTTCTCCCGTTTGCCATGGCCCTGGGCGTGGAAAAGAAATGGGTGGGCGCATTTCAGAATATTTATTCGCAACCGCCGTCGTGGTACCAGGGCGGCTACTATAACGGCGCTTTTTATCCCCTCATGTTCATCACCAGCCTGGACAACATGACGGCCCGAGCCAGCGCGGTGATGGCTTCGGCTCCCCGCAGCAGCGGCGGTTCCGGTTTTGGCGGTGGTGGCTCTTCCGGCGGCGGCTTTGGCGGCGGCGGGGGCGGCGGGTTATAAACGGCTGGACCAGCTGCTCGAACAAATGGCCGCGCCGGCAGCGTCAGTTGCGCGCGCGCCGTGGTCCAGAAACCTGCACCGAGCGAATCACCGTGGTGAGCGAACGCACCAACGCAGGCGCGGATGTGCGAAGCTCGGCGATGCGCGTCTTGGCGAGCCGCGTGAGAATTTTTTCGCCGCGCGACGTCAGGTGCAGGATGACTTGCCGCCGGTCGGTCCGGGATCTCTCGCGCCGCAGGAACTTCCTGCATTCGAGACGGTTCGCCAGTTCCACGGCGCTGTGGTGGCGCAACTGCATGCGATCGGCAAGCTCCCGGATGGTGGCCTCGCGGCCCAACGGCAATCCGCGCAGCGCCAGCAGGAATAAATATTGCTGCGGCTCCAGTTCCGCTTCGCGCGCCGCTTCTTCGCTGCCGTTCAGAAACACTCGAATCCGGTGCCGGAATTCGGCGAGGGCGCGGAATTCCGCGGATGTCATTGCATTGGACTTGCTGGGCGCCATGTAATTGTATCGCCTCCCGATACATTCCCGGTCTATTTGAAGATACACGCCCGAAATCGGCGGATATTTTATCCCCTAAACAACATTTCCGGAACGATATTACGAGGTCTTGCGCAAAACCCTCCGCTTTGTCATGACAGTATATCCGAGCCGCAAATGAAGATACATAAGCTCGTTCGCGGGCGCCGCTGAAACGCGCGCACTTCCGGGGAATCTGTTTTTCCCGCGCCCGGGCTTCGCCGCGCCCGGCCTGCGGGCTGCGTCAAGCTGTTTTCTCGGAATCCAGAAGAATCGTGACCGGCCCATCGTTGACCAGCTCCACTTCCATGTGCGCCTGAAACACTCCCGTTTCGACGGATACGCCCAGCGCGCGCAGCGCACGCACGAATTCTTCATACAGCGGAATCGCTTGCTCGGGAGGCGCGGCATTCACATACGATGGGCGGCGCCCGCCGCGCGTATCCGCGTATAACGTGAACTGCGAAACCACCAGCGCGGCCCCGCCCCGGTCGAGAAGCGAGCGGTTCATTTTTCCCGCATCGTCAGGAAATATTCGCAGGTTCGCGATTTTTTCCGCAAGGTAGCCGGCCGCTTCCGGATTGTCCGCGCGCCCCACTCCCAGAAACACCAGCACGCCGTCGCGAATCGCTCCTGTAATTCGAGCGTCCACGGCAACACGGGCACGAGCCACTCGCTGAACGACGGCGCGCAAGAATTTCCTCCGAGCGCGTGATTTTAACGCGAAGCGTCCGAAATCCACAGATGCGATTTCGTGAATTTTGCGCGCGCAGGCGGCGGTTGCGCGCCGATTCTTATAATCTAGGACTGGCTTCCGCCTTCCACAGGCAGATTTTTCGTTCAGGATTTGGTCTTGCTCGTTTTCTTGGGTGAGCGCGGCGCGGGTTGGCAGCGCGGGCAGAAATAACTGCTTCGCCCCGCGACTATCATGCGGCGTATTTTTGTCCGGCAGCGAAAGCAGGGTTTTCCCTCGCGCTGATAGACGCGATGCCGGAGCTGAAATGCCCCGCGGTTCCCTTCCGCGTCCACGTAATCCGAAATCGAAGACCCGCGCAGGCGGATGGCCTCCGCCAGAATTTCCCGGAAGGCGCGGTGCAGTCCCTGAAGCTGTTTCTTCTCCAGACGCCCGGCGATGCGTGTGGGATGAAGCCGCGCGCGGAACAGGCTTTCATCCGCATAAATGTTTCCGATGCCTCGCAGAACGCTCTGATCCAGCAGCAGGGCTTTCACACGGGCCCGCCGCGAACCGAAATCCCGGCAAAACTCTTCCGCGCCGATTTCCAGCGGCTCCCGCCCCAAACGCCCCTGAAATTCAGCCAGGCGCGAACCGGGAACCAGCAACATGCGCCCGAACCGGCGAATGTCCGTGTAACGCAATTCCCGGCAATCATCGAGAACAAAAAAACAATGCGTGTGCGGCGCCACGGGATCGCCGGTACCCGAAACGGTCAATTGCCCGGTCATGCCAAGGTGGATGATGAGGTGGAGGGGCGCGCCGGGCGCGGCTTGCGGCCCGGCAGGATGCGGCGGCTGCCGCAACCCCGTTTCCAGCCGAATCGAAATGAATTTCCCCAGACGGGTCACATCCGCGATTCGCGCGCCGGGCAGGTGTTCGGCCAATGCGGGCGGGTCATCGATGAAATCCGTCTTGCCCAGACGAATCTCTAAAATCCTGCGGCCCGGCAGCATACGGCGCAATCCGCGGACTACAGTTTCGACTTCTGGAAGTTCGGGCATATTTTTCCGGAAATTCGGAGCCCCATTCAAAATAGCACACCACTGCGCCGGAAAATCACAGGGGATGCAGCGCCGGTGGATCGTCGGCGCTGCAATGCGACCCAAATCAATTGTGGTGAGAGAATGGGTGGTGGAGTTCCCCACCCGCCTGCATCAGCCTGCCATGCACTCTTTACGAGTCACGCATCAGGATTTAGAAATTACAAATCAAGAGTCACGAAATCAGGGCAGCGGAAGACCAGGGGTCGCAACAATGCCGGCCATGCGCAGAATCTCCTGATACTCTTCTTCGCTGACTGGAGAAATAATCAAGCGAACGTTTTTCAGAAACTTTACCTTGCGCACGGAAGGATTGCTCCGGAGTTCGGCCAGGGTCACTTGCCGGGGAAGCCGCTCCATCGCGCGAAGATCGGCAACCATCATCTTCGAATCGCGGTCATGCGGGTCCGGATAAGGGTCTCGCGTGACTTCCGCGATGGCGTAAAGTGCGCGTTCGGGCGTGGCATGATAGCAAAGCACGCGGTCGCCTTTGCGCACCTGCTTGAGGGCGCGAATGGCTTCCGGACGCGTGCCCGCGCCTCGCCACATCTCCTTGCCCTTCACGAAGAGCGTATCCCAATGATATTGGTGAGGATTCACGGAAAATATCCAGTGATTCCGCTTTGCCGGGGGGCGAATCGTCGTCAAACCGGGCGTCCTCCGAAGAATGATTGTTTTCCGTAAACTGAGTCGGTCGGACACTATACACGGGACCTCGCCCGAAGTGTAGCATTTCGTGCAAATAGAGCCGTTCCCTGGTCTGGAAACATGCCCTTTCCTTCAATCCTATAGACTTAGATGCTGGGAGTTGGGTAGCGGACGCAAAAGATTATTTTCGCCCGAAGCAGAGAGGTCATCATTTATCTATATTATTATGAACAACTTACCTGACTTTCTGAGGAGGGGAAATAAATTACTCTTACCCAGCGTCAATCCACAGGTCTTCGCCGCGAACCTCGACGGCGTACGTTTTGACCCCAATGGCCTGATTCATTACGAGCTTACCGGTGGTCACATCGTATTGCCAGCCATGCCAGGGACAGGTTACAGCCACGCCCTGCAGTTCGCCCTGACCCAGTGGCCCGCCACGGTGCAGGCAGGTGTTGTGGATGGCATAGAACTTGTCGCCGACGTTTGCGATGGCTACGTTCTGGCCCTCCACCTGGAATTCGCGGATAGAACCCGCCGGGATTTCGTCTTTTCGAGCAGCGCGTACAAAGGCCATTTGCCAACTCCTTCAGCGGATTTTTGTACCCGGTTCCTGGCGCCCGAAGCATCCCATTACTGCGGCGACGGCGTTTGCGCCACCATTACATTGCGTTTGAACTCTTCGGCCATGCCGGGATGCAGGCGGACCTCGGTCGGCCGCTTCGCCAGGGACATCTGATCGATCTTGTCCTGCAGCTTCAGCAGAGCGTACAGCAGGCCCTCCGGCCTTGGCGGGCATCCGACCACATAAACGTCCACGGGAACTATCCGGTCGACACCCTGGAGAACCGCGTAGGTGTTAAAGGGTCCTCCCACGCTCGAGCAGGCGCCCATCGAAATGCACCACCTGGGTTCCGGCATCTGGTCCCACACGCGCTTGAGCACCGGAGCCATCTTCAGCGTCACCGTGCCGGCCACAATCATCAGGTCCGCCTGCCGGGGAGAAGGGCGAAATACTTCTGCGCCGAACCGCGCAATGTCGAAGCGCGACGTGGTCGAGGCAATCATTTCAATTGCACAACACGCCAGCCCGAACGTCAGCGGCCAGATGGCGGACTTGCGCGCCCAGTTGAACACGTAGTCCACCGAAGTAATCATGAAGTTTTTTTCGAATCGCTGATCGAGAACGCCCATGTGCCCGCTGGTATCCCCCGGAAGGGCGAGTATATCCATGCAGCGCGAAACGAGTCAAACCGGGAAGCCCTCCCGTATTCCTAACGCGCGGCCGGACGTCCCGCCTACCCATCTCCGGCACTTATTCCGGAAGCGATCCCAGATAGGCGGCAACGTCAATCGCCTGGTCAACGCTCAGGGGAGCTACAAACGGCTTCATCGGCTGGATGGCGGCGCCGTTGCGGTCGCCATTTTGCACCGAAATGATTTGCCGGAAAATATAGGTTGGTGAAAGTCCCGCGATCCGCGGCACGTCGGCCAGGCCCTTCAGCGCTAAACCGTGGCAGGCGGTGCAGCCCACTCCAATGTTTCCGGCCCCATCCATGACAATTTTCTCGCCCTTCGCAATGCTTCCCTTGGGCACATAGGCAATGAATTTCGTGTGTGGATCTTCCACGGTAGCAGTGGCCACATCCTCGGGCACCTCAATGATGCGCTTGCCGAGGGGCTCCATCCCGCCACCGGGCAGCGGAAGACGCATATGTTTTAGATCCACGTAGGTCTTTGGCACGGTATCGGTCTCGACGACCTTGACCGAGGACTGGCGTTTCAGTGACGCAAAATAGGCAGCGGCCTCTTTCGCCTCTTGCTCCGACATGGCCGCGGCAATCTCCGGCATCATGTTGGCCTTCCTCGCTCCGCTCTTGAAATCGGCGAGCTGCCCCAGGAAATACGCCGTCGAAAGTCCCGTGAGATTCGCGGATTCCGGATGACCGAGACCCGACATCCCGTGGCAGGTCCCGCAAGCCAGCACGGCTTTTCCATTCCCGTGCAACACCACCGATGGCGCGGGGCCGTGCTCGTTCGGGAACCAATCCGGCACGTTATGGAAATTGCCGATCTGCGCGCGCAGATACGTCTTCGAGCTGCCCGGAATGTGAATCGGCCCGGTCTCCGGCTTTTGCGGGGGAGGATTCTTGCTGGGAATATTGTATGCCCAGGCAACTGCCGGGGGCGGCGGCGTTGCCGGCGCCGCTGACGGCAGCGGAGCCTGGGCGCTGATGGACACAACAAACAAAAAAACGACTATAAGGACGTAAACCGGTTTCTTCATGAACTCTCCTGGTTCCATTCACCCATTCTTGAAAAACATTCCTGTTACAGCCAGCGTTGCTGCGTTCGTTCCATAAATGTGAAATTGGCGCATGACGCGCGGCCCGATTCCTGGCGGCGTCCCCTACTTTGTCCCGTGGACCAGCAGCGCCCCGGCCTCGCGAAATGCGCCCAATTGAGAGGCGTCGCGAAACCACCGGCCCGCGTATGTTTCAGGCACGGGAGTAGGATCGGAAATCTGGCGATGCCCAACGCGGTCAAAACCTGCCTGGCGGAACATGGCCTCCCATTCACCGGCGCTCAACAGGTGCGCGGGGGTGGCAAACTGTTCCGCCCACTGGTGGCAGTGCGCATTCTCCCGATAATAATTGATCAGAACCCAGGCCGAGCCGCCTTCCCTCAGAACCCGGTACATTTCGCTCACGCCGCGCGCCGGGTCGGGCCAGTAATAGGCCGACTCGACGGAAATCGCTCGCGTAAAGAAATTGGCGTCCCAGGGAATTTCGTCCACGCCGCCGATCACGAACATGGCATTTTCCACCGCCACGTGATTGCGCCGCGCCCGGCGCACCATCTGGTCGGAAATATCCATGCCGATGACGCGGCCCTGGGGAACGCGGCCGGCCATCAGCCGCACCAGCCATCCCGCGCCGCATCCCACATCGAGGATGTTTTCATCCCGCGCGAGCTTCATCTGCTCCAGAACCGGCAGCGTGATGGGGAGATGGTCTTCCTCCATACCCTCGCCGCGGCCGGCTTCGGCCCAGCGATTGAATTCCTCGCGCAGCGCCTGGTTGGGATCGGCTTCCGGTGTCATGAATGGCCAATGGAAATAAATTTCAACTCAAAAAACAGTCCTGAGGCGTCTTCGGCAGGACAGACCTGCGCCTGTCTGTCTTTTGAATCTGCAAAGCCAAAACCAGACAGGCGGAAGCCTGCCCTACTTTTCGATCTTCGCGAGCAATTCGACGAATTTCTGCTGCCGCTGGGACTGGTCCAGGCCGTCCAGCGCCTCGGCGTGCTGCGTGACGTTCATGGAACAGAATTTCGGCCCGCACATCGAGCAGAACTTCGCGTCCTTGTAGAAATCGTCGGGCAGAGTTTCGTCGTGCATGGCGCGCGCGGTTTCAGGGTCAAGCGAGAGGTCAAACTGCTTGTTCCAATCGAACAGAAAGCGGGCGTAGGAGAGGGCGTCGTCGCGGTCGCGCGCGCCGGGACGGTGCCGCGCGACGTCGGCGGCGTGCGCCGCGATCTTGTAGGCGATCACTCCCTGCTTCACGTCTTCCGCGTTGGGCAAACCGAGGTGTTCCTTCGGCGTGACGTAGCACAGCATGGCCGCGCCGTGCCACCCGATCGTCGCCGCGCCAATCGCGCTGGTGATATGGTCGTAGCCCGGAGCGATATCGGTCACCAGCGGCCCGAGCGTGTAAAACGGGGCTTCGTGGCACAATTCCATTTCCTTTTTGACCTGCAGCTCGATCTGATCCAGCGGCACATGGCCCGGGCCTTCGATCATTACCTGCACGTCGTGTTCCCAGGCCTTCGTCGTCAGCTCGCCGAGCACTTTCAGTTCGGCGAATTGCGCGGCGTCGCTGGCGTCGGCCAGGCATCCCGGGCGCAAGCCGTCGCCCAGCGAAAAACTCACATCGTGCTTCTTGAAGATTTTGCAGATAGCATCAAAATTTTCGTACAGGAAATTTTCCTTCTTGTGAAAATTCATCCAGTGGGCCAGCAACGCGCCGCCGCGGCTGACGATCCCTGTAATGCGGTTGCGCACCAGGGGCACGAATTCGCGCAGCACGCCCGCGTGGATGGTCATGTAGTCTACGCCCTGCTCGGCTTGCTCCTCGATCACTTCGAGCATCAGGCCAATCGTCAGATCCTCGCTGCGCTTCACGCGTGACAGCGCCTCGTATATCGGCACGGTGCCGATCGGCACGGGCGAGGCATCAATGATCGCTTTGCGAATCGTGGGAATATCGCCGCCAGTGGACAGGTCCATCACCGTGTCGGCGCCGTAATGCACGGAGTGGTGGAGCTTTTTCAGCTCCTCGTCAATGTCCGACGTGGTCGCGGAATTGCCGATATTGGAGTTGATCTTGCAATTGAAGGCGATTCCAATCCCCATGGGCTCGAGCGATTTGTGATTGATGTTCGCGGGAATGATCGCGCGGCCGCGCGCCACTTCGCTGCGCACAAGCTCCGGCTCGATTTTCTCGCGCTGCGCGACGAACGC
Source organism: Candidatus Dormiibacterota bacterium (assembly GCA_035533775.1). GTDB lineage: Bacteria > Acidobacteriota > Terriglobia > Acidiferrales > UBA7541 > Palsa-360. The sequence continues at coordinate 8,393 of DATLTA010000048.1, read as the reverse complement.
CATTTCCGCCGTGATCACGCCCTGACGCGCATAGTGCATCTGCGACACGTTGCGTGAACCGTTCGCCCCCGCCGTTTCGGCCAACCGCTTCTCGATCCAGACGTCTCGAACTCCCATGCTTCCCCCTGAAGAAATTCCGCATCCGGAATCTCTCTCGCACGATGTCGAATTATCGCACCGCTGCTCGCGCACAGCAACCCGGACAGAGATGTCCGGTCGGCAGATCCGGCAGGGCAAGGTTTACGGCTTATGGTGCCGAGGCCGCGATTCACGTAGAGAGCGCTCAAGACAGCCGGCATCCATTCGCCGTTGATTTGTGCAGATAAACTCCTCCTACTGTTTTTCCAAAAAAAACAAAAACGGCTCGGGGAAACATCCTGCGTTTCCCCGAGCCGTCCTGTTCCTGCATGGAATTTCGGATCGCTTGAGTGTTAGTTCAAGTCGGGTTGATTGGGCGTGGCGGTCATGACGGGCGAAGCCAGAATGTAATTGTGATAGCTTTCCATCATTTGCCACAGGCCGTCCTTGTTCGGCGCGAGGATGCGGCTGGACCAGTAGGCCTTATCCCCGTAAGTCGGTTGTACCGAGATCATGATGACCGCATCTCCGAAGTCCCACGTGCGGATCCACAGTGCCGGAGCCGCGCCCTCCTTGGGTGCATTCGGATTTGCCGCCATGCGCGCAGTCATCATCTTGATGCGATCCGCCTTGGAGGGAGACAATCCGCCGAAGGTGGACACCACGCGCTGGTCCATGTTGTCGGCGATGTGTATTTTCCAATTCGCGAAGCTTGATTCCTGCGTTTGCCATTCGTTCAGGGCGGCTTTTTCACCCGCGGTCAGCGGCTTATAGGGCACGGCCTTGCAAGGATTATTGCAGGGGATTGCGTAAGGCTCCTTGACCGGAGTGTAATCCCTCTTTCTGGGCACAATTTCGGTCGTGTGCAGGAGTTTCCATCCGTTGCGGCGTTTCACCCAGAACCTGGCCGAATACTTGTTTCCCTGGCTCCACTGGATCCACACCACCCTCTTGCCGTATTTGTGTTCCACAACTTTGATGTCAGGTCCCGAAACAATCAGCGGCTTCAGGCCGGCGCGGAGAGCGTCTTCCTTGGCCCACATGATTCCCTCGGAGTCGATCCAGGTGAAGTCCCGGTCGAGATATTTGTTCTCGACAGCTTTATCGCCCTTCGCGAGCCCGGCAACGATTGCCTTGTCCGCGGTGACGACCGCATCATCGGCGGCAACCGCCGGGATGCTGGCCACCGTGGCCACCAGGCCTGCACATGCCAGGCCTACAACCATCAGATTCTTTCCAAAACAATTCATGTTTTCTCCTTCATCCTTAATTAATTTGAGGCGATTTGCAGAAGTACGTTCCCCCGCCACCCGATGCAACGGCTCGTCATAGATGATTCCGCGTATCGGTCCACTCCAGGACCCGAACCGGACAATCATACACGCAATCTACCATTGGATTGCGAGGCCTCGCCATTTTCTTCCGCAATGCCCGGAAGGTCAGCACGGACTTGCAGGAAAGTGCGCCCCTCCGGCGCGGACATGGCCTCCCGCCGGCCGCCTCCTGTGCCTGCATTGCCGGCCATCCCGCTGATCCCGCTTGCACCATCCGGAAAACTCCTTTACGCTGGAAAAGTTACGCGGCGTCACCCCTCCCCGCCCGCGAATTGATGATCCATTTTGCATCTTGAATTCTCGTGAAGAAAGGCTGACAGATGACTCGTAAGAACATTTTGGCGGGCCTGGTCGTGACGGTCGCTCTGAGTCTATTCATGACGGCCTGCAAGGACACAAAAACCCTGCAAGCGAATGAGCAATTGAAGGCCCAGGTGACGGAACTCCAGAAAGAGAACGGCGAATTGGGAAATAAACTCGAAACAGTCACGGCGGACCGCGATGCGCTATTGAAACAAAATCAGGCGCTTCGCGTGAAGAAAAAGCCTCGCAAAGCGCGGCGCACCAGAAAGAAGGTTGCGCGTCGAAGACGCCGCTGAGAGGCGCGTCCGCGCGCAAACCGGAAACTGCCAATCGGTTTCTATTTCTGTTATCAAAAAAGGAGGATTGGGGACATGAAAACATTTGAAATTCAATTTCGATTTCGGGATCGAAATGAAGCTGTGGTGGAATCGACGGCCAGGATCGACGCGTCGAGCCTGCCGGGAGCCATTGCGAAAGCGGCGCGCGAATTTGTCAAGGGCCTGGACCGGAAGCAGAGATTCGATATGAACAAAAATGGGCTGGAAATCACGGCCAAGACCTCCGGCGAGTCAGCCGATGCGCCGGCAACGCCGTCCACCGAAGCCGCTGCCAGCTAAGCGGTCAATCGAAACCGGCCGCTTCGCGCGCCACCCTATTCGTGGTGCGCGAAGCGCACATGTAGGACACGCTTCAGCCGGTCTGTTTTTGGGTTTGCACAATCAAAAAACCAGGCAGTCTGAAGCCCGTTCCACAGTCGTCCCGCCCCTGTCTTGCCCTTGAATTCTGTATGGATTCACTACTCAGTCCGCGACCACCTGGGCGGACTTCTGCGTCAGCAGCGCCACCAGGGCGGCGGGATCGGAAACGGGCGGACGGCACGAAGTGCCGGCGCAAACCAGGGCCTGTGCCACGTCCGCGCGAAGATGCGGCAGCGTTTCGGCCAGCGCGGGCGGCAGCGCCACGCCCCCGATTTGTTCGGGCGTGACGCGCAGCACGGCCTTGCCGAACCGGTAGACGGAATGAGCGGCCTTTTCCAGCGCGGCGGCCTGTGGATCGCCGCTGCCGCCAGTAATGACCACTTCGAATGGCTGCCGGGTGTGCAACAGCGCGGCCAGGCCGTAGCTGGCGGCATGGATTCCAAATCGCGGGGCGATGCCGGCAAACGCCTCCAGCGTCGCTTCCGCGCATCCACGGTAACGCGGTTCGCCGGAATAGCCAAACATCCGGTCGAGCAGAATGGCGGCCGAGGAATTTGCGCCGGGCGTGGGAGAATCCTGCAGCGGCTTGCGGCGCATTTCCAGGCCTCCCATGGGGGCCGCGCCCGAGGCGCGATCGAAGAAGCCTCCGCCTTCCACATCGAAATATTCTTCGATGGCAAAATCCGCGGCGCGCCGTGCGGCATCGTAATATTTCGGGTCGAGCGTCGCCTCATAGGCGTCCAGCAGCGCGAGCCCGGCGAAGACCTGATCGTCCAGCGATCCGTCCAGGCGCGCGCCCCCCATGCGATGGGCAAATCCGCGCGCGTCGCTCCAGGCCTCGGCCATCATCCGGTCCAGCGTTTTCAGGGCAAAGGCGCGGCACGCGTCGCCTTTCTCCCCGCCCAATACCGCCGCCCCATCGAGGTACGCCGAGACGTACATGGCATTCCAGGAAACATAAAGCGTGGTATCGACAAACGGAGCGGGCCGCGCCCCTCGCGCGGCCAATAATTTTTCTTTCGCGCGCGCCAGTATCAGGCGGACGGCATCCGCGTCCACCCCGCCCGGCGTTTGCGCCATTTCTTGCGCCACCTCAGAGACGGACCGCGCGTTCCAGAGCACATTTTTCGACGGGTTGTGGTGCATCTCGCCCTGCGGGTCCACGTCATAGACCAGTTCGATGACGCGCGACTCCTCCGGCGTAAGGACCGCACGGACTTCCTCCTGGGACCACGTGAAATAATCGCCATCATCGTCGAGCGTCTGGTCGGCGTCCTGGCTTGCGTAAAAACCGCCGCGCGACTGGTCCGAGAGCACGGCATTGGTCCAGCCGATGATGCCCTCGGCCACCTCCAGCAGGAACGGCTCGCGCGTGACCTGATAGCCGTGCAGGAAGTTTTTCAGCAACTCCGAATTGTCGTACGACATTTTCTCGAAATGCGGCACGCACCAGCGTTCGTCCACCGAGTAGCGGTGAAACCCGCCGGCCAGCTGATCGTAGACGCCACCGGAACCCATTTTTTCAAGCGTCGTCGCGGCAACTTCGAGCAGCCGTAAGCCGCCGGTGGCCTGATATAGTTCGAGGAGCAGATCGATGGCCGCGGGGTGCGGAAATTTCGGCGAGCGCCCGAACCCTCCGTTGCGCGAATCGAACATCTGGATGATGGAGTCGGCCTGATCCTCGGCCACGCGCGCATCGAAATTGCCGCGCGCGCCGGGAAAGGTTTCCGCGTGGGCCACCGCTTCGGCCAGCTTGGACGCGGCATCCTCCACTTCCGCGCGCCGGTTGTGGTAGCTGGCGGAAACCGCTTCCAGGATGCGTCGAAAACCCGGGCGTCCCATGGCGTCCTCCGGCGGAAAATACGTGCCGCCGAAAAACGGACGGCCATCGGGCAGCAGGAATCCGGTCAGCGGCCAGCCGCCCTGCCCGGAAATCGTGCTGATCGCGGCCTGGTAGCGCGCGTCCACGTCGGGCCGTTCGTCGCGATCCACTTTCACGGGAATATAGAGTTGATTGATGATCGCCGCAAGCTGAGGATCTTCGTAGCTTTCGCGGTCGATCACGTGGCACCAGTGGCACCACACCGCTCCGATGTCCAGCAGGATCGGCTTGTCTTCGGCACGCGCCCGGGCAAAGGCTTCCGCGCCCCATTCGTACCAATCGACGGGCTGGTGCACGGCGGAACGCAGATAAGGGCTTGCGGAACGGGCCAGACGGCCTTCGGATTTTTCGGTCACGTTAACCTTCCTGGACGCGCAACGCGCGGATGCGCGGAAATGCGCCTTTACTGGATTGGGTGCCGCGGGCCGGCATCTTCCGGATCGATCGGCTTGCGCCTGGAGAAACCTTCGTCCTGGCGGTGATAAAAACGGATGCGGTCTTCCCCGAGCCGCCAGCACAGATAGACTTCTTCATTTTTCAGGACGGCGGGAAAGTCCACCAGGCCGGATTCGAGGTCTTTCACCAGGCATCCGGTGGCATGAATCTGCTCGAGAGCGTCCCTCACCTTGTTCACCGCGCGATTGTGGTCGGAACGAATCCTTCCGGCAAATTCGTAATCAATCGTGATGCCGCCCATCATCAGGATGCGGTTGGCGATGGCGGTGAGCTTCTCGTCGAGATCTTCCATCTGGCGATTTCCCTCCATCGCCTCGATGAGAAGCGGCTCGACCTGCTGCCGCGCGCGCTCCGCCTCGGTGAGGCTGAACAGTTTCGGTTCGTGATCTTCGTATTCCATCGGTATCCCACTGCCACAATGCGAAAACATGTCCGGATTTGGACCGCCAGATTTGCTATCCGGACTCTGCCGGATTGGATGCCGGAGCCTGCGACTAGGTTCTATTCTCGTTCATTGGGCCGTGCATTGCCAGCGAAGACGAATTCCAGGCTGAGGAAATTGGGGTTGCGCAACCGGGAATCAAAAACAAAGGCGCCATTGCGACGATTGAAGAATACGGGCATGGCGCAAAGTCATCGGTCTCCGATGCCATTGCGCCACATGCGGAAGGGATATGATAAAGTTTTGCCCCAATGCGCATTTTCATTCTGGGAACGGGAGCGACCGGCTCGTATTTGGCGCACCTGCTTGCGCGGCAGGGACATCGCGTCACCTGCGGCGACCGCGATCCTGATCGCGCTCGCGGCTTCCTGGGCAAGAAAAGTGAAATCCCGGTGGTTCCCGTGAACGCGCGGAACCTGTGGGGCATCGTGCGCGCGGCGCACGGCGCACAGCTTCTGGTCAACGCCAGCGCTGCGGTTTTTAACGAAATCGTCCTGCGGGCGGCATTGCGCATCCGTGCCCACTATATTGACCTCAGCGCCCACCTCGCGCGCAATCCGTTCAAGGCCGAGCAGCTTCGCTTCGATAAACGCTTCCAGGATAAAAATCGCGCCGCTCTCATCACCGCAGGCGCCGCGCCCGGACTCACAAACCTGCTGGTGGCGCGAGGCGCCGCGATGATGGAAGCCGTGGACGCGGTATACGTTCGCCTGTACGAAAGCATTGAAAGCAATGACCCGATTTCCCAGTGGTCCGCGGAAGTGTCTTTCGATGAGGCCGTTTCCCGACCGCGCGTCGTTCGCGACGGCAAATTTCAATTCGGCAAGCGGTTCGGCGAGCGCGAAAAATTCCGTTTTCCACCTCCCATTGGCGAGACGGCCGTCGTGCTCGCCGCACAGGATGAAGTCGGAACGATTCCTCATTTTCTACCATTGAAGGAAATGGACGTGAAAATCGGCGGAAACGAAATCGACCGCCTCCACCGCTGGTACCGGCAAGGAAAGCTCTCCAAATCGCGCGGGATGAGCGCATCGCGATTTCCTACGACGCCAAGCCCCCGCCAGGTAGCGCGGCTGATCCGCGCCGGCAAGTTGCAGAACGCGAGGTTTGCCGCCGCCGTCGTGGTACGCGGTAGCAAACAGGAAAACCGGGTGGAAGTGCGCTTCGACGCTGCATTCCCGTCGCTTTTTCAGATTCGGCAGCGGGGACTTTCTCTCTCCCCGATTTCCTATGCCACGGCGCAGATGGCATTTCTGTTCATCAAGCATTTTCCGCGTAAATCCGCAGGGGTTTTTCCTCCGGGCGCTATCCCGGTGGAAAACCGCCAAGCGATCCTGAAAGATTTGAAGTCACGGGGCATTGGCCTGACGGTGAAGATTACGAAAAAAAAGTTCCTGGACGAAGAAGGAGAGTATTGACCCGCACTGGTTGCATGGACTGGAAAGTGTTCATCGCAGAGGATAAACCGTCCGGGGCGATGCCTAGCAGCACCGGCTGATGCGGGAAAATTTCCTGTTCAGCTGCTCGATGTAGAACTGTTCTGCGGTTTCCACAAGTTCGCAACCATGGCCGCCGGGCGAAGTCGAATTGCCGGGCCGGCGGGAAACGTGCCGCAGATAATTTTCGTACGCCGCGTCGCCGGTGACCTGCCGCAGCCACCACCAGAACCGATGAGCCGCCAAAAACAATTTCGCGCGCATCAATCCCCCTCCGCCCACTGCGTGGCCACATACGGCGATTCGTGCAACACGACGGGCGCGCTCTTGCGCAGAATTTTCCTCCACTCGACCAGCGCCTCCCCAAGCAGCAACAGAACCATGACGGCAAGCGCCCCTGTAACAGCGGCGTCCACCCGCGCGTTCCAGATCAGCCGCGAGGTCACGGCCGCCTGCGCGGCCGGTATCGTTCCGGAAGCCAGCTGCGCGCTCAACTCCCGCGCGTAGGCGAGGAATCCAATGTGCGGATCGGGGTGAAACATTTTCTGGTAGCTCGCCGTCATTGTGATCGCCACCAGCGCCACCATGGGCCCCAAAGTAACCCAGACCAAGCGGCGGCGGCCCATCTTCAGCAGAATGGTCGTGGCCACAACCAGCGCGACCGCCGCAAGCAGTTGGTTCGATATCCCGAAAAGCGGCCACAGCGTGTTGACTCCCCCCAGCGGGTCCTGCACTCCCTGATACAGAAAATAGCCCCAGGCGCACACGATCAGGGCGCTGGAAAGCAGTACACCCGGATACCATCCCGAGCGGCCCAGCGGCTTCCAGACGTGTCCGAGGATCTCCTGAACCATGAAGCGGCCCACGCGCGTTCCGGCATCGAGCACCGTCAGAATAAACAGCGCTTCGAACATGATCGCGAAGTGATACCAGATCGCCAGCAGCTGCGAGCCGCCAATGGTGTTGCTGAAAATCTGGGCCATGCCCATGGCTAGCGACGGCGCGCCGCCGGTCCGGTTCATCAGCGTCTGTTCGCCCACGCGATGCGCGAGCTGCACCATATACGCCGGGTCGAGCGGGTAGCCCCACCCGGAAATCGTTTTCGCGGCGGCCTCGGTGGTGTGGCCCACGATCCCGGCCGGGGCATTGATCGCGAAATAAACGCCCGGCGGCAGGGCGCAGGCGGCCACCATGGCCATCACGCCCACGAACGATTCCATGAGCATCGCGCCGTAGCCCACCATGCGCGCGTGAATCTCGTTGGTGATCATTTTCGGCGTTGTCCCCGACGAAATCAGCGAGTGAAATCCGCTGATCGCGCCGCAGGCGATGGTGATGAAGCAGAAGGGAAAAACTTTGCCGGCAAAAATGGGGCCGGTACCGTCAACAAATCGCGTGAGGGCGGGCATTTCCACCACCGGGCGAACGACCAGTATTCCGCCCGCAAGAGCAAGAATCGCGCCGATTTTAATGAATGCGCTCAGGTAGTCGCGCGGCGCCAGCAGGAGCCACACGGGCAACGCCGAAGCCGCAAAACCATAAACGATGAGAATCAGCGCCAGCGCCGTTCCCGATAGCGTGAACACGTGGGCCCAGGACGGCGATTCCCCGACCCATCGCCCCGCCACCACCCCGAACATGACCAGCGCAACGCCCAGGGCCGACGCCTCCAGCACGCGCCCCGGCCGCCAGTAGCGCAGGTACACACCCATCAGCATGGCCACCGGGATCGTCATCGCCAGCGTGAAGGTGGCCCACGGGGAA
>DATLTA010000047.1:0-3120 GCA_035533775.1 Candidatus Dormiibacterota bacterium | reverse complement strand
TTGAATGACCGCACGACTCCCAAACTGAATCGTGAGATCCTTCACTGAAAGTATGGGTGTCAAGATTGCATCCGACTAAGCCCTCAACGCAGGGCAGCGGTTGCATTATGGCATCATCTTTCGTGGATCACCAGTATGTGCAGCAGCATACGGGCCCCATCAACTGTTCCTGTAACGTGTTTTGGGGAATCCTCTCATCGGAATCTGGCCCACGAGTCGAATTGGCCAAGTCTCCACATTCCGATCATTCCGCTTCTCGAGCGGAATTCCTCTGTCGTTTTTTTATAGAATCAAAGACAAACAGGCTGAAGCTTGTTCTAGGCAAGCCGGCAGGTTAGACAATTGCCGCGGAGGCACCCGAAAATGTTTACGAAGGCGAGGACTGCAGCGGGTCGCGGGAATCGCGGCACAGCAGGGAGTGCAGGAGAACAACCGTCAGGCCGCCGGAAATGACGGGTTGCTGCACGATAAGTTTCACCATCAGCGGCATCGTCTTCAAAACTTCGGGCGAGATGAACATCCCGCCAAGTCCCACCAGAAGCGACAGGCCCGCGACCATGAATTTCCGGTCGTCCCAAACCTCTTTTGCCAGCATCTGCACCCCATGCATGAAAACGATGCCGAACAGCAGCGTCGCCGCCGCCGATATCACCGGCTGCGGCACCAGAACCAGCAGCATGTCGAATTTGATGAAGCCGCCCAGAACGATCAGCAGAATGCCCGCCGACAGCGTGGCATACCGCGATCCGACGCGCGTCGCGCGCAGCATTCCGATATTGTCGGGATACGCGATGGTGCTGAATCCCCCGGCGATCGCGGCCAGCACCGATCCGAGCGCGATTCCGAAAACTCCCTCCGCCATGCGCTCGGGCGATAATTGTTCATTTCCCCAGTCCGCAACCATCTGATACATCGCCATCGAGCCCATGCCCGGTGGGATCAGCACGAGCAAAAAAACGACCACCAGATCGGCGCGGACGCCGAACCCGAACGGAAACCACCGCGGCGTCACCAGCCACGGCGCGGCGGACACAGCGGCAAAGGAAATCGGCCGCAGCATGGCATAGCATGCCGTTCCGGCGGCCAGTCCGGCCAAAATCGCGCCGCGCCGCCAGTGCTTGCCGCCCCACAGCATGACGAAACCCAGCACCACAATCCCCAGCAGTCCAGTAAATATGTTGACCAGAGGAAATCCGGGGCTGCCCGGGGCGCCGATCCAGTTGGGCAGTGCCACGTTGGAAATCTGAATGATCACCAGCATCACGATCATGCCGGAGATTAGCGGGGCGCGCAGAAATCGCGCGAACAGGCCGATGAAACTCAGCCGCCGGATCGGAACGGTCAGCGCGCACCAGATCAGCGACGCGATCAGAAACGATCCGTAGGCCGCGCCCAGGCCTCCATTTTGTAGATGGCCCACCGCCAGCAGCGCGGCGAAGTTGCCCGCGTAGGGTCCCTGGATGATGGGCAGGCGGAGAAGAAACACGGACTGTAGAATCGTAATGACGCCGCAGACGGCAAACGTCATGCCGTAAAGATACGCAATCTGCTCGGCCGGCAGGTGAAACGAACGGCCCAGCAGGCCGGGAAACACGAACATCCCGGTCATTCCAAAAACGTTCTGCAGGCCAAGAACGAGAAGCTGGCCGGGCGGAAGCCGGTCGTTCACGCCAACGTCGAACACTGCGCTGGCCGCTGAGCCTCTCATCGAATCGTTGACCGCCATCGAACCCCTTTGAAAATTTCCGGCGCAAGTTTCCGGCGCGCTGCGCATTGGTGCTTTTATTCTTGAGGTTTCTCGTGGCCTTCCACGTTTCGCACGGGAGTTTCCGGAGTCAATCCTCCGCGGCGGCGCGCCGCCGTATTCTCTCCGTTTTTCATCCAATCGCCGGCCACGGCATTGCGCGCGAAGGCTTCCCAGGGCTCGCCCCAATCGCCCAGCGAATATCCGTGCCAGGGAGCGCGCACGGTAATCGCGGGCAGGCCAAGTTCCTCCCAGATGACCTGCGCGCGTTCCATGTATTTGCGTCCGGGCAAGGCCAGCGGAGGCATCGGATGCTTCAGCGTGGCGTCGATCAGCATGGTCGAGTCCAGCGATTCGGGGCCGGACTTCGGTGCGTGACCCCGTGAGCGATAGGGTTCGACGTGCACGTCATCGGTGGGATTGGAGCGATACGCGAGCGACCACATCACCGCGTCGGTGTTGGCGGGATCGATGTCCTCGCTCACCGCGATGACGATCTTGCCGCAGTCCGCCTGCTTGGCGGCGGCGCCCTGCATGCCGCGCCAGACCTCGGTGCGCGGCGTGCCATTCGCAAATTGCAGGAAAATGATGGGGCGAACGTTGCTCAGCGGCTCATGCACCACGACCCTGCGAATTCCACGGATCGACAGCTGATCGCGCAGGTGCGCCAAAAACATCGGCTCGTACGCCACTTTTTTAATCACGCTCGACTCGCTGGGCGTGACCTGGCTGAGGATGGAGGCGAACACCGGGTTTTCCCGGTGCGTGATCGCCGTGACCTGCATAATCATGTTGTAATCTTCCAGGGCAACGTACCCGTTGCTCTCTCCGAATGGCCCTTCCGGTTCAAGCAAATTGGAGTCGATATACCCTTCGATGACGATTTCCGAGTCGGCCGGAACTTCCAGGTCCAGCGTGACGCACTTGGCCGTGCGGACCGGAACTCCCGCGGCGCCGCCGGCGATGGTCAACTCGTCCGTGGTGGTGGAAAACTTCTGCGGCCCGGTGTAGGTCACGATCGGCGCGCTGCCAATCACGATCGCGCACGGCATGGGCTTGCCCAGCGCACGGTATTTCAACCAGTGCAGGTAGCCGCCGGCGCCGCCAATGCGCGACGCCATGCGCACGCCCAGGCGGTCCGTCTTTTTCAAAGCCGCGCGGTAGGTTCCCGCGTTGCGAATGCCAGTTTCCGGGTCGCGCGTGATGCAGAGCGTTGCGGTGAGATACGGCGCGGCGTCGAAGCCGGGCGTTGAAATGGGCACAGGCAGGCTCGCCAGCCCGCCGCCAGGTTTTCTCAGATCATTGCCTTGGAGGACCACTTGCTGGCAGGGCGGGGAACTCACCAGGATCGGAGCAATCGGATTGGCCATCGCACG
>DATLTA010000046.1:0-21388 GCA_035533775.1 Candidatus Dormiibacterota bacterium | reverse complement strand
GGCCGCCGCTGATCCTGTTCACGCTCATCACGCGTTCGGCGACGCTGATGTATTGGGTGGGCATAAAGGGCGTGGTTTTTATCACGCGTGTCGCCGGCTTGCGGGTCCGCGTGGAGGGCAGGGAGAATATCCCGGCGGGCGTATGCATGTTCGCCGCAAATCATACCAGCAATGCGGACGCGGCCGCGATTGTCGGCGCCATTCCCCGGCGGCTGGCCATTTTTGGCAGGAAATCGCTATTTGACATACCCATCGTGGGCCTGGCTTTTCGACTGGCGAAGTTCGTGCCGGTGGACCGTGGCAATCGCGAGGCGGCGTTGGCCAGCGTCAAGCAGGCGATCGAATATATGAACCAGGGATATTCGTTTCTGGTTTATCCGGAAGGAACGCGCAGCATGGACGGGCGCCTGCAGCGATTCAAGAAGGGCGCGTTCGTGATGGCCATTGAAGCGGGCGTCCCCATCGTGCCGGTGATCTGCACGGGAGCGCACCGGGTTATGAGGAAAAAGTCGCTGGTCATTCATCCGGGAAAGGTCACCGTGCGATTCGCCAAACCCATCGATGCCGCCAGCTACACGATAGACCGCCGGGATGAGCTTGCCAGGCGCGTGCACGCGGTGATTGCGGAGGAACTGCCCGAGGACCAGAAACCCCTGCCGTAAGCCCGGACATCAGGACTGCTTTTCATTCATCTTCAGGCGTTCGATTTCTCCCGCCAGATGGCGCAGCGTTTTTTGCATTTCCGGCAGCCGCTTCATCGCCCCAATCACTTTCAAATACAATTTATTTTCCATCACCGGCGAGCCGGAGCGCACGGCCCCGGCAGGAACGTCCAGATGCATTCCGCTCTGCGCCGTGACGACTGCGGCGTCGCCGATTTCCAGATGGCCCGCCGAGCCCACTTGCCCCGCCAGGATGGCTCGGTTTCCAACGCGCGTGGACCCCGCCAGGCCGACCTGCCCGCACAGGATGGCATCCTCGCCAACCTCGCAGGCATGGCCCACCAGCACCAGGTCATCGATTTTGGCGCCCCTGCGAATGCGCGTCTCGCCCACGGTGGCGCGGTCGATGCACGAATTGGATTGAATTTCCACGTCGTCCTCGATGACCACCGGCGCCAACTGCAGTATTTTGTGCCAGCTGCCATCGGCGTGCTTTGCAAACCCGAATCCGTCACCGCCAATCACCACGCCGTTTTGCAGGATCACGCGATTGCCGATCGTGCAGTTTTCCCGAACGACGGTTTGCGAATGAGCCAGGAAATCGTCGCCGATGCGCGTGTTTCGATAAATCGTCACCAGGCTGTGGAGCATGGCGTTTCTCCCGATTTCCACTCCTTCGTCCACAAAGCAGTGCGGGCCGATGTGCGAGCCTGCGCCGATCTTCGCGGTCTTGGCCACCACTGCGGTGGGGTGAATTTCCGGCGAACAGGGAACCGCGGCATGAAAGAACTCGATGGTGCGCGCAAAATCCAGGTACGGATTCGCGGAGCGCAGCGCGAACAGAGGCGGCTGTCCGGATTCCCGCTGGATCACGGCCTTGTGGTCCACCAGCACGGCCGAAGCGCTTGTCTTCGACAATTCCCGCGAATATCTGGGGTTGGAAAGGAAAGTCACCTGCCCGGGACGCGCCTGTTCAATGCCTGCGACTCCGTGGATTTCGACTTCTGCGTCTCCCTCAAGGGTGCAGCCGAGCCGCGCAGCCAGTTCGCCGAGTTTCATTGGTCCGTCTCCTTGTTCTTGTTCCTGCCTGAACTTTCCTGCTCACCTGTTCATATGGATAGCGCATTGCGGCGGGGAAAACCTTACCCGCAGACCTGCCGCTCACTGTACAACATTCCGCGTTAGGGTCGAAATTTGAACTGCGGCAGAATAGGGGAGCCTATTCGCTGAAAAGTCCCGGCTGCTTGGGAGGGACAGGCTTGCGCCGGGCGATTCCCACTACCCCGAGAACGGTCATTTCGGCTAAAGCAGTTCGCGGAATGAAGATGCGCAGGGTAGTGCCATGTAGATCGGGCGGAGTAATTTGGACGCCGCGGTCCAGAAGGGATAGCAGATCGTTGGGAACGACGCCTTCCATCGTGTCACCGTCCCGAAACTTCAGTCGAACCCAAAGGCCGTCGAGTTTCGGGCGGGACAAAAACGCTTTTCGCTCCGGCTCGAAGCTGTCGGTAAATTCGCGCACGAAGAAGATGCTGCGCACATTTTTCATGGCGAAATTGCGGTGTTCGCCTTCCGCAGTGAGCAGTTCCATATTTTCCGCTTCACCGAGGCGGGCGGGATTGAGATATCCGCGGTAGCTGGTGCGGTCGAGCAAGAGCACGACGACTTTTTTGTGTGTAGAGGATGGGGCGGGTAGTTTCACGGGTACGGACCCGGGGCACAGGCCTTGCGACTCCAGGGCAGGTATGTTATGTTAGTCAATCTCTTGCTGTCAAGTGTATATATTTCAAAGGTTTAGACTGAGGCTAAGACGGGAGCCTCGATCTTTTGACCGAAACCACCACGCATTCCACGCACAAGAAGCAGATCCTAAAATCTGCTTCCGTCATCAGCGTCATCACGGTTGCCAGTCGAATTCTCGGATACGTCCGGGACCAGCGTTTAACGTTGCTGCTGGGGACCACGGGCATCGCCGACTCATTCATCCTGGCCTATCGGATTCCGAATGTCCTTCGCCGCCTGGTCGGGGAAGGATCGATGACCGCAGCGTTCATTCCCGTATTCACCGAATACATGGGGAATAAGTCCAGAGAAGAGACCTGGGCATTCGCAAACCGGCTGTTCTGGACATTTTCGATAGTCATGGCCGCGCTGACGGTGTTGGGTGTGATCTTTTCTCCGCTGGTGGTTCGCCTGTTTTCGATGTTTGGAAAGAGTCAGGTGCAGGTGCAGGCCGTCTACCTGAACCGCCTGATGTTTCCGTACGTGATGTTTATCGGCATGGCAGCCCTGGCCATGGCCATCCTGAACTGCTTTCACATCTTCGCATTGCCTGCGGCGACGCCGATTCTGCTCAATATCTCGTTTATTGTCTTCTCTGTAGCGGCCGTATGGAAGTATTTTTCCAGTCCGGCGGCGGCGCTGGCCGTTGGCGTGCTAATTGGTGGTATATTTCAATTTTTCCTGCAGGTGCCGCAGTTGGTGCGCCGGGGAATGAATTTCCAGTTTAAAATCTCGTTTACAGACCCTGGGGTTCGGCGCGTCGCGAAACTGATGGTACCCGGGTTCCTGGGAATCGGGATTGCCCAGATCAACCTGCTGGTGGACACGATCTTTGCGAATGCCAAGATCATGCCGCAAGGAAGCCTGATTTCCCTGTACGTTGCCGACCGCATGACCGAACTGGTGCTGGGCGGGTACGCCGTGGCCGTGGCCACGGCGATCCTGCCGATGATGTCGCATCAGGCTTTGGCCGGCGACCGCGAAGGAATGAAGAAGACGTTCATTTTTTCGGTTCGCATCGTATCCTTCATCACCATCCCGGCGGCGGTGGGGCTGGTCATACTGCGTGAGCCGATCGTGCAGGTGCTGTTCCAGCACGGGCTGTTCGTGGCGGAATCCACGCGGCTGACGGCGCGCGCGTTGCTGTATTATTCCATGGGACTGCCTGCGTTCGCGGCCATCAAGCTGGTCGTGCCGGCATTCTATGCGACGCAGGATACGCGGACTCCGGTGCGCGTGGCGATGTTCACGCTGGCGCTGAATATCGTGCTGAATCTGATTTTCCTGTTTTATTTCTTTGCGAAGTTCAAGAATGGGGCCCCGGCACTGGCCAGCGCGTTGGCTGGATATTTTAACGTTTCGGTGCTATTTGTTATTTTCCGCCTGAGGTTTGGACGGTTGGGAACTCGAAAAGTCCTGCTCTCGCTGGGGAAAATCTCGCTGTGTGCCGCAATCATGGGAATCGCGTGCTGGGGCATGCTGCACTATTCGCGCTTTGACACGATCGCGCATTTCCTTCCGCGGCTGGCCGTGTTCGCCGGCATGATTATTACCGCGGCGCTGACCTATCTGGGACTGGCCTGGCTGTTCCGCTGTGACGAGATCGGCGAAGTGTACGGAATTGCATTTCACAGGGACCAAAGGGAAGCCGGCGGTAGCGGCCTGACCGGCTAAACAGTATGGAAACCACGATCCACGTTTTCTTGAGTTATCTGCGCGTCGAGAAGGGCCTGGCGCAGAACACGATTCTGGCCTACGGGCGGGATCTGAAGCGATTTTCGGCATTTCTGATCCATCGCCGGAAGCACCATGTGGAGGAAGTGAATCGCGAAGATATCGTCGATTTCCTTTCCAGTTTGTATCGGCAAAAGATGGACAGCAGGTCCGTGGCGCGTTATTTAGTGTCGCTTCGCGGCCTCTATAAATTCGCCATGATGGAGGGAATGGTTCAAATCGACCCGACCGAGAATCTGGAGTCCCCGAAAGTCCGCCACAGCCTGCCCACCTATCTCCGTGTGGACGAGGTCAACAAACTCCTGGCTGCTCCAAACGTGGCGACGCCGATCGGATTGCGGGACCGGGCCATGCTGGAGGTCTTATACTCGACGGGCCTGCGCGTTTCCGAACTGCTGAATCTGAGAATTGTCGATGTGGATATGCGCATGGGCTGCGTGCGCTGCATCGGGAAGGGGGACAAGGAACGCCTGGTTCCCATCGGGCGCAAGGCAATTGCGGCCGTGGAAGAATATCTAGGGGTGTCGCGCCCGCAATTTGCCCGGCCGGGCAGCCCCCCTCCGCACAACCAGGTGCTTTTCCTGGGGCGAAGCGGCCGGAGGATGAGCCGTATCAGCATCTGGAAGATCATGCACGATTACGGGGTTCAATTAGGTTTGCGTGGACGGCTGACTCCACATAAACTGCGTCACAGTTTTGCCACGCACCTGCTGGAAGGGGGCGCGGACCTCCGCTCGGTGCAGCTCATGCTGGGCCATGCGGATATTTCCACGACTCAGATTTACACGCACGTGGTCGAGGAGCGCTTGAAACAAATCTATAAAGCGCATCACCCGCGGGCGTGAAGGCCAACAAACGATCCACGAGGTAGCTCCCGTGGCGTCACACATTCGATCGGCTTCGGGGACCGGAAAGCAGGAAAGAGTCCCCGGCCGAAGACAGGACACGCATGCCTGATTACATGTATCAATTGGAAAGCCGGCTTTCGCCGGAACAGCGCGCCGGGCTGGTTCGCGTTCAAGAACTGGCGGCGGCCGCGGAAACGAACTTGTATCTGGTGGGTGGCGCGGTCCGCGACATGATCTCCGGAATGCCCATCCGGGATATGGACTTCACCATCGAAGGCAATCCGTCGCGGATCGTTCGGGAACTGGAGAAGGGCGGCGCGCAGGTAACGGGAGAAGACAGCTCGCTGCGCAGCGTGGAATTGATTCTAGCCGGCGAAGTGGACGCGAGCATCTCGGCGGCGCGGGAAGAGGTGTATGCGCGCCCCGGCGAGAAATTCGTCGCGCGCTTCTCGACCATCATGGAGGACCTGCGACGCAGGGATTTCTCCATCAACGCCATCGCGATTTCGCTGAATGCCAATTCCCGGGGCCTGCTGCTCGACCCGACCAACGGCCTGGCCGATCTGGAGCGCCGCGAGATTCGCGCCCTCAGCATTCACAGCTTCACCAACCAGCCCGTGCGGCTGCTGCGTGCGTTGCGCTACCAGGCCCGCATGGATTTCAAGCTCGATTCCCGCACGGCGGAATGGTTCAAGCTGGCCATGGAGCGCGAATTACAAAAAACGATTTCGGCGGAAGACGCGGGCATCGAGCTTCGCCACGCCGTGCGGGAGGAAAAGCCCGGGGCCGTACTCAAATCCTGGGAATCGCATGGACTTCTGGGCGTGCTGCACCCGCAACTGGCCAAGCGCCATCCCGACTATGAGGCGATCCAGCGCGTGACGCGTGTCCGCGAGGATATGGTATCCGCCGGTTTTCGGCCGCGCCTGTTTGCACCCATGGCCGTGGCCATTCTTGGACGCCTCCCGGACCGGGAACGCAGCAGCGTGCTGGCCCGCATGTCCCTGCGCCCGGAAGAATTACGCGCAGTGCAGGAGTTGAAAGCGGAGTCCGCGAAGGTGGTGAAGCTGCTCTCCGGTCCCAAAACAGCATCGGTCCGCGACGCGTACGCGTATTTGGAGAATGCGCCATTGGACATGCTGGCGAACATCCTGGCCGAATCCTCCAACAGCAAAGCTGTGGGCAAGATTAAAACGTACCTGAATAAATGGAAGCCGCTTCGCCAGGCTTTGCCCGGCGTGGCCGCCGAACTCGATCTGATCGGACTTCCGCACGGGCCTCTGTTCGATAAAGTCCTGGAAGATTTCTTCCAGGCGCAACTCACCGGCCGCGCGCGCAAGCCCGAAGATCACGCCAAGCTGCTGCGGAAACTCGCGGGCATCAAAGAACTGCCGAAAAAGATCGAAGAAAAAAAGAAGCCTGAAAAGCCAAAGAAAAAAGGCGCTGGCGGCTCCGCTGTGGATATCGCACCGGCAGAGAAGTCCCTGAAAACCAAAGTCCCCGCGCACGCGCCATCGCCGAAATCACAGCCGCGGGGAAAAGTGCGCGAAAAATCGCAAAAAAAAGCCTCGCCCAAGAGCCATAAGAAATCGAAAGCGCGGCCCGGCAAAAAATAAGGCATTTCTGATTGTCTCCCGCTGCCTGGGGCTAACAATGAATTACCGAGGATTGCTGAATAGGAGCGTAGCCAAAATCGGCGCGCGCGATTAGAATAGCCCTCGGCATGCAAACTCCCAGGTTCGTTCATCTGCATCTGCACACGGATTACAGCCTTCTGGACGGAGCGTGCGACCTCGAAGAAGTTGTCGACGAAGCCGCCCGCCGGGAGATGCCGGCTGTCGCCGTCACCGATCACGGGAATTTGTTCGCTGCGGAGTCGTTCTATCGCACGGCCAAAAAGTGCGGCGTTAAGCCCATCATCGGTTGCGAAGTATACGTCGCCAAAGGGAGCCGGCACGACCGCGGGGAGCCCTCTCAGCGCGACGCCGCCAATGGGCATTCCAGTCCTGCCGCCGAACCCGGGCAACGCGGCACCAACCACCTGGTCCTGCTCTGCGAAAACGCCGAAGGCTACCGCAACCTGGTGAAGCTGGTTTCCGCCGGTTACCTGGAAGGCTTCTATTACAAGCCGCGAATCGATTACGACCTTCTGGCCAAGCACAGCAGCGGGCTGATTGCCCTGTCGGCATGCCTGCGCGGCGCGGTGACCGAAAACCTGGTGGAAGAGCGGCCCGACCAGGCACGCGAAGCGGCCCATCGCCTGCAGGAGATCTTCGGCAAGGGAAACTTCTTCCTCGAAATTCAGGACCAGGGCCTGGAAATCGAAAAGCGCGTCAATCCGCAGATCGTGAGCCTTTCGCGCCAGACCGGCATTCCCCTGGTCGCGACCAACGATTGCCACTACCTGACCCATTCCGATGCCCGCGCGCAGGAAGTGCTGCTCTGCATTCAGACCGGCAAAACGATGAGCGACACGCACCGCATGAAGTTCGCCACCGACCAGTTCTTCTTCAAGACGGCGGAAGAAATGGCCCAAGTATTCGGCGAACTTCCCGAGGCCCTCGAACGCACCGTCGCGATTGCTGAACGCTGCAACGTGAAGATCGAGGCCGTTGAGAATTCATTTCCGGATTTCCAGGTACCCCAGGGCCACACCCTCGATACTTATTTTGAGGCCGTTGTGCGGGAAGGCTTCGCGTCCCGCGTTCCGGTTCTGGAGGCGCGCGCCAAGGCCGGCCTGCTGCGGAAAACGCTGGCGGAATATGAAACGCGCTTGACCGATGAAATCAGGATCATCCAGCAGATGAAGTACACCGGATATTTCCTGATCGTCTGGGACTTCATCCGCCATGCCAGGTCGCAGGGAATACCTGTGGGCCCGGGACGCGGCTCCGCTGCCGGAAGCCTGGTCAGCTACGCCTTGCAGATTACCGGCGTCGACCCGCTGCAATACGATCTGCTGTTTGAGCGATTTTTGAACCCGGAGCGGGTGTCCATGCCCGATATCGACATCGATTTTTGCGTGCGCAGGCGCGGCGACGTGATCCAGTACGTAACGGAAAAATATGGACGCGCCAACGTCGCGCAGATCATCACCTTCGGCACCATGGCAGCGAAAGCCGCGCTGAAGGACGTGGGGCGGGCCATGGATCTGCCGTACGGCGAAGTGGACCGCATTGCCAAGCTCGTGCCGAACCAGCTCAACATCACCCTCGATGAAGCGTTGAAGCAGTCGGCGCAGCTGAAGACGCAGATCGCCAGCGACCCGCGCTATACCGACATGATGGAGGTCGCCAAACGTTTGGAAGGGCTGGCGCGACACGCCTCCACGCACGCCGCGGGCGTGGTGATTTCTCCCGAACCCCTCACCAACATCGTTCCGCTCTACAAGTCCAACCGGGATGAAATCACCACGCAATATGACATGAAGGGGCTCGAGCATATCGGCCTGCTGAAAATGGATTTCCTCGGCCTGACCACGCTCACCGTTCTCGATGACACTGTGGGCATGGTCAAGCAGAATCGCGGCGTCTCTGTCGATCTGGGAACTCTTCCGCTGGATGACGAGGCGACCTACAAGCTGTTTGCCCGCGGCGAAACCACGGCCATCTTCCAATTCGAGTCCCACGGCATGCGCGACATCATGCGCCGTTACCAGCCCACGCGCCTGGAAGACCTGACGGCCCTCAACGCCCTGTACCGTCCCGGCCCCATCCAGGGCGGCATGATCGACGACTTCATCAATCGCAAACACGGAAAAAAGAAGGTCACCTACGACCTGCCCGAGCTGAAGGAAATTCTCGAGGAAACCTACGGCGTCATTCTGTATCAGGAACAGGTGATGCAGATTGCCAATCGCCTGGCCGGATTCTCGCTGGGCGAGGCCGACATCCTGCGCCGCGCCATGGGCAAGAAGAACCGTGACGAAATGGCCGCGCAGCGAGAAAAATTCCTCTCAGGATGCGCCACGCGCAAAGTTCCCGCGAAAAAGGCTGAAAAGATTTTTGATTTGATGGCTGAATTCGCCGGCTATGGGTTTAATAAGTCCCATGCGTGCGCCTACGCGTTGCTCGCCTACCAGACCGCATATCTCAAGACGCATTATCCGGTGGAATTCATGGCCGCCCTGCTCACCTCGGAAACGGGGAACACCGAGAAGGTGGTGAAATACATCAACGAATCCCGCGGCATGGGCATCACCGTGCTCCCCCCCGACGTGAATTCCAGCGACCTGGATTTCACGCCCGTCGGCGAAGCCATTCGCTTCGGCTTGCGCGCCATCAAGAATGTCGGCGAGAACACGGTGAAAGGAATTCTGCAAGCGCGCACCGAACTTACCCGATTTTTGTCGATTTACCAGTTCTGCGACCACATCGATCCGCGCCTGCTCAACCGCAGGGTTCTGGAAAGCCTGATCAAGTCCGGCGCGATGGATTCCATCGGCGCGCGCCGCTCGCAGATTTTCGCCGTCATTGACCGGGCCATGGAGCGCGCGCAGCGCCGCCAGCGCGAAAAAGATACGGGACAGCACGGGCTGTTCGGGGGCGCCGCAGCCGCGGCTGAGCCCGCGGATGAACCGCTGCCGGACTTGGAAGAGTGGCCCGAGCATGAGATGCTCGCCGCGGAATTTTCCACCGTGGGCTTCTACATTTCCGGACATCCAATTTCCAAATACGCGGCGCTCCTGGCGGAACTGAAAGCCATCGACCTGGCCGCTGTCGAAGGCCGGCGCAACGGGGAAGAAATCGCGGTTGCCGGAATTGTGATCGCGATGCGCAGCATGCGATCGCGCAAGGGCGACCGCTGGGGAATCCTGACGCTGCAGGACACCACCGGAGTGCTCGAAGTCCTCGCGTTTCCGGAATCGTTTGGACGCCTGGAATCCATTTTCAAGAGCAACGCGCCCCTGATCCTGAAGGGGCGGGTAAACGTCGAAGAGGCCGGGACGCGCCTGGCGGTGATGGACGCGCGGCGGCTGGAGGACATGGCGCAGCGCCGGCCCGACATGATGCGCGTTCGCGTGGAGATGGCGGCGATCGATGCGCACACCCTGGATGAATTGAAACAGCTGTTCGCCAGCAATCCGGGTTCGTGCTCGGTGGCCTTCGATCTGATTTCCGCCGAAGGCGCCGTGGCCACGCTGCGCGCCGACCAGCGCGTGAAAGCCGATCAGGATCTGGTTCGGGAAATTTGCAGGCTGTGCGGCGATAATGCCGTGCACCTGGAAGCGCGGGGATAACTCGCAGTTTCGGCAAGTAGCACGCGCCACGAGAAAACGCGCGAATAATAGCGCTACATGAGTTACGATCCAGCAATCCGAATCGCCGGAACAGGCGGGGACGGATTTCGTTGCGAAAGTTGCGAAAAAAAAAGATGAAACACGACTCTCAAAAAGACGAAATCGAAAAGCTGCGGCGCGAAGTCGAGAACCTGCAACGCCTTGCCAGGCCGGACATCCCGGCGGAAGATTTAGACCGGCTGCACAGCGAAGTCATCCATTTGCGCCACGAGTTTTATGAGCATCTGGGCGCCTGGCAACGGACTCTGCTGGCGCGCCATCCGCAGCGGCCGTACATGATGGATTACCTGCGCCTGCTGTTTGAAGATTTTCATGAATTGCACGGAGACAGGGCGTTCGGGGACGATCCCGCGATGATTGCCGGATTTGCCAAGTATCACGGCCAGCCGGTCGTGGTCATCGGCCAGCAAAAGGGCCGCGACACCAAGCAACGCGTGGCTCTGAATTTTGGGCAAGCCAAGCCCGAGGGCTACCGCAAGGCCCTGCGCATCATGCAGCTTGCCGCGAAGTTTGGACGCCCGGTCTTTACGTTTATCGACACCCCGGGCGCCTATCCAGGAATTAACGCCGAGGAGCGCGGACAGGCGGAAGCCATCGCCAGGAATCTGCGCGAGATGTCCCGGCTGCCCGTGCCCGTCGTGGTGACGATCACCGGAGAGGGCGGCTCAGGCGGCGCGCTGGCCATCGCCGTTGGAGACCGCATCAACATGCTGGAGAATTCCGTGTACTCGGTCATTTCTCCCGAGGGCTGCGCCTCGATTCTTTGGCGCGACGCAACCAAAGCCGAAGTCGCCGCCGAAGCCCTGAAAATAACCGCGCGGGACCTGAAGGAACTTGGAATTATCGACGAAATTGTTCCCGAACCGGAAGGAGGCGCGCACATGGATCACGAAGCTTCCGCAGC
Organism: Candidatus Dormiibacterota bacterium; assembly: GCA_035533775.1. GTDB lineage: Bacteria > Acidobacteriota > Terriglobia > Acidiferrales > UBA7541 > Palsa-360. Next base: position 10,159 of record DATLTA010000046.1, on the reverse strand, counting down.
AGCGCTGGACCGTGTTCTGGACCGCTCGCTCCGCGATCTTCTGGCGCTATCACGCAGCGAACTTCTGGAGCGGCGTTATCTGAAGTTTCGCCACATGGGGCTGTTTTTCGAGGCCACTCGGTCCTGACCGTTTTTTTTCGATTTGCCACTTTTTTCAGCTTTTTACGCTTTAAAAATACCGGCTTGGCCGGTGCCTTCACTGGAAGCGGGGGGAATCCCGCTCCCGCCTCCGAGATTCCAAAGCGGCATTGCCCGATTCGCACCATATCCTCGCATCACCGTTGTTGCCTGCTGCTATCTCGTCTAGTCTGAATGGACGGAGACGGGCCTCTCATGTCAAAGCAAACGGAAACGCAGGTGCCGGGAGCGGTTTCAACATCTGGAACGAGCCAGGTTTTTCGTCCCTACGAGCGCCTGGTGGAAATCAAGATTCTCGGGAAGTCGTTTGAAGTTCCGGAAAAAAACACGATTCTCCGCTGCTTCCAATACATCAGCCCGGAAACCATCCCCTACGGACGATTCTGCTGGAATCAGGATTGCCAATACTGCCGCGTGACCGGAAAACTTTCGGATGAGGACGAGGCCCACGATATGCTCAGTTGCAAGTTCCTGGTGAGCGCCGGCATGGAAATTACGCAAATCAGCCCCGAATTGAAGTATTGCCTGCAAAGAAAACTGGGTAAGTAGGCCAGCTATTCCTTCTGGTGCCGCCAGCCAGCACGCCTTGCTTCAAATTCCTTCAAATTTCAAATAATGTTCCCTCATGCTGTGTTACCGCCGGGCCGGGAAAGACCTTTGCGGCGAGACAAAACAACAAAATGAAGCGCAACTATATTTATCTCCCGGTGTTGAGAAGGGGAGGGGGATATTTTCGGTTTGCTCAAGGCCTCCCGCCTGTCTTCCACCCCTGGAACTTCTGGGCCGAAGGGCTTGAGCATCGAAGGGCGTTCCGTCCCCGATTACGGAACGCCCTTCATCTGTTTGCACATGTAGTAAATGCGGGATACCATGATCGATCATCAAGTATTGCTCAAGAGCGGATTTTCTTTTGTTTTCATACCTTTCGCCCTGCTACTTGCTGTAGGATGTTTGGGTTCAATGGAAAAAGTATCCAGTGCGATCTTTTGTGATGGTTGCGGTGCATCGGCCTCCCCCGAACACATTGCGCAGCGCCTGGCCCGGTTGGAGTTGTCCTCTCGCTTTCGCCCCGTGCATATCAGCGTGCTGTTCGTTGCTTTGGCGCCAGGGCCTCATCCCGGGGAAGATTTTTACAACCCTGCGGGATCGAAGAAGTATTTCGATGCGTTCCTGGATGCCGCAGGGGTCGGCGTTCCGGCCGGCAAATCCGCTCCTTCGGACAATTCGGCCAGGCTCATCGAGTTTCAGCGGAAGGGCTACTATTTCGTGTATCTGTCCGAATGTCCCATTCCCGCGAACACGGCTCCTGCATCTGCGGCGAATGCCGCCCTGGGGCAGACGCTCATCCGGCGAATTCGCTTCAATTACAAGCCAAAACGTATCGCTATGTTGGGGGCCGAGGCCGCCCCTTTGATTGCGATTCTGCGGCAGGCCGGGCTGGGTCCGATGGTATTGCAGGATCGCGGCAAGCCGCTGAATATCCCCGAAGCGGGCGATCTTTCCGCGTGCGAAAAATTACAGGCTGCATTATCGAGTGTCGTAACTGACGAAAATCCTGATTCGGGGTATGATAGAATTTCTGTTGAGCAGGTTTAGGGGATTTCTGGCAGGAGGGGGCAATGAGATCTAAATACAAATTTGCTGTTGGAGCGGCAATCATCATCATTACGATTTCTTGCCTTGCCTACGTGGGCGCGCAGCAGAGCAAAACCTATTATCACACCATTTCCGAACTCCCCACGCTGAGCGGCGCGGCGCTGCACCAGCGCCTGCGCGTGGGTGGCGATGTGCAGGTCGGGTCGATCAAGCATTATTCCGGCCGGATCGATTTCGTCCTGGTGGAACAGGGCAAGACCCTTCCTGTAAGTTACGTGGGAACCGATCCGGTTCCCGACACGTTCAAGGACGGCGCCCAGTGCCTGGTCGAAGGGAAAGTGGAGCCGGACGGACGATTTGTGGCCTCGACGCTGCAGGCCAAATGCGCGTCTAAATATCAGGCCGCGCCCACTGCCTCGCAAACGGCAATTCGGTATACCAACGCGAAGAGTTAGCCGGCGTGGCGAATTTGAGCTGAACAATCTGGGATCGAGGACCTAAAGTTGGACCTATTCGGTTCTTATTCACTGCTTCTGGCGTTTGCCTTCGCCGTGTATGCGATTGTAGGGGGAATCGCCGCGATTATTACCCGGCGTCCCGCCCTGATCAAATCGGCGCGCAATGCTGGTTTCGCGGTTTGCGTCCTGATCTGGCTCGGAACCGCCAGCCTGGTCTACCTGTTTTACACCGACAATTTCTCGATGGTTTACGTGGCCGCGCACAGCAACCGCGCCCTTTCCCGGTATTTCAAGCTTTCCGCTCTCTGGTCGGGCCAGGAAGGCTCCTTGTTGTTTTGGAGTTTCCTGCTTTCGATTTACGTTTTTTCCGTCCTCTTCACCTACCGCGGCAAGCATCCGGAATTAATGCCTTACGTTGGAGTGGTCCTGGCGAGCGTGCAGATTTTCTTTTTGACGCTGAATAACTTTGTGGCCAGCCCGTTTCAAGTGTTTGCGGGCACCGGAGGCGCCGGGATGCTGCACATGGTGGCGCGCGCCGACGGCAGCGGCCTGAATCCCTTGTTGCAATATACGGAGATGGCGATTCATCCGCCCACTCTCTATTCGGGCTATACCGGATTCACGATCCCGTTCGCGTTTGCCCTGGCGGCGCTGCTGGGGCGTTATCCGGGAGAGAAGTGGATTCACCTGACGCGGCGTTGGACAATGATTGCCTGGGCCTTCCAGTCCGCGGGGATCCTGCTGGGCGCCCATTGGGCCTACGCGGTGCTTGGCTGGGGTGGGTATTGGGGCTGGGACCCGGTTGAAAATGCGTCCCTGATGCCCTGGCTGACCGGGACGGCGTTTTTACATTCGGTCATCATGCAGGAAAAACGCGGGATGATGCGGGTGTGGAATATTTGGCTGGTCTTCCTTACGTTCATACTGTGCATTTTGGGAACCTCGCTGACGCGCAGTGGTGCGGTCAATTCGGTCCACGCTTTCGCGCAATCCAGTATTGGGCACTGGTTTTGGGGCTTCCTGCTGATTGTGATTATCGTTTGCGTTGCGGCTTACCTCAAGAATCGTGACTACCTGCGCAGCGACAATCAACTGGACTCGATGCTTTCGCGGGAATCCAGTTTTCTGTTCAATAACCTGATCCTGCTGGTCGCCTGCGTCGCGGTTCTGGCCGGAACGCTCTTCCCGGTGCTCTCGGAAGCGGTTCGCGGCACCAAGATCAGCGTCGGACCTCCATTTTTCAATCGCGTCAACATTCCGATCGCGATGTTTTTGCTGTTTCTGACCGGGATCGGCCCGCTTCTGGCCTGGCGTAAGACTTCGCTGGCCAGCCTGCGTAAGAATTTTGGGTATCCGCTGCTGGGCGGGGTGGTGGCCGCGGCCATCGCGGTGGCGCTGGGGCTGCGCGAATTTTACGTCACTCTGTGCCTGTTGCTCGGCGTCTTCGTGACGCTCACGATTCTGTCTGAATATTATCGCGGCGCCCGGGTAATCATGGCGCGTACCGGATCCAATATATTTTCCTCCGTTTCGCAGCTCGCCATGCGGAACACGCGGCGATACGGCGGATACATCGTTCATTTTGGAATGGTGCTCGTCTTTATCGGAATCTCCGGCCAGGCATTCAATCAGGACAAGCAGATGGACATGTCGCCGGGATCGGTGATGACGATCGGCCCGTATCGTCTCCGCCTGCAGAATTTCGATTCCGACCAGCAACCGAATTACTCCTCCGAACGGGCCACGATTGACGTGGATCGCGACGGCCGCTCCGTCATGATGCTTTATCCGACGCGCCGCTTTTATCCGTCCAATCAGGAGTCCGGCACGATGGTGGCGATCTCCTCGACGCTCAAGGAAGACCTCTACGTTGTCTTTGCCGGCACCAACCCGGACACCAACCGGCCCGTGATTCATGCGTACTTGAACCCGCTGGTAAAATGGATCTGGCTGGGCGGCTGCGTGGTGGTCATGGGAACGATTCTGGCGCTGCTGCCGAACCGGCAGGCGGGCCTGATGCTGTCCGCGGCCACGGCCCCGGCCGGCGCGCCCGTGCCGGGAGCCGGACATCCCGCGCGCGTGCCGTATTCGGCGCGTTCGCAACTTCCGGGGGATCATGACTAAACGACACCGGCTCGCGATAATCTGCGCCGTCTTCGTGGGGATTGCCTGCGCGATGGTTCCCCTGCATGTGGACGCGCAAAAGACCGAGCGCGCCAAGCAGTTGGGCGGCAAACTGATGTGCATGTGCGGCTGCGGCCAGATCCTGACGCAGTGCAACCACATTGACTGCCCGTCGTCCGGTCCCATGCTCAAGGAACTGGACGCGCACATCGCCAAGGGCGAATCCGATTCCCTGATCATTCAGGATTTCGTCCAGGAATACGGCGAAAAGGTGCTGAGTTCGCCGCCGACCACGGGCTTCAACGCCATTGCGTGGTACATCCCCGGAGTGGCGTTTGTTCTGGGCCTGGGCATCGTGATCGTGGTGATCCGCATGTGGCGGCAGCGTGACATTGCCAGGCTCGCCAGCGCCTCGGGGGCTCCGCCGGTCGCCGCGACGGCCGCTTCGGACTTTCATGACATCCAGATGGATCGCGCGCGCAAACAAGTCGAGCGCGAAACGGAGGATTGATGCCCGCGTCCTTCGCCATGATCGTTTTTCCTGATGCTGTCATGCTTTCGGCGTGCGTGGTCCTCACTCTCGCGGCGGTTATTTTCGTCTTCTGGATTGAGCCGGACCCCGGCGATTCGGCGCCGCGCCGCTCGCAACTCGATCAGTTGCTCGAACGCCGGGACTCGATCTATGACAATTTGCGCGATCTGAAATTCGAGAATCGCGCGGGGAAGTACGCGGAGCAGGATTACGAGCAGATGAGGGACGCTCTGGAGAAAGAGGCGGCTCAGGTGCTTCTGGATATTGAAGCTGCAACCGGAAATCAGGCGCCGCTGCCGCGGCGCGACCCAGTGGTCGCCACGAACCCTCGCCCTTAGCATTTTTCATGTGACTGGATTGCGCACGCAGGGAACATTGTGAGGAATAATTTTGTTCATGAAGACTAGGCTGAACTGGACCGGATTGCGTCGGATTTTCGTTGTCTTGATCCTATGCCTGGCGGCCTCGGCGGTGCAGGCGGGAACGGTTTCGGGCATCGTCCGCAACGGCACCACAGGCAATAAGCCCGCCCCCGGCGTCGATGTCCTGCTGATTCAATTGCAGGGCGGCATGAAGACGGTGGCCAGCACCAAGACCGACGCGACCGGAGCGTATCACTTCGACAATCCCCTGCTTGGCAATGGGCCCATGCTGCTCCGCGCCATTTATCGTGGCGTTTTTTTCCATCAGCCCGTGCTTCCGGGAACCGCCAACGTGAATATTACGGTGTATGAACCCACCACGAATCCGGCAGCGATTCAGATTCCTTTGCGGCTGCTGGTGTTTCAGCCCAACGGCGACAAGCTGGAGGTCGGTGAAGAATATTCCATCCAGAACAACTCGAATCCTCCCTCCGCCTATTTCAAGCAGAACGGCAATTTCGATTTCACCATTCCAGATGGCGCGGAACTCGATCAGGTTTCCGCGTTCGGCCCTGCGGGCATGCCCGTGCGGCAGGGCACGATCGACAAGGGAAAGGGCCATTATTCCATCTCGTACGCCTTTCAGCCCGGACAGAACGGCGTGCGCATTTCCTATGTCGTTCCCTATAGCGGGAACACCGCGGCCATCCGGGAGTCTTCCACCTATGACGCGCAGCGCGTACTGCTGGTGATTCCTCCGAGCATGCAGATCGCCAGCGCCGGATTCACTTCCGCGGGCACCGAGCAGGGTTTTAATGTTTATTCGAAAGTTTCCATGAAGGCGGGGACCGGGTTTGACGTAAATGTTTCGGGAACAGCGCCTCCCCCCGCCGATGCTTCCGCCGCCGGAACGCAAGGTCAACAGGATGTCAACGGCCATCTAGACGAACCGCAAGGAACGATTGAAGTTGCACCGGCAAGACTGGGAAATGAGATATGGATTTTGCTGGGCGGCTTGGCGGCGATTTTTGCCGTAGGCGTGGCCTTGCTGTTCCGCAAACCCGTTCCGGTCGTCGCTCCTGTTCCTGCGGCGGCAGTGGCGCCCCCTGCCAAGGGACGCAAGGCTCAGCGGGCCGCAGAGGCCCAGGCTTCGCCCTCTTCACCACCATCACCCGCATCTCCGTCGATCGAGAAAGTGACCCAGGAAGTAAACTCGAATCTGGATTCGCTCAAAGATACCCTGCTGCGAATTGAACTGCGCCGGCAAGCCGGCACAATTTCCGACGAGGAGTATGCCCGGGAGCGTGATCGCGCGGAGCAGCTTTTGCGCGGTCTGGTTCAGGGCTAAGCCGTCCCGCGTGCCTACAGCGCCCGCATCTTCCCCCAACGGCGGCCCCCACGGGGGATTGCGCGTTATTTTCAGCAACATCGAAAAGCGATACGGAATGCGCATGGCGCTTCGCGGCGTCACCCTGGAAATTTGTCCCGGCGAGTGCGTGGCGCTGGTGGGGCATAACGGCTCCGGAAAGACCACGCTGCTGAAAATCGCGGCACAGCTTTCGCGGCCTTCGCGCGGGAAAATTACCTACTATGAGCGGGACACCGTTGTTTCGCACGACGCGGTGAAGGGCCGGGTCGGAATGGTGGGGCATCACACGCTGGTGTATGACGAGCTTACGGCCGAGGAAAATCTGATTTTCTTCGCGAAGCTGTTCGCGTTGCCCGACCCTGCCATCCGGGCGCGCCAAGCCCTGGAACCTGTCGGGCTGGCGCGACGCGCCGGAGACCTGGTAAGAACATTTTCGCGCGGCATGCGCCAGCGCATGGGCATCGCGCGCGCCCTGCTTGCTTCTCCCGGGCTTTTGCTTCTGGATGAGCCCGCTGCGGGACTCGATCCGGAAGGGCAGCAGTGGTTGGGGGACACGCTGGCGCGCCTGCACGCCTCCGGCTGCACGATCCTGATGAGCACGCATGGCCGCAACGAGACGCAGGGCTCGGTCACGCGCGCCATTCATCTGCAAGGCGGAAAAATCACGCGCGATTCCGGCGCGGGCGGCGACCCCAACGAAATTCTGGTGCGGGCCGCGGTACGGGAGACTGGAGAAGACGAGGGGGAATCGCAATCACGATGAGCATGGCACGCTCCACCGGCATCATCCTGGCCAAGGAACTCCGAACCGAGTTTCGCTCGCGCGAATTGCTTGGCACCACGCTCGTCTTCGTCCTGATTGTCATTGTCCTGTTCAGCTTCACGTTCAATCCCACGGCTGCCGAATCGCGCCAGTTTGGACCGGGACTTCTGTGGCTTGCGTTTTTGTTTGCCGGCTCGCTGATGCTGCAACCTTCCTTTTTGCGGGAGCAGACCAACGATACGCTTTCGGCGCTCCGGCTTGCTCCCATCGATCCCTTCAGCATTCTGGCTGGGAAAATGGCGGCGAATTTCCTGTTTTTGCTACTGGTGGAGGTGCTTTTGCTGCCCGTGTTCGCGGTGTTGTATAACATCGCGATTTTTCCCGTGCTCGGGCGGCTGCTTCTGGTGCTGGCCCTGGGAACGGTCGGCCTGGCGACCACGGGAACCGTATTTTCGGCCATCGCCTCGCAGGCGCGGTTGCGGGAATTGCTCCTGCCGCTCCTGCTGCTTCCCGTGGTCGCCCCGGTCCTGATCGCCAGCACCGAAGCTACGGTAGGAATCCTGCGGGATACGCCGGAATTATCGCTGGTCTGGATGACGTTTTTGATATCGTTTGACGTGGTATTTTTGACGGCGGCATGGCTGGTCGGCGAATATCTATTGGAGGAGTGAAATGGGAAGCGAATCACAATCGCGGACCGCGACGGGAGCGGCGGTTTCCTTGCCGTCGATTCTGGCCGTGTTTGTTCTGCTGGCAGCAGCGAGCTACGGCGCGCTGATCTGGGCGCCGACGGAATCCACGATGGGGATGATTCAGCGGATTTTTTATTTTCACGTCTCGAGCGCGTGGACCGGCTTTATTTCCTTTCTTCTGGTATTGATCGGCAGCATCGCCTACATCCGGACCCGAAATCTGAAATGGGATTGGCTGAGCGTGGCTTCGGCCGAAGTGGGCGTGGCATTCTTCTCCATCGTTTTGATCACCGGCCCGATCTGGGCCAAGCCTGTGTGGGGAATCTGGTGGACATGGGATGCGCGCCTGACTTCCTCCTTCCTGCTTTGGGTCCTGTATGTCAGCTATTTGATTCTCCGGACATTGATGGATGAGCCAGAACGCAGGGCGATGGTCGCCGCGGTATTCGGGATATTCGCGGCGCTGGATATTCCGCTAGTATATTTCTCGATCTGGTGGTTTCGCACGCAGCATCCCCAGCCGGTGATCGGGGATGGAGGATCGCTCGATCCATCGATGTGGAAGGTGTTGATGCTTTGCTGGGTGGCCATGCTGGGCGTCATGGTTGTGTTGATTCGTGTGCGGTACCGCCTGGAAGCGATGCGCGCGGAAGTGGACGCCTACCGCATGGAAACGGCGCGCAACGAGCAATAACGAATCCTGTCGAGGGATGTAGCCGGCGCAAGGTCCGGCGGCACGTCCTGCGGCGCGTATTGGGGAGAGTGGTCATGAAAAATTTGAATTTTCTGGTGGCGGCATATATTGCGGTCTGGGTGGTGTTTAGCGGGTATTTGTTTACCATCTCCCGCAGAATGGCGAGCCTACAGGACGATATCCGCCGGTTGAAGCAGGACGGGAAGTAGGCCATGCTTGCGTCTGCGGGTGAGGCGGCTTGGTGACCGAAAAGAAAAAAATCGGTATCGTACTATTCCAATTGGGCGGTCCGGATTCCGCCAACGCCGTGGAGCCTTTTCTTTATAATCTGTTTTGCGATCCCGATATTATCGATTTTTTTGGAGCCTGGTTCGCACGGCGTCCTTTGGCGCGATGGATTGCGCGAAAGCGCGCGGCCGTGGTTCAGAAGAATTACGATGCGATCGGCGGACACTCTCCCATTCGCGCCTTGACCGAGCGGCAAGCCCGTGCGCTCGAAGCGGCCCTGGCGCCGCATTGCGATGCCAAATGCTTCATTGCCATGCGTTATTGGAATCCTCTGACTGCGGAAGCCGCCGCGCAGGTGCGCGCCTGGAACGCCCCGGAACTGGTTCTGCTGCCCCTGTATCCTCAGTATTCCTTCGCCACCACTTCCAGCAGCCTGAAGGAATGGAAGCGCGTGTTTCATCCCAACGGCAACGCCCCGCAATCGCACACGGTGGAAACCTTTTTCAGCCATCCGTTATACGTGCAAGCGGTCGCCGAAAAGATCGCGCTCTCGCTGACGCATTTTGACGAACCGGATCGCGCTCACATCGTTTTCAGCGCTCATGGATTGCCCCTCAGCCTGATCGAGCGCGGCGACCCCTATGCCAAACAGGTGGAAGAAACCGTTCGGCTGGTAATGCGGCAGGGCGGGTGGAAAAACCCGCACACGCTCGCCTACCAGAGCAAGGTAGGACGCCGGGAATGGCTTTCGCCTTCGCTGACGGACACGATTGACCGCCTCGGCCGTGCGGGCGAAAAACATCTGCTAGTCGTGCCCGTGGCCTTTGTGACCGAACATATTGAAACGCTTCACGAAATCAATATCGAGGCCCGCGAACGGGCGCACAAGCTTGGCATTGAGCAATTTGAGATGATGCCGGCAGTAGGTGATTCTCCGACATTCATTTCCGCCCTGGCAGACCTCGTGCTGCGTTCCGTGTCTTCCGAGTCTGCCGAGAGTGCCGCGAATGATGCGCAATCCTGAAGCGGATTTCGGCCTGCATGCGCCTGAAAGAGAGAGTCGTGGCATTTCGACGTGGGCTATTATCTGCGCTATAATTCTGTGTGGAGTTTCAATGTGGGAATTTCGGACAATCCTGTGGCGGGCAGTATCCCGGTTCCGCCCACTCATCGACTCCCGTCAGCCTGCTGGACCGATATTCG
>DATLTA010000045.1:0-41284 GCA_035533775.1 Candidatus Dormiibacterota bacterium | reverse complement strand
AGCCCAGACTCCAGTTCCGTCAGGAATCTTTCTGTTGTTTGATTTGAATTCGTAGCACTCTGCCTCGGTGAAGAATCGGCCGCGCCCCCCGCAGGTGTCGTTGACCATAGCCATTTTCAAGGCCCATTCTGATAGAAATTTTCTATGTTCTGCGTCGAGCGTAAGGGACAAATCTTCAAGCAACGAACCAATCATGGGCTTGCATTTCGTCTCCAGTCGGCTCATCCATCCGTTGTTGCAGGTCATGCAGACGCATGGCATGCGGACCTCTTGGTCTTCCGTGACATCTGGCCGCGTGTCGCCGATCCGTCGCGAGAGAGGTTCCCGCGTTTTGACTCTTTCAAGTATCCAGCGGGGAAACATGTCCTCTTTCGAGTTAACTGGGTTAGGGCAGAAGATGCAGGTGTCCATTTGAGGTCAATGTACCGTGATTTTATTTGCGTGGCAAATCATCAACTCGGCGTCCACCGCGTTGCCCAACTTCGCGGCGTCAGTTACGCCAACAACGTCATAGAGATTGGGCCAGATTTTGAACTTCCGGCTGGAATTTTCTCGGCCCTCAAAAAAAAAACCAAATCTACACACAAACCCCACACAGGCTGAAGCCTGTGCTACCTAAACCCTCCCAGTAGCACAGGCTTCAGCCTGTGTGGGGTTTGCCTTTGAGCTGATTAGATGACTTTGTCGGCTTCTTCTTCCGAGTGAACTTGGTAGCACTAACGACCAAGGCTCGGACGAAGGAGCCGACAAAGTCATCCAATCAGCCCCGCGTTGCCGGGCAGGCGCATTCGCGCGAATCCAGCCAGGCTTGCAAGACGGGTTTAATGCCGGTGTTTGTGCGTAAGGTCGGGTGTTTCCCATTTCACCCAGGCGTGGCCATGCTCTTCCTGCGTTTTTCTGGCCATCATCTCCAGGTGAATTTTCATCGCGCACGAGTCGCAAATTGTCTGTTCGGAAGGTTGGCCGCACACGTTGCAGACATGAACTGAGGGCTTGGAGCCGGATGCATCGGAATCCTGTGGTTTCACGTTCTTCTCCTTCTGCTGCCGATCTAGTACCGATCGCGGATCGTATAAGGGCGTGCGTGGCGAAATCTATACCAAGGCGCTCTTACATTCCACATTTATTATATCGGATTGCGATATATATGAAACACCCCGCCGCGCAAATATTTCGCCGCGTTTGTGTTTGTTAAGACATCTCCCATGCCATTTTTTGCATCTCTCCTAATGAGAGGCGAAGGCCCCCGGGATAAAAAAGGCCTCTCAAGAAGGACCCGGGGTCGCGGTAGAAAGAAGTAGAAAGAGGTAGCAGATGGTGGAAGCAAGTGCAGGAGCAGGACTGAGGCGCGGAGTGGCCAACGAAGCGCCGCGAGGTTTCAGCGCACCGGTTAAATAACCGGAACGGCACTCCCGCCTCAGATTAATTTCCATACATCCCCGCCGCAGTTCACGAAAAATTCCCTCCACGATTTAGCAGATAGCGTGCGCAAATGTGCAAACAAAAAAAGATGCTGCTGCAATCCAGTGGCACAGGCTTCAGCCTGTGTTCTTTTCGTTTTTTTTGCATGCCAGAGGAAAAATCGAAGGCAGGCACAGGGAAAGCTGTCTGCTTTTTGTTTTCTGCGCACATTTCTGCACGCCTTAGGAAAGATCAAAGGCACACAGGCTGAAGCCTGTGCTACTGGGGTGGTTCCGGCGAGGGTAAAACCCAGTCAATTCGCGTGTGATATCATTCGGGGGAAAGAGATTGCAGTATTTGGAAATCCTTCCGGACAACTTCCGGGCAGGGGGTAACGAGATTGCCCGCACGCATCCTCAGTGGCATTGCCATTCGCGACCAGATATACGCCGAGCTGAAGCAGGAGATCGCCGCGCTGGCCGGCGCGGGAATTCGTCCCGGCCTCGCCGCCGTGCTGGCGGGGGAAAACGCCGCCTCGCAGATTTATGTGCGCAGCAAGATCGCAGCGTGCGAGCAACTCGGGCTGGGTAGCTGGATGCGCACGCCGCCGGCAAGCGCCACGACCGAAGAAATGCTCGCGCTGGTTGCGGAATTGAACGCGCTCCCGGAAGTGGACGGCATCCTGGTGCAGCTTCCGCTGCCCGCCCATGTGGATACCAAGCGCGTGCTGGAAGCTGTGGACCCGGCAAAGGACGTGGACGGATTTCATCCGGCAAACCTCGGCCGGCTGGTCTCGGGCCGCGCGGGCCTGGTGGCGTGCACGCCGGCTGGATGCATGGAAATTCTGCGGCGCAGCGGCATTGCCCTGGAAGGGGCGAATGCCGTGGTCGTCGGGCGCAGCGACATTGTGGGAAAGCCGATGGCCCTGCTGCTGCTGCATGCCAACGCGACGGTAACCATCTGCCATTCGAAGACGCGCGATTTGCCGGGCGTGGTGCGCCACGCGGACATCGTGGTTGCCGCCATCGGCCGCGCGGCGATGATCGAACCCGATTGGGTGCAGCCTGGCGCGACGGTGATCGATGTGGGCATCAATCGCGTCACGGAACCTGGCGAAGCCGAACGCATTTTCAAGAATGATCGGGCCAAGCTGGCGCGTTTTCGCGAGAAAGGTTCCGTGCTGGTGGGGGACGTGCATCCGGGCGTGGCGGAAGTGGCCGGGGCGATGACGCCGGTGCCGGGCGGCGTGGGTCCCCTGACGATTGCCATGCTGATGAGCAACACGGTGAAAGCGGCGCGCCTGCGGCGGGGCAAGCAGGCCACCCCGGCAAAAACACCGGGAGCCGCGGCGGCGAAGCACTGATGCTACGCGTCGGACTGACGGGCGGAATCGCCACAGGGAAAAGCGCCGTCGTCGCTATGCTGCGCGAACTGGGCTGCCGCGTTCTGGAAGCCGATAAGATCGCGCACCGCATGATCGAGCCGGGTGGCGCCGCCTATGAAGAAGTGGTTCGCGAATTCGGGCGCGGCATACTCGCAGCGGACGGCCGCGTGGACCGCTCCAAGCTGGGAGCCATCGTCTTCGCCGATCCGAAACTTCTCGCGCGCCTGAATGCCATCGTGCATCCCCCCGTTCTGGCGGCGCAGGACCAGGAACTTGCCGCGATCGAACGCGCCGAACCGCACGCCATCGCCGTGGTGGAGGCCGCATTGCTGATCGAGGCCGGATATGCGAAAAAACTGGATTGCCTGGTGGTCACGTGGTGCACGCCGGAACAGCAGATGGCCCGCCTGACACAACCGGGCGCGGGCCGCGGACTGACCATCGAACAAGCCCGGCAGCGGATCGCCGCGCAGATGCCCGCCGAAGAAAAACGGCACATGGCCGATGAAGAAATTGATTGCTCGGGTACGCTCGAACATACGCGGGAACAGGTGAAAGCGCTCTTCGCCAGGCTGAAGAAAATGGAAGCAGATCGATCCGGACGATAAGGAACGCGGCGGCGGCTGAAGCCGCGCCTTTATTCAGTTCGAGGCAGTCAAGTCCGGCCTACCGATCCGCACGTCACGGTTGAAAAGAAAAATCCCGACCCTGTCGAGGGCGGAAGCCGCCAAGTAAACGCGCGCTGTGAATTGAGTGCTGTAAAATTCGCGCGCATCCGGGAGCAGGAGGGAAATGTTATGACCGAAGGAAAAGACAGCCGAGGCGTCATCCGTCTGCTGGCGCTTGGCCTGGCGCTGGTTTTGGGAGCGTATTGGGCGGGAAGCCGCTGGGGGCAGCGGCAGCCGCAGGACGTCGGAGCCGTGCCGGTCAGCTTTCCTGTGGCCAAGTCGACCGGGCTTATCGGCGACGAAGCGATCAACGTCAAGATCTACAGCCAGGCCGCGCCCGCCGTGGCCAACATCGTCACGCGCACGCTGGAATACGATGTGTTCATGGAGCCGGTGCCGGTGGAAGGCGCGGGGTCGGGTTTCATCATTGATCCGCGCGGCTACATTCTCACAAACTACCACGTGGTCAAGGGAGCGCAGACCATTTCCGTCACGTTGGGCGACCGCTCCCACTATATCGCCAAGTTTGTCGGCGCCGATGAGCGCAATGACATCGCCCTGGTGAAAATCGATCCGAAGGACCGCAAACTTCCGGCCCTGACCATGGGCGATTCCGACACTCTGCAGGTGGGACAGCGCGTGCTGGCGATCGGGAACCCGTTTGGATTTCAGAGCACGCTTACCACGGGAGTGGTCAGCGCGCTGGGCCGCACGGTCCAGACCGGCCAGAGCACGGTGATCGACGGCGCGATTCAGACCGACGCCGCGATTAACCAGGGCAATTCCGGAGGCCCACTGCTGAATACCCACGGCGAAGTGATCGGCATCAATTCGGCAATTTATACGCCGTCCGGCACGACCGCCGGGATCGGCTTCGCAATTCCCATCAGCACGGCGCGGCAAATTGCGGAGGAACTGATCACATATGGGCGCGTGGAGCGCGCCACCATGGGCGTCGAGGCGCGCGTGATCTCCCCCTCGATCGCGGAAGCGTTGAAATTGCCCGTCCAGGAAGGATTATTGATTGAACAGGTCACGCCCGGCGGCCCGGCCGACCGCGCGGGACTGCGCGGCGGAAACCGTCAGGCCATTTTGGGCATGCGGCGCGTTCTGCTGGGCGGAGACGTGCTGACTGGGATCGATGGCCGGAAAATCACCGGGCAAATGGATTTGAATCTGGCGTTGAATCGCAAACGCCCCGGCGACACGGTAACAGTGGAGTTCTATCGCGGCGGGCAAAAAATGGAAGTGCAGGTAAAGCTTGGCGGCGCCAGCCAGGGAACGCAGTTATGAATTCCACAGGGCGCGCTCCCGCTCGCGTTCCGCTTCGCTACGCGAGAACCAGGACTCGGCAACGTCCCGCACGCTCTCGAGCGTTTTCTGCATCTCCTGATGTTTTTCTTCCAGGGCCTGGCGGTCAATATCTTTGGGCACGTTCAGCGGCGGGGCGATCACCAGGATGGCTCGCGTAAAAGGCTTCGGGATCTGCAGCAGGTCCCAGGACTTCCGTAGCGTCCAGGCGCGCTCGAGCGCCAGATGAAACAGAACAATGGGGCGGCCCGTGCGACGCGCCAGCATCACTGGGCCGGGCTTGGCCACATACCGCGGCCCGCGCGGCCCATCGATGGTAAAGGCGGCGTCGAATCCCTCGTCAAGTCTCTGCGCCATCACGGCCAGGCCGCGCAAACCTCCACGCGTGGAACTGCCCTGCGCCGTGGTATAGCCCAGGCGCTCGATCACGCGGCGCGTCCATTGCCCATCGAAATTTGTCGTGTTCATAAGCACGGCGCTGCGATTTCGGAAATACCAGGCTCCGCCAATGATGCAACGATGCCAGAAGGCATACACGTTGGGCGGCTGGTCGGGACGGTAATCGCGCCCCGCGGATTGTCCTCCCAGGACTTCGAAGCGGATCGTCGGCCCTAGAACACGAATCGCGGCCCAGACGGCCCAGCCGATAATCGGAATCAGGTTGCGCTGAAGAAAAGTGAGTTTTGGCAACCGGGTATCGTAGTGAACCAGCAGGGGCTGGTCCTGCTGCGGCGGCGGTGTTTTTGCTTGTTCCGTCATGCGGGTATAGTATAAGTCGAAGACGATGATACGGTAGTCCCACAAGCATCTTCCGGAGTTTGCAGGTAAACGTGCTTTCGCAGACCACTCCAAGAAAGTCGAAGAGAAATCGGCTCCACATCGGCTTAAAGATTTCCGCGAGCATACTGCTGGCAGGCCTAGCCGTGCAGATGTTCCGGGGCGAACGCATCTCGGCGCAAGGCATGCCTGCAACCATTGGACGCATCGAAGGCGACAATCTGGAAGTGGCCACGATGACCCCGTCGGGAATGGAAACCGACGCAGCGCCCACCGTCGTCGCCAGCGGCAGCGAAGTCACGTTGCGGTCCGGGCATGCCGTAATGTTGCTGAACGCCGGCGGCGAAATCAGCATCTGCGGACCCGCGCATTTCAAGCTGCTCAAATCGGCAGGGGCCGTCACCATGGCGCTCGATTACGGATTGGTTCATCCGACGCTAGATTCCACGGACACATTCACGATTTACACGCCGGCCATCGTCGCGACGCCGATGGCGATTTCCAGCGGAACGCGCGATATGACGCTGGGCCTGGAGCAGAGCGGAGAGATGTGCGTTCTGGCGAAAAGCGGGGCGATGCGGATTGAACCTCAATTTTCGGATCAACGCATGATTGTTCCGCAGGGCGGCGCGGCCAGCTTCCTAGGAGGGCAGATCGAATCCTTGCGCAATTTTCCCTCGTGCACGTGCGATTTTTCTCTTGCCAGCGTGGAACGCACGGCTCCCTCCGCGCCCTTCACTTCCCGGGAACTCAGCGTGCTCAGCCATCCGGTGGAAACCGAGCAACAGAAAACCGCCAACCTGCCTCCGCCACCCGCATCCACCGAAGAGCCGGTGTACACCGTGATCATGCCGCCGCTCAGTTTCAATGCGGATGCACCGGCTCCGCCGCTGGAGCCCGATCCGGAAACCATTCTGCTGGTGCGGGAAGCGCGCGTGCGTCCCTCGGCCGTTTTTAGCGGGCACGTAAATCCAGCGCCGCCGCAGGTTGCCGCCGCGGTTGCCGCCGCGCCAACTCCGCGGGAATCCAATGATGACGGGCCCAGGAAAAAAGGGCCGGGCCTGCTGGCTCACGTGCGGAATTTTTTCCGCAGACTCGCAGGCTGGGGCCACTGCGCGGGCGCGGGATGCAAAGAATAGGCCATGTCATTATTCGTGACACATTTCATTGACTTACCCTCCGGACCGTGCTAGCTTTCCCGCAGCAATGACGGACTTCCCCCGCAAAAGGCGGCATCGATGTCCCGCCTATCGAATCTGCATGAAGTAGAACCATCGGCGCGCGGCCGGCTCGATTCCCTGCGTGGTGCGATGGCGCGCGGAAAGAGCATTCCGCGATTCCCATTTCTTCTCTTCCCCATCGTTCTGGCCGTAATTTGCGGCGGCTGCGGAAGTATTGCTTCCGCCCCGGCAGCCCCGGCTGCGGCAACCGTAACCGTGATGCCGGGTTCGGCGCAACCTTTTGAGGGAACGACCGTGCAGTTCCGCGCCGTAGTGCAGAATGCCTCGAACCCCGCGGTCACCTGGCAAGTGAATACGATTCCTGGCGGGAATACGGAAATAGGAACAATCGATTCGACAGGCCTGTACACGGCTCCGGTTCCGGTGCCAAGCCCCTCCACCGAAATTATCACCGCCGTCTTGCAGTCGAATCCGGCCAAGGCCGGATCTTCCAGCGTCGCCATTCAAGCGACCAGTTCAATCCAGGGACCTCTTGTTCTTTCGCCAGCTCTTTCGAGCCTTACGACATCGCAGGGATTGCAGCTGCAAGTGTTAACGCCGGGAGCCACGGATAGCAACGTGAACTGGTCGGTGGACGGGGTTTTGGGTGGAAATTCGGCGACCGGCACAATCTCAGCAAGTGGTATGTACACGCCGCCCGGCGTGGGCGGCTCTCACCTGATTACGGCCATCCTGCAGGCAAACCCCAACGTCCTCGGGTCGGCGCAAGTCAAGGTCACCGACTTCCCGGGCACTCTCACCTGGCGGAATGACAATGCGCGCACGGGACTCAATGACAAGGAATTGGTCCTTGCTCCGGGAACGGTGAATTCCTCAACGTTCGGAAAATTGTTTTCGTGCCCGGTGGATGGCTACGCCTACGCGCAACCGCTGTATGTGCCCAACGTGGACGTTCCGGGCTATGGAACACGCAACGTCATCTTCGTGGCCACGGAAAACAACAGCGTTTTTGCCTTTGACGCGGATGCAAATCCCTGCGTCACGCTCTGGAAAACCAGCCTGATCCCCACGGGATCGAAGACAGTCCCGACGCCAAACAGTCAGATAACCAAGACCGACATCGTGCCATACGTCGGAATAACAGGCACTCCGGTCATCAGCTTGCGTTCTTCCGAACTGTACGTGGTTGCCGAAACAATGTCCCAGGGGATCAATCCTGTCTACTCCGAGCAGCTGTATGCCCTGGACCTGGCGACCGGGCAAAAGATGATCCTGCAGGCCGGAGCCGCCATGGGAACTATGGGATCCACCCAACTTGTCTTCAATCCGGAATTGGAAATTCAACGCGCGGCCCTGCTGCTGGACAATCAAATCGTGTACATCGCATTCGGTTCGCATCACGGGGAGGGCGATTATAACGGCTGGCTGCTGGGGTACGACTCCACCACGCTGCAGCAAACGTCAGTTTTCGACGTCACGCCCAGCGGAATACAAGGTGGCATCTGGCAAAGCGGAGGAGGCCCGTCGGCCGATTCCAATCACGATGTTTTTGCACTGACCGGAGACGGGCCGTTCGACGCCGATCGCAGCGGATCGAACTACAGCAACAGCTTCCTGCGGCTTGCCCCCGATACGTTGTCGGTCCTGGATTATTTCTCGCCTTGCGACGAGGTGGCGCTGGAAGCTGCCGGCCTGGACGTAGGCGCCAGTGCTCCGCTGCTGCTTCCCGACTCCGCCGGCTCGGCAACGCGGCCGCATCTGATGATTGGCGGGTCGAAGAACGGCTCCCTGTACGTCGTGAATCGCGACGCCCTCGGCGGATACGACGGCATCTGCCCGGATGCATTCCCGCGAGTCCAAACCGTGCCCATCGGTGACGGGCCGATCCTCAGCACTCCCCTGTTCTGGGGGAATGCCGTATACGTCGCCGCCGGAAACGGGAAGCTGAAATCGTATTCGATGTCCGATGGGATTCTTGCCACCTCGCCATCGTCGGCGCAGTCTCCGGAAACTTTCGGCCCGCAAGGAAGCACGCCGGTGATTTCCTCAAACGGCGCGAGCAACGCCATCGTCTGGGTGATTGACACCAGCGGCGCCTCGGCTACACCCAACTCCCACGCCATTTTGAGGGCGTTTGATGCGAACAACCTTTCGAATGAGATTTACAACAGCGGGATGGACGCGTCTCGGGACGCCGCGGGCCTGGCGGTAAAATTCACCGTTCCCACCGTGGCCAACGGCAAGGTATATGTGGGAACCCAGACCGAACTCGATGTATACGGGTTGCTGCACTGAATCGTTGTTTCCCCGGTTGCCTGTTCAGCTGCCTATCTGCCCCCCGGGCTATGCTTTGGGTAAGCCACGCAGGGCGGCGTCTTGCGGGACCGGCTCTTTCGGGTTTGACCAGTCGTAAAAACCCTTGCCGGTCTTTTTTCCAAACCAGCCGGCCATCACCATGCGCTTCAGCAATGAAGGAGACGCGAAGCGTTTCTCCTTGAATTCATCGAACATCACATTCGTGATGTAGTAGGTCGTGTCCAGGCCAACAAAATCCAGCAGCGTGAACGGTCCCATGGGGTAGCCGCATCCAAGCTTCATCGACGCGTCAATGTCGACCACGGATGCCACTCCCTCCTCAAACGCGCGGATGGCGTCCATCAAGTAGGGCACGAGCAGGCGATTGACGATAAATCCGGTCCTGTCGCTGGTGCGCACGGGGGTTTTTCCAAGTTTTTTGCCGAATTCGCACACCGCCTCAAATACGGCATCGTCGGTGACGATGGTCCGCGCGACTTCCACCAGATCCATTAGCGGCACGGGATTAAAAAAGTGGAGCCCCACGAAGCGCTCGGGGCGCTGCGTCGCGGTCATCGCCTCGGTGATGGAAATCGACGATGTATTGCTGGCGAAAATGGCCGCAGGTTTCACGATCGGGTCGATGGCGGCAAACAGCTTCCGTTTTTCGCCGAGATTTTCGATGATGGCTTCGATGACGATGTCGCAATCGGCCAGGTCCTGCTTCCGCGTCGTGCCTGTCAATCGAGCGAAAATCACATCGGCCGGCTGGGACAGCTTGCCTTTCCCGGCCAGTTTTTCCAGCGACTTCCGGATTCCGGCAAATCCCTTTTCGATATATTTCTCGTCGGTTTCCAGCACGATCACGTTGAATCCCGAACTGGCGGTCACCTGGGCAATGCCGGAACCCATCAGCCCGCATCCCATCACGCCAACTTTTTTAATTTCCATCGCAATTCCCTCATTCCCGTTCCCGCATCGCGCAGAACACGAGCCAGCATCATAGCGCAAAAACTGCTCGAAACTTGTCATTGGCCGCACCCGGAGGAGGACGATCCGCCGCGTTCCCCCCGCCGGCTTTTCCGCACTTGAACACGGGGATTACCCGCCGTATGATCGATGGCGGCAGACGGGTGGGAGATGGATCTCCCGTCGAAAAATCGCTATTTCGATTACCAGATCATAAACTCCCGCCGGTGGCGCTCGCCCCGCGATTCAGGGGTTAAAGCCCAGTTTCTCGCGGAGTTTTGAAGCCGCCTGCGGGGACCAAGGGTCAAGATTCAAGATTCAAAATCCAACGTTCAGCGATGAAAGATTCATGATCGCGAACGCGAGTTCCATTCATTCCGCAGGTGATTCTGCACGGCTCTTTGAGAAAGGAATCTCCCCATGGCGCGAGTCTCGCTACGAGTAAATGGCAAAACGCGGGTCATCGACACCGACCCGGGCACACCGCTGCTGTATGTCCTGCGCGACAACCTGGAATTGCACGGGCCGCGCTTCGGTTGTGGCCTGGGCCAGTGTGGGGCGTGCACCGTCCTGATGGACGGAAATACGGTGCGTTCCTGCTCGATTCCGGTTACGGCCGCGCAGAATCGAAGCCTCACGACGCTGGAAGGTTTGGGAAGCGTCGCGCATCCCCATCCCATCCAGGCCGCGTTCATCGAAGAACAAGCCGCGCAATGCGGTTATTGCATGAACGGAATGATCATGGGCGCCAAGGCCCTACTGGATAAAAATCCCCACCCTTCGGCCGCGGACATCAAGAAATCGCTGAACAGTTATCTCTGCCGCTGCGGCAGCCACCTGCGCGTGATCCGCGCGATCCAGCGAGCCGCCACATCCGCAAAAGCCTGAACGAGGAGAGATGAACAAAATGGAAACGAAAAAAATCTCCCGCAGAGATCTTCTGAAGGGTTCAGGCGTACTGATCGTGAGCTTCAGTTTGTGGGGGCCGGCGTCCAGCGCCCTGGCCCAATCCCCCGGCCTTTCCAAGGACGGATTGGACCCGACGTCGCTGGATTCCTGGATCGCCGTCGCGCAGAACGGAACGGTCACCGTTTACACGGGAAAGGTCGAACTCGGCACCGGCGTCACCACGGCGCTGGCGCAGATAGTGGCCGAGGAACTCGATGTTGCCTTCCATAAAGTTCATATGATTATCGGCGACACGGACAAGTCGATCGATCAGGGCGTCACCGCGGCCAGCAGAACCATCGAGCGGGGCGGGCCGCAATTGCGGCAGGCATCCGCGGCGGCGCGCCAGGAACTGCTGAAACTCGCCTCCACGCGTCTGGATGCGCCGGTAGCCAGCCTGGTGGTGACCGACGGCGTGGTGAGCGTCTCCGGAAATCCCTCCCAAAAAATCTCCTACGGCAGCCTGCTCGGTGGAAAGCGTTTCAACGTGAAGATCGTCGCCGCCGGCGTCGGCTGGGACATGAAAGTGGCGCCGGGTATTCCGGCAAAAAATCCGAAAGACTACAAAATCGTGGGCACATCGGTTCCGCGTCTGGACCTGCCGGGAAAATTTACGGGGGAATTCACGTACTCGCAGGATGTCCGGGTTCCCGGCATGCTTCACGGGCGCGTCGTTCGCCCGCCGACGGTGATGTCCAATCCGTCGAGCGTCGACGAAAGCTCGATCCGGCATATTCCTGGCGTAGTGAAAATCGTACAGCAAGGCGGCTTCGTCGGAGTGGTGGCGCGCACGGAATGGGCGGCGATACGGGCGGCGAAGGAATTGCAAGTGACCTGGTCCGCGCCGGCGAAAAAAATGCCCTCCGGCCCGGAGGAAGTCTGGGACTATTTGAAAAACACGAAGAGTTTCAGGGATAGCGTCACGGTAGACAGGGGGAATCCGGAGGCGGCGTACTCGCAGGCCGGCAAGAAGCTGGAAGCCACTTATCTTTGGCCATTTCAATTGCACGGATTGATGGGCCCCTCATGCGCCGTCGCGGATGTGCAGGGAGATAAAGCAACCATCTGGACCGGCACGCAAGGACCGTTCCGGACGCGGGATGCCGTCGCAAAGATGCTGAAAATCCCCGCAGGGAATATTCACCTGCTTTACCGGGACGGCTCCGGCAGCTACGGTCGCCTAGAGTGCGACGACGTGGCCGAGGATGCGGCGCTGATGTCCCAATCCGTGGGCCGGCCCGTGCGTGTGCAGTGGATGCGCAACGATGAGCACGCCTGGGACCCGAAAGGGCCCGCTCAATATATGACGATAAAGGCGGGCGTAGACGATCAGGGCAAGGTCTCCGCCTGGGACTTTATAGACCGGTCATTTCCGTGGACCGAAGCGGCGGGCAATCCCCTGCTCGCATCCAGGCAGATCGGCTTGAAGCCCACGAATCAGGGATTCTCAAACGGCTCGGGCGGCGGCGGCCAGGTTTATACGTTTGAAAACCAGAAAGTCCTGTCGGCAACCATTCCCTGGGTGCAGCAGGAACAGTGGCCTCTGCGAACCAGCAATCTTCGCGCACCCGGGGATCTGGCGCGCGTCTTCGCGAGCGAATCCTTTATGGATGAAATCGCCGCAAGCCTGGGCGTTGACCCCATTCAGTTCCGGCTGCGTTATCTCACCGGCGACAAGCGGACGGCCGAGGTGCTCGTCGCGGCGGCAAAGAAAGCGGGGTGGACCGACCGGCCTTCGCCCGCGCCTGCATCCCGCAAGGCGATCGCCACGGGAAGAGGCGTCGCGGTGGCCAATCGCGCCAACACGATGATTGCCGCCGTGGCCGAAGTGGAAGTGGACAAAACGACCGGACAAGTAACGGTCCGGCGCATCACGATTGCGCACGATTGCGGCCTGATCGTCAATCCCAATGGCCTGAAAAATCAGATCGAGGGAAATATCATGCAGGGAGTGAGCCGCGCGCTGCTGGAGGAGGTTCACTTCGACGACACGCAGGTCCAGGACGTGGACTGGAGAAGCTACCCTGTCATCCGATACGAACAGATTCCGGATGCCGAGATCGTATTGATCGACCGGCCGGAAATGCCGGCGCTGGGCGGCGGCGAAGCGTCGATTGTTCCGATTACCGCGGCGATTGCCAATGCGATTTTCGACGCCGCCGGAGTGCGCCTGCGGCGGGTTCCCTTCACCCCGCAACGCGTCCTGGACGCGCTCAAGGCCTGACCCTCCGGAACGCGGACCTAAACTGGCGCGGAAACGTTGCAATACAGGCGCTGTAGCACTTTGTAATAAAAGTGCTGTGGCACTTTTCGTGCCTACTGTATACTGCTTCTGCAACGCCCCGGCCATCCGCTGCGCGTATTATTATCTGGATTGTTAACTGTTGCACACCCTGTGATGGAGGTTTTAACAACCATGATTATCGGTGATCGATTGCGACTCCTGCGCGAACAAAAGCAGTTCTCTCAAGGTGAAATTGAGAAGCGGACTGGCCTGCTCCGCTGCTATATCTCACGCGTCGAAAATGGGCATACCGTGCCCGCCGTCGAAACGCTGGAAAAATTTGCGCGCGCCCTTGAGGTTCCCCTCTACCAGATCTTCTACGATGGCGAGGAAGTTCCCAAACCGGCAAATGTTTCCAGGCGAAAGGGCAAGGCAGCCCTGGCCTGGGGCGATACCGGCAAGGATGCCCGCACGCTGGCAAAGTTCCGCCACCTGCTCGGCCGGGCCGATGAGAGTGACCGGCGGCTGCTTCTTTTCATGGCAAAAAAGATGGTGAAACCCAGGGTATCCTGAAAATCCGGTGTGAGAGCGTTCGGGCAGTCCGGCGCGGAGCGGCTGATCCGCCGCGGCGAATTCCGGGGGCGAGGTTAAATCTTCCGGGCAACCACAAGGCCGTAGACGAAATCCCCCGAGGCAAAGCCTGCGCGCATCCCCCGGAAGGCCTTCAGGAAGTGGACGAACATGGAACCGTTCCGGGCGGCCAGGCTCCATAAACTTTTTTCCTTAATGATGCCCAGGCCAAGGTCCCATGACTTGGCGCAGTATTTGTTCATGATCTCGCTGGCAATGACGTTCAAGCCGTTTGATCTCATATATGCTTCGTACTCCCGCATGGTTCCCAATTCAACCAGCATGCCTTTTTCAATCGGCAGGATGTGTTTCTTGTACTCCGCTGGACTGAGGTTTTCCCTTTTAAACCAGTCGATGACCGCAAGCGTCCCGTTCGGCTGCAACAGCTTCGATGCGGACGTAAAAAAGTTTCCGATGTCCTGATAATGAGAGATCGATTCCACCGACCAGATGACGTCAAACAATCCCTCGATTTTCATGGCTTCGGCGTCCATGCAAAGGAATGTGGCGTTCACATTCTCCCTGACAGCGGCCTGCGTTGCCATGTCCACCTGAATGGGGGAAATGGTAATTCCAGTCGCTTTCGCATCGTAGTGTTTGGCCAAATAAATGCTACTTGCTCCTGTGCCGCAACCGATGTCGAGGATCCTGCTGCCCGGCGGGATGCCCGCTATCCGAGCAAGGCGCTCGATGAGCTGAACCTGAGCCTGTTCTTTCGTTTCATCTCCGCGAATCCAATAGCCATGATGTAAATGCGCGCCCCATAAGGCGTGAAAATACGGGCTTAAAAAATCGTAGAATTCCCTGATTTTTTCCTTATCGTTGTGGCGGGTCATGGCTTTGCGACGCCCCAAAGGAAACGGTCTGATTCAAAATTAAAACAATTTCCGCTGGCTCCACATAGTACATCTCCTCAGCCGGAAGATGTTTACTCATTGTGTTTTTGTTGGAAAAACATCACAATTTTTGCTGCGGTTCGCCCGAGGCGCTCGTCGCCAACCGCTTGTTGACAAGGACTGCATTAAACGCATAATGGGAATGAGCCTGGAAGAAAATACAGTCAAATGGCGGTCAGCAGAAATTACCTTTGCTGCGCAGGTGGCCATGCCGCGTTTCCGTGCCTGCCGGCAAGCGGAGAGAAAACCCGCCGGGCAAACCGCTTGTTCCGCTGCACGAATGGCTTTTGGCGGATCGTTCAGAGCAGCCACAACAGCACAACAGTATGATTTAGACTTCAGGAGTTTTGACCGAGATGCGAAAGAAAATGAAATCCGCACATGAAATTCATCCAAAAAGGGACGGCGGTTCCAACACGAATCCGTCCGCCATCTCGCGCAGGCATTTTACCTGGGGCCTTCTCGCCGCCGGCGGAATGGCGCTGACGAGCCGCAATTTGCGCGCCGCGGAATGGAAGCTGCGGCAATTCCACAATCAGCCTGCGGTAAGCCCTCTGCACAAGCGGTTGGAGGAGCTGTGGGCGGCGGTCAAGACCGAGACTGGCGGCCGCGTGGACGTGCAAACATTCGCGGAGAACGATCACGTCGTGGGCGGCGATCCGAAGGCATTCCAGATGCTTGTCAGCGGGGAGCTGGATTTCTTCACGCTGAACGGTGGCGTCATCGGGTCCATTGTGCCGGCCATGAACGTGCAAAACGTTCCGTTTTCCTTCACCAGGACGGCGCAAGTGTACAACGCGCTGGACGGCGACCTGGGCGACTATCTGCGGAAGGAAATGAGCAGCAAAGGAATTTATGGACTGCGGCGCGGATGCTTCGAGAATGGGTTTCACCAGATCACCTGCGCGACGCGCCCGATTCGAACAGCAGCTGACCTGGTCGGGCTGAAGATGCGTTCGCCGGACGCCCCGATTTATGTTGATTCCTGGAAGACGCTGGGGACGCATGTCGTGGTCGTAAACCTGGACACCCTCTACAAAACGATGAAAAGCGGCGCGGCGGAAGCGCAGGCGGACCCGTATTCGCTCATCGAACTGCTGAAACTCTACGAGGTGCAGAAATATCTGAGCGTGACGAATCACACGTGGTCGGGCTTCAATCTGATCACGAGTCTGAAATCCTGGCAGCGGTTCCCGGCCGGCGTGCAGGAAATCATCGAGCGAAACGTCGCGAAATATACGAAGCTGCAAAGGGCAGACAACGACAAGCTCAACGTGGAGGCAAGCGAGCGGCTGAGGCAGCACGGAATGATTTTCAACACTGCGGATACCGCATCGTTCCGGGTGAAACTGCAGCCGTTCTACGCGCGGTGGAGGAAAGTCATTGGCCCGCAATGCTGGTCCTTGCTGGAAGGACATGTGGGAAAACTCGTCTGAACAGAGAAGCGCAGGGCCGCGGCTAAAAGCAAACGCGGCAAAATGGGATTCACATGGGGGAATTATGAAGCATCTCGCCAAATTTTCTGTGGCAGCCGCAATCGCCTGGTTGGGCATTCTTGCCGCGCTGGCTCCGCCGGCAACCGCAGCGACGGACAATTCAGCCGCTTTGCAGGCGGACCGCAAATGCCTGTCGGCCGCCACGGCGGGCAACAAGCAAATAGCCGGCGGACTGCTTGCCGCCGATTTCGAGTGGACCGACGCCGCGGGAAAAACACGGTCGAAGGCCGAGACGCTGAGGGACCTGAGCGCGTTCGCAGCCAACTATGAAAAGGAAACCGGCGTTCGGCAATTTGCATACGACCAGCTGGAAGTCGTTACCGGCATCCATCACAATGCCCGCTTCATGCGCGTGTGGGTCAAGCGCCCGGTCGGCTGGCAGGCCTTCGCCTTCATCGACACCCCCATCAGCCGAGGCACCGCTCCGTTTGCCACAACAGCGAGTGCGGCGGAGGATTGCGAAAATCCGTGCCGCACACTTCCCTTCACACCTAAAACTGCGGCGGACAAGGAAATTGCCGGCCTTCTGATGAGACTCAAGATGGACGAGTGGCATCCGAACCCCGAGGATTGGTCGCCCTACGTGCTGGACGGCGTGGATTACGTGACCAGCGCTGGTGCATTGAGCAAAGCCCACCGCGTGGCGCATCTTGAGCAGGAAAAAAAGTCCGGGGCGGTGATTTTACCGGGCGATCCCGTCATTTCCATGCGCATGGCTGACTTCGGTCAATCCGCGGTGATGATTTCGCTCATCGCGCCATACAGCGGCGGCAAGCCGTACTACAGCTTGCGTGTATGGACCTACAAGGATGGGCGCTGGCAACTGGCCAACAGCCAACAAACCACGATCGAAGCCGCAAAACCTGTGCCGCCGGCCGCCGCGAAAAAAACGCATTAAGTTTCGGCCGCTTCACCATGTTTTGCGCCATAAGAACCAGCCGGGAGATGTCCTGAGAGGTTTGATGACCAGGGTGGTTGTCGCCGGTTTGGCGTGCATGGGAGCCTCTGCCGCGCTATCGATCTGCCCGAAAGATCAAAAACCGTTTCAAAGGCTTTGGTTACGCGACTTTGCACCGCAGTACCGAAAGCAGCACCCCACACAGACTGAAGCTTGTGCTACATCTCCCCGCGATCGCCGCCTCCAGTAGCACAGGCTTCAGCCTGTGAGCTTTTGCCTTTCGCCTTTGCTTTCGCCTTTGCTTTTGCCTTAGCCTTTCGCCTTCCGCCCCGCCACTCGTCCTGCTTTGTAAATCTCTCCGCAAAATTCAAAACCTCACAGGCTGAAGCCTGTGCTACATCTCCCCGCATACCACCGCCTCCAGTGGAACAGTCTTCAGCCTGGTTGCCTTTGCTTTTTTGCCTTTGTGCAAGTGCCGCACCCTTTCCAATTTTTCCAATTGCCGAACAAACGCAGACGATGACACCACCCCACTGCGGCATCGCCAAAGAATTGGTTTGGGTTTTCCGGGATCAGCTTTTCCGTGTGGCCGACCCTCCGCGAGTTTCGAAGGATCGTTTTTTAATTTCTGCCTGTCTACGGTTTTGGTTTCTGGTGGGGCTGGAGGGAGTCGAACCCCCGACCTAAGGTTTAGGAAACCTCCGCTCTATCCAACTGAGCTACAGCCCCGCGGGTCGATTCTATCAGAATTGCATGTGGAATTTTCCCGATTGCGGGGCTGGAATCGCACGTCTGCCGCGCGGGCAGGGCCGCGCAAACCCTCACCGTGCGTGGCGGGGTCGGTCTTTCTCTACTCCTTTCCGATCACGGCCTTTGGATCGCCGGCCGCTCGCGGCTAAGAATCCGTTTGATTCCCAGCGACGCGCGCTTTCTGCTTTTTGTATTCCAGCCAGGTCAGGGCGATGATGGCGATGTCAAAGAGCGTGAGGAAAATCATCATCAGCGAGTGGGTGAGCACGAACCGGTAACCCTGATAAAAAACGAAAGCGGATAACGTGACGATCAGCGCTGGATACGCCCACAGCTTGTTTTTAAACAACGCCGCAATGAGCAAGATTTTGATAATGCCGTGGGAGAGCAGGTAGAACGAAGCGAAGTGCTTCCCGCCGGCGCCAAAGTGCTGGGCAGCGCGAAGCAGATGCGTGGCTACGAAATCGTTGGGATCTTCAACAAGCTCCGGATGCAAAAGGGTCGATAGAAAGCCAGCCAGCCCCTGCGGGTTGACATTGAGAATCGCGATTCCCAATACCATCTCCAGCAAGCCGTCCAGCCCCTTCAGCGCAATGCCGAAGCGGAAGCTGCGATCCAGCAGGGAATGTTTCTTGCCGCCTTTATTGCCGGGCATGTTCGGGGGCGCCTCGGATGATTTGCGTTTCGTGATTTGCTGGCTCATACTTTTTCGGAACCCTGGCCGGCCGCATATCGAGCGAATGCGAGCAATGAACGAGCGCGCGAGTTGTGGGTTCCACGGGTTCCCCGGCGCTCACGGTTACAGCTCCGGCGTTGCTCAGGATACTGTACACTTGTTTCGACGAACTTCCCTTTCGCCTTTTCGCTTTTTCATTTTGCCTGAACTGAATTTCATCGCCATGGCGCATCCTTTGCGATAAAGTGCGTGCGATAGAGTGCGGTAGAATTCAGAAAAGCATTTTGGAAAATCGATATCGGGGCGAGGCTTTCCGTTGACCAGAAGCAAGAATCTTCACAACGAAACACACGAAGAACTGAAATCCTCCCTGCGCGAATTGTGCCGTGATTTTCCCGACCCTTACTGGCGGGAACTCGACGGGAAACGCGCCTATCCCGAGGAGTTCGTGCAGGCCCTGACGCGCGCCGGATACATGGCCACGTTGATTCCCGAAGAGTACGGCGGCGCGGGCCTGGGCGTCACCGAGGCTTCCATTATTCTGGAAGAGATTCACCACTGCGGGGGAAACGCCGCGGCGTGCCACGCGCAGATGTACATCATGGGGACTCTGTTGCGGCATGGATCGGTGGCGCAGAAGCGGGAGTATCTGCCGAAGATCGCCGATGGTTCCCTGCGCCTGCAGGCCTTCGCAGTGAGCGAACCCAACACGGGCAGCGATACCACGCAGCTGAAAACCACGGCGGTGCGAAAGGGAGACCGCTATGTGATCAACGGGCAAAAAATCTGGATTTCCCGCGCCGAGCATTCCGACCTGATGCTGCTGATGGCCCGCACCACTCCGGCGGACCAGGTGCAGAAGCGCACCGAAGGCCTGTCCACCTTCCTGGTGGATCTGCGCCAGTCCGTGGGCCACGGACTGAAGATTCGCCCCATCCGCACGATGATGAATCATGCGACCACCGAACTTTTCTTCGATGATCTGGAAATTCCCGCTGAAAATCTGATTGGCGAGCAAGGACATGGGTTCCGCTACCTGCTGGACAGCCTGAATGCCGAGCGCATCCTGATCGCCTCGGAATGCATCGGGGACGCGCGCTGGTTTTTGGAGCGCGCCTGCCGCTACGCGAACGAGCGGGTGGTTTTCGGCCGGCCGATCGGAAAAAATCAGGGCGTGCAGTTTCCGCTGGCCCGCGGCTACGCCAACCTGGAGGCGGCGCGCCTGATGGTGATTCGCGCGGCACGCCTGTTTGACAGCGGCAAAGCGTGCGGCCCGGAGGCGAATATTTCCAAGCTGCTGGCCGCCGACGTTTCCTGGGAACTGGCCAATGCCGCGGTACAAACCTACGGGGGGTTCGGGTTTGCCGAAGAGTACGACATCGAACGCAAATTCCGCGAAACGCGGCTGTATCAGGTGGCGCCCGTTTCGACGAACTTGATTTTGAGCTATCTGGCAGAGCACGTCTTGCACCTGCCCAGGTCCTATTGATGCTGCCGCTCGAGGGAATCACCGTGGTGTCGCTGGAGCAGGCCGTGGCCGCGCCGTTTGCCACGCGGCAACTGGCGGACCTGGGCGCGCGCGTCATCAAAATCGAGCGTCCCGGAACGGGAGATTTCGCGCGCGGCTATGACGCCGCCGTGCGCGGAATGTGCAGCCAGTTCGTCTGGTTGAACCGCTCCAAACAGTCCCTGACGCTGGATCTGAAACACGCCGAAGCCCGGCTGGTGCTGGATCGCCTGCTGGCGAAGGCCGATGTTTTTCTCCAGAATCTGGCTCCGGGAGCCACCGAGCGGCTGGGTTTCAGCACTCCGGCGCTGCGCAAGAAATATCCGCGCCTCATCCTCTGCGATCTATCCGGATACGGATCTTCGGGGCCTTACCGCGACAAAAAAGCCTACGACCTGCTCATCCAGGCGGAGACCGGCCTGATTTCCGTCACCGGCACCGAGCAATCGCCATCGAAAGTGGGAATTTCCGTCGCGGACATTTCCTGCGGCATGTATGCCTACTCGGGCATTTTGACGGCCCTGCTGGTAAGGGAGCGCACGGGCGAAGGCGTGGCCCTGGAAACTTCCCTGTTCGATTCGCTGGGCGAATGGATGAGTTATCCCGCTTACTACGCTCTTTATGGAGGTTCGGCTCCCCCGCGCGCGGGCGCGAACCACGCCACGATCGCCCCGTACGGGCCGGTGCAGAGCGGCGACAATAAAGCGGTGTTTCTGGGCCTGCAGAACCAGCGCGAATGGAAACGATTCTGCGAAGTGGTGCTGGAGAATCCCCAACTTGCCTCGGACCCTCGCTTTGACACCAATGCCAGGCGCGTTCAGAATCGCGGGCAGCTCGATCTGGTCATGCAGGAGGTTTTTCAAAAGCTGACCGCTGCGGAAATTATCGCGCGATTGGAATCCGCGCAAATTGCCAATGCCAGGATGAACACGGTGCAGGAATTCGTGGAGCATCCGCAACTCGAAGCCAGAAAACGCTGGGGCACGGTGGATTCGCCTGTGGGGCCCATCCGCGCGCTGCTTCCTCCGGTCACCATGGAAAATGTGGAGCCGGTGATGAACGAAATTCCGGCCGTGGGGCAGCACACCGGCGAAATTCTGCTTGAATTAGGATTTGACGGGGAGACGATTGAAGGCTGGCGGCAAGCGGGAATGATTTAAATCTTACTCAGGCCGTCGCAGGAAGGCGATCATGGCGATCAAAGAAGGTTGGGCGGGCCGCGTGTACGAGGATTTCGAGGTGGGAGATATTTATCGGCATTCCCTGGGCCGCACGGTCCTTGCCGCAGACAACACCTGGTTCACTTTGCTCACGATGAATACCAATCCGATCCACTTCGATCATGCGTATGCGGCAAAAACGGAATTCGGCAGGACGCTAGTGGATTCCACATTTACGCTCGCTGTGGTCACCGGCCAGTCGGTTTCCGATATTTCCCGCAACGCCATGGCCAATCTGGGCTGGGATGAGGTGCGTCTCCCTAATCCCCTGTTCGAGGGCGATACGATTTATTCGCAAAGCGAAGTCCTCGAAAAAAGATTGTCGAAATCCAGGCCGAACGTGGGCATCGTGCGCTTCAAGTCCACAGGTATCAACCAGGACGGTACCGTGGTGATCGAATTCAAACGAACCGCCATGATCTACCGCCGGGGACACGTTCCCGAGACAGTGCACGGCCCAAAAATCGAACCCAAAGCGTGATGGGAAGAGAGTGACCGGCGGAAGTACACGTATGACACCCTACGGGTTGGAACAAACAATTTCGATTACTGCTTATCGGCGAGAAACAGATACCGATTGAGGCAGAAAAAATAATTGCCGGCCCCGGCAAGAGCCTGTAGTTCCTCGGCCCAGGCTTCTGCTTCCTGATTTGTGATTCCCTGGCGGTCGCGAACGAATCGCCGGAGGGTTTTCGTCATGTTATGGCTGTAGCCTTCCGGCTTGTACTCGGTGTCCAGATACGGAATCACTTTGCAGGCGCGCACGGAAAATCCGGCATCACGCAGCATCGGAATCAGCGTGCGCGGGAGCACGGGGTGCGCCAGATGCTCGTCCCAGGCTTTCAAAATGCGCGCCATGCGGATCGGATCGGTGGAATGCCACAGGATCGTGTGCCAGTCCGTATCGATGATGGCCGCGCGGCCGCCGGGGCGAAGCACCCGGTGCAGCTCGGATAAAGCTTTTGGGACGTCGGGAACAAATTCGTAGACCTGCGTGGAGACGGCCAGATCGAAATGATCGTTCGGATAAGGAAGCTGCGTCGCTCCCGCCAGTTCGAACTGCACGTTGGAAAATGCCGCGCAGCGCTGGCGCGCCATGGCGACCGAGCTTTCACTATTGTCCATCGCGTGGACGGCGCCCGCCGAACCCACGGCGCGCGCAAGTTCTTCGGTGACAAAGCCCGGCCCGCAGCCGATATCGAGCGCGCGTTCCCCGGGACGCGCCGCAACCGCCTCCAGCAAGACGCGCCGCTGTGCAGCGACTTCCGGCGCGCGGTAGGTTACCTCAAGATGGCGCAGGGCTTTTTCGTCAAATTGCAGAAGGGCACCTCGTGCGTTCAAAAAGTCTTTTGCTTCGGCAACACCGCGCTCCATCCGTCCGAGCTGCGGCTCCGGAGTGCGATTCTATCAGAATTGCACGAGGGATCTTTCGAATCGCGACAGAAAAAAAGAAATTTTCAGCGGCGAAAACCAGCTCGCCGGCGCCCGCCAACGGCCGGGAAAAGACGGCCGCGGCGAATGCGCAATTTTCAACCGCGGCGTGAAACGTGGTACAACAGATCAATCCCGGCTGCGGTGGGTGGACGTTGACTGTAGGCCGCGCCTTTATCGCGCAGCAGCATTTATTCCTGGAGGGCACGACATGGCAATCGCAACGATCAATCCGGCGACTGGACAAACGCTCAAGACGTTTGACGCGCTCACCGATGCGCAGGTCGACCAGAAAATTCAGAAGGCGGCCGAAACTTTCCCGTCCTTTCGAAAATTATCTTTCGCGGACCGCGCGAAAATGATGATTCGCGCCGCCGAAATTCTGGAGAACGAAAAAGAAGCCTTCGCCAAGATCATGACGACGGAGATGGGAAAGACCTACCGCTCCGCGGTGGACGAAGCCGTCAAGAGCGCCTGGGGCTGCCGCTATTATGCGGAAAACTCGGAACGCTTTCTTGCCGATGAAGCCGTCGAGACGCCGGCGAGCCGCAGTTTCATCCGCTACCAGCCCATGGGCGTTGTCCTGGTGATCATGCCGTGGAATTATCCGTTCTGGCAGGCGTTCCGGTTTATCGCGCCTGGCTTGATGGCGGGAAACGTGGCCTTGCTGAAGCACGCATCGAACGTGCCGCAATCCGCGCTGATGATCGAACAGGTTCTGCTGCGCGCGGGCTTCCCCGAAGGCGTGTTTCAAACCCTGCTGATCGGCTCGGACAAGGTGGACCGAATCCTCGCCGATCCTCGCGTCGCCGCGGCCACCCTGACGGGCAGCGAAGGCGCGGGAGTGCATGTGGGAACCGGCGCCGCCAAGAGAATCAAGAAAGTGGTTCTGGAGTTGGGCGGCAGCGACCCTTTCATCGTCATGCCCAGCGCCAATCTGGACGAAGCCGTGGCCGTCGGCGTCAAGGCGCGCGTCTCCAACAACGGGCAATCCTGCATCGCCGCCAAGCGCTTCATCGTCGCCGAAGAAATCGCCGACAAATTCGAACGCGCGTTCGTGGCGCAAATGGAAAAACTGAAATTGGGCGATCCCTTCGATGAAAAAACCGATGTCGGCCCTCTGGCCACCGCCGATTCGGTCACCTCGCTGGATGCCGACGTTGCCAGCACCATCAAGGCGGGCGCGAAACTTTTGACGGGCGGCAAACCCGCCGATCGCCCCGGATTTTTCTACCTGCCCACCGTCCTGACAAATATTCCGAAAAATTCTCCGGCCTACGCCGAGGAACTGTTCGGTCCCGTGGCCTCCATTTTTCGCGTGAAAAATATCGATGAAGCGATTCGCATCGCCAATGACTCACGGTTCGGGCTCGGCGCCAGCGCCTGGACCAACGACAAAAGCGAGCAGGAACGCTTCATCAATGAGCTGGAAGCAGGCATGGTCTTCATCAACCAGATGGTGGCTTCCGATCCTCGGGTCCCATTTGGCGGTGTAAAACGGTCCGGAGTTGGCCGGGAACTCAGCACTTACGGAATCCGCGAGTTCGCGAACGTGAAGACAGTCTGGGTGAAGTAGGGCCGAGAAAAAAGAAAGAGGGATTGCGCGCAGGGGCCAAAATTGGTATAGTGGTCTGACCACAGAACCTCACCGCCAATTTCATTTGGCATGACGTCCTCTGGCGCAGGTCGTTTCTTGGCAATCTGTTGGGGGTATTTTTTGTATTATAAGGTTATCCAGACTTCGCGTCTTTACGAGCAGATCGTGCGGCAGATTGAGGAGTCGATCCAGAAGGGTGCGTTGAAGGAAGGCAGCCAGCTTCCCGCGGAGCGCGATCTTGCCCAGCAGTTTGGCGTCAGCCGGACGGCGGTTCGGGAAGCCATCAAGGCGCTGCAGGAAAAGGGGCTGGTCGACGCGCTCCCCGGCCGTGGAACGTTTGTCACCAACGGAACTTCCAATTCGATGCGCCGGTCCCTGGACCGGATCATCAAGAGCGGCGAGACGGACGGATGGGCGTATCTGATGGAAGTGCGGGAAATTCTTGAGCCTGAGATCGCGGCGTTAGCGGCGGTTCGCGCCGGCGATCAGGAAATTGCGACGATGAGGGAGGTTTCCAGCGTCATGGACCAGGCGGGGCTGGACCCGGATGCCTTCATCGAAGCCGATCTGGATTTTCATCTGGCGCTGGCCGAAGCTGCGGGGAATCCGATTGTTCTGTCGCTGATCGATTCCATCGTGGGATTGCTGCGCGAGCAGCGGCTGCGGATTTTCCATGTTCACGGCGGCGCCGAGCGCGGGCAGCAGCATCACAAACGCATTCTCGATGCAATGGAACGGCGCGACCCGCAGGCGGCGCGCGCCGCGATGAAGGCTCATCTTTTGCAGGTACGCGAGGATTCGCGCAATTCACCGCAACTCACCGGATGATCAGGCCGAACGCGCCTGAGAACGGATCTGATTCAGGAGACTTCTGCAAATGGCGAATCTTGGGTTCATAGGACTTGGGGCGATGGGCAGCCAGCTCGTGAACCGGCTGCTCGACAAAGGCCATAGCGTGACAGGCTACAATCGCACGCGTTCGAAAGCGCAGTGGCTGATCGATCGCGGCATGAAGTGGGGTGATTCGCCGCGCGCCGTCTGCGCCGCGACGGACGTAATATTTTCCATGGTCACCAACGGCGATGCGCTGACCGCGATTGCCGAAGGGCCGGACGGGATGCTGGCCGGACTCGGTTCCGGAAAAATTCTGGCCGATATCAGCACGGTAAGCCCCGCGTCAAGCCGCGCGCTCGCCGCCAAGGTGCGCGAGAAGGGCGCCGACATGGTCGACTCCCCCGTCTCCGGCAGCCCTATCACGATTCAGCAGGGAAAACTTTCCATCATGGTCGCCGGACGCCGCGAGACATTCGAAAAAATAAAACCCGTGCTGCAGGACATGGGCCCCAAGGTCACCTACGTCGGCGACAACGGCCTCGCGCTGGGCATGAAAATCGCCGCAAATCTAAGCCTTGCCGTGCAGATGCTGGCGTTCAGCGAAGGCGTATTGCTCGCGGAAAAGAGCGGCATCCCCCGGGAAATCGCCGTGGAAGTGCTGGCGCACAGCGCCATCGGCTCGCCCATGATTCAATATCGCGGCCCATTCGTGCTGAAAATGCCGGACGAAGCGTGGTTCAACGTCAACATGATGCAGAAGGACATGCTGCTGGCGCTGGACATGGGGCGAAAGCTCAATGTGCCGCTGCCGACAACCGCCGCGACCAACGAATTCCTTACGGCGGCGCGCGGCATGGGCCTGGAGAAAAACGATTTTGCCGTGATTTTTAAAGTGCTCGCTAAAATGTCGGGGATAGAAAAATGAAAACCGAAACGAAAATTGAAGGCGCAGGTTCCGGGCTCAGCAGCGAAACGTGGCTGCACATGTACCGGCAGATGGTGGCCATCCGCCTGTTTGAAAATCAGGTGAATGAGCTGTACACCCGGGCCGTGATGCCGGGCCTGGCTCATCTTTACATTGGCGAGGAGGCCGTGGCCGTCGGGATTTGCGAGGCGCTGCACCGCGACGACTACATCACCAGCACGCACCGCGGGCACGGGCATTGCCTGGCCAAGGGCGCGTCGCCCGATCGCATGTTTGCGGAACTTCTGGGCAAGGAAGCGGGCTACTGCCGCGGCAAGGGCGGCTCCATGCACATTGCCGACCCGGCGAGCGGAAATCTGGGGGCAAACGCGATCGTGGGCGGAAGCGCGGGTATCGCCACGGGCGCGGCGTTTACCGCCAAGCAACTCGGCACCAAACAGGTCGCCGTCTGCTTCTTTGGAGAGGGCGCGCTCGGCCAGGGACTGCTGTACGAAGTGATGAACCTGGCCAAGCTCTGGGATTTGCCCGTGATTTACGTCTGCGAAAATAATATGTACAACGAGTACACGCATTATTCCGAAACCACGGCAGGGGAAGTGCTGGCGCGGCCGGCGGCGTTCGGAATTCCGTCTGAAAGCGTGGACGGGCAGGATGTCGGCGCCGTGTACAACGTGACCAGTCGCATGGTCGAGCGGGCGCGCGAGGGAAAAGGCCCGTCGTTCCTTCTGGCCAACACCTACCGCTATCACGGCCACCATGTCGGCGACGTGAGCCGCGAATACTACCGGGCCAAGCAGGAAGAGCAACAGTGGAAGGGAGAACGCGATCCGATCCAGTTGCTGGTCGACCTGCTGCTGAAACAAAAAGTGGCGACGCAAGCCCAGCTGGATGAAATCCAGGCGCAGGTGAAGACGGAAATCGACGCCGCGGTTGAGTTTGCCCTGCAAGCGCCGTATCCGGGCGTGGATCAGGTGGGGGAGGATGTGTATGCCTGAAGTGGCCGTACGGGAACTGACAATGGCGGAAGCCATTCGAGAGGCGCTGGCCGAGGAATTGCGGCGCGATTCGCGCGTGTGCATTATCGGCGAAGATGTGGCCGAAGCGGGCACGCCCTTCAAGGTCTTGTCGGGGCTGGTGGAGGAATTCGGAAAATCCCGCGTGATCGACACGCCGATTTCGGAAGCAGGCTTCACCGGAATCGCGGTCGGGGCGGCGATGACGGGACTGCGTCCCGTGGTGGACATCATGTTCGGCGATTTCCTGACGCTGACGATGGATCAGATGGTGAATCAGGCGGCGAAAGTGCATTACATGTCGGGAGGCGCGTGGAAAGTACCGATGGTGATGCGCACGACGCTGGGAGCGAGCCGCCGCTCGGCGGCGCAACACTCGCAATCGCTGCACGCGTGGGTCAGCCACGTTCCGGGCCTGAAAGTCGTGCTGCCCTCGACGCCCTACGACGCCAAAGGCCTGATGAAATCGGCGATTCGGGACGACAATCCCGTAATCATTTTTGAAGACAAGATGATGTTCCGGTTCAAGGGTCCCGTGCCGGCCGAGGAGTATACAATCCCCCTAGGCCTCGCCGACATCAAGCGCGAGGGCGAAGACATCACGATTGTCGCCACCAGCAGCATGGTGCAGGTGGCACTGGGGGCGGCAAAACTGCTCGAGGAAATCGGGGTCAGCGCCGAAGTTGTCGATCCCCGGACCATGTGGCCCCTGGATGAAACAACGCTGATCGAATCGGCGAAGAAAACTTCCCGGGCGATTGTGGTGGACGAAGGCTACGAGAGGTACGGCGTAACGGCGGAAATCGCTTCGGTGATCGCCGCGGGCGCGTTTTACGATCTGGATGCGCCGGTGAAGCGCATCGGTGCGATGCACGTGCCGATTCCCTTCTCTCCGCCTCTGGAAGACGCGACGGTTCCCACCGAGCAGCAGGTGTTCGAGGCCGCCCGGGCGATGTGCAAGAAGTAAAGAATTTTCGTGTTCCATGTGTGTTTGTGAATCCTGAAGAACGCGGGCGAACGCCCGCGCGAGCCGAAATTTTGCGGCAGGAGGTTGATCATGGCACTACCGACGTACGGATCGATGGCGGTGGATTGGGAACAGCGAGTGGATTTCGACCGTTTGCGCCGCGAGCGGCTGGACCGGGCGAAAGCGCTGCTGAAGAAATCGGAAATGGGCGCGCTGCTCTGCTTCGATATGAACAACGTGCGTTACATCACCTCGACGCACATCGGCACCTGGGCGCAGGACAAAATGAGCCGCTTCACCCTGCTGCCGCAGAATGACGAGCCGATCCTGTGGGATTTCGGTTCGGCCGCCAAGCATCACCAGCTGCATTGCCCGTGGCTGGGGGAGCGCTCGCGCGCCGGAATTCCGCTGCTGCGCGGGGCCATGTCCCCGGAGATGGGCCGCGCCGAAGATGTCGCGAAGAAAATCCGCGTGGAGCTGGAAATGCGCGGCCTGCACAAGGAACCGCTGGGCGTGGACATCATCGAGCCGCCCATCCTGTTCGCGCTGCAACGCGAAGGAATCACCGTGGTCGACGGGCAGCAGATCATGTCCGACGCGCGCGTGATCAAGACGCGCGATGAAATTACGCTGCTCAATACGTCGGCGATGATGGTCGATGCCGCTTACCATGACCTGTATTGCGCCATGAAACCCGGCATGCGGGAAAACGATGCCGTCGGACTGGTCAACAAGGTTCTGTACGACCTGGGCTCCGAGTACGTGGAAGCGGTGAACGCCATTTCCGGCGAGCGCTGCAACCCGCACCCGCACGTTTTTTCCGATCGCGTGCTGCGGCCGGGCGATCCCGTGTATTACGACATTCTTCACTCCTACATGGGCTACCGCACGTGCTATTACCGCACCTTCACCATCGGTTACGCCTCGCGTGCGATGGTGGACGCCTACAAGCGCTGCCGGGATTACCTGGATGCGGCGATTTCGCTGATTCGTCCCGGACGCACCACCGCGGAAATCGCTTCGGTGTGGCCGAAGGCGCAGGAGTTCGGATTCCCGAACGAGGAAGCCGCCTTCGCGCTGCAATACGGCCACGGGATCGGCCTGGCCATCTGGGAAAAGCCTGTGATCAGCCGGCTGGTGTCGCTCGAGCACTCACACGAAATCAAGCCGGGCATGGTGTTCGCGCTGGAAACTTTCTGGCCCGCCAGCGACGGATGGAGCGCCGCGCGCATCGAGGAAGAAATCGTCGTTACCGAAACCGGGCACGAAGTCATCACGCGTTTCCCGGCCGAAACACTGCTGGTGGCCGGAGCGCCCTACTTCAGCGTCGATGGACCGCTCCCGACGACGCGGGAGCACGAGCCTGCCACGCGCCAGAATGTAGCCGAGATGGTGGAAGCCAGCGCCCGAACCGAGCGCGTAGGAGTGTCCAAGTAACGGCGCGCCTCGCACCCTTACCAGACGATTATGGCCTATAGCATTGTCATGCCCGCGCTCGAAATGGCCCAGGAAACCGGGAAACTGGTTGTCTGGCGCAAAAAAGAAGGCGATCCGGTCGCGAAAGGCGATCCTCTGCTGGACGTCGAAACCGATAAAGCCATCGTGGAAATCGAGGCCCCGGCGGACGGAATTCTGGCGGGCGTGAAAGCGCAGGAGGGCGACGTCATCCCCGTGGGCCAGACGATCGCCTGGATTGTTTCGCCGGGCGAAGCCGTTCCCACGGAATCCAAATCCCCGGCCATTGCCACGGGCCGGCACATGGAAACCAAATCCTCACCGTCTCCCGCGGCAGGTGCCACGAAACCTTCCGGCGCAACCCCCGCTGCTACCGCGCGGATTTCGCCCAAGGCCCGGCGCCTGGCGCGCGAGCACAATATCGACTTGAGCCGCGTGCAAGGAACCGGAAGCGAGGGCGAAATTCTTGCCGAAGACATCCTGGCGCTGGCAGGCGCACCTGCGTCGCAATCGGGCACTCCGGCCGCAGCGCCCGCAGTGGAGGCGCTGGGTTCGATCGCGCGCCTGATGGCCGAACGAACCACGCAAAGCTGGACGACCGTGCCCCACTTTTTTGTCGTTCGGGAAGTGCCGGCGAGCGCCCTGCTCGCGGCTCGAGAGAAAGCGGCAGCGGAGGCGGAGAAGGCGAAAGGTGTGCGAATCACGCACACCGACCTGCTGGTGGCGCTGGTGGCGCGCGTGCTGGTGAAGCATCCGCGATTGAACGCCAGCTGGACGGGAAATGGAATCCTCCCGCATCCGGAAATCAACGTGGGCATCGCCATGGCTGTCGAGGACGGCGTGGTGGCCGCGGTGATTACCGGCGCGGACAAGAAAAACCTCGCCGAAATCGCCGCCTCCCGCCAGGCGCTCACCGAGCGCGCCCGCTCCAACAAGCTGCGCCCCGCCGACATCAGCGGCGCAACTTTCACGATCAGCAATCTGGGCATGTACCATGTGGACGGTTTCAGCGCGATCATCCCCACGCCGCAGGCCGCGATCCTCGCCGTGGGCAGCATCGTGGAGCGTGTTGTGCCCGTTGACGGAAAACCGGGCATCCTGCCGATGATGGCGCTCACTTTGTCTTGCGACCATCGCGTTGTGGATGGGGCGCGGGCCGCGTTATTCCTGAATGATTTATTCACAACCATAGTTGAACCGAAAAAGCTCCTGGAGTGGTAGACTCCCAGCACTCGGGCAGACCTACCAACTAAAGCGTACAGGCTAAGAGGCGCAGTGCGGCTTCTTATAGACGCTCGACTCAAGGAGACTCGACTATGGGCGATACGCCCGCAATCCATCCGTCCCAGATCCCTCCCGAACCCGGCAAGACACCAAAAAAGAAATCGTTCTACAAGACGCTCTGGGGGCAAGTGCTGATCGGAGTGGCCCTCGCGGTCGTGTACGGATATTTCTATCCGAACGCCGCAATCAAGATGAAGCCGCTCGGCGACGGCTTTATCCGCCTGATCACCATGGTGATCACGGTGGTCATTTTCTGCACCGTCGTTTCCGGGATCGCCGGCATGAAGAATTTGAAGAAGGTCGGAAGAATCGGCGGAAAGGCCCTGCTGTACTTTGAAATCGTTTCCACGCTGGCGCTGTTTACCGGCATGTTCGTCGGCAACGTGGCGCATCCGGGTTCCGGCTTCAATGTGAATCCCGCAACGCTGGACGCCAGGGCCGTGGCGGATTATGCAGGCGCCGCGAAGAAAGAAACCGTGACGGAATTCGTGATGAACATCATTCCGACAACCATGGTGGATGCCTTCGCCAAGGGCAACATTCTGCAGGTTCTGCTCGTCGCCATCCTGTTCGGCTTCGCGCTGTCCCTGGTGGGGGAAAAATCGAAGGCCGTGCTGGAATTTATCGACGCGTTGACGCGCGTGGTGTTCGGGATCATCAACATTCTGATGTGGCTGGCCCCCTACGGCGCGTTTGGGGCGATGGCCTTCACGGTGGGCAAGTACGGAATCGCGTCCCTGGGCCCGCTGGTCGAGTTGATCGCGTTGTTCTACGCCACGAGCATCTTCTTCGTTCTGGGCGTGATGGGACTGATTGCCTGGTTCGCCGGATTCAACATCATCAAATTCCTTTTGTACATCAAGGAAGAGATCATCGTGGTGCTGGCCACGAGTTCCTCGGATCCCGCCCTGCCCACGCTCATGGAAAAGATGGAACAGCTGGGCTGTTCGAAGTCCCTGGTGGGACTGGTCGTGCCCACCGGCTACACGTTCAACACCGACGGCAGCAGCCTGTACATGACCATGGCAGCGCTGTTTGTCGCCCAGGCAACGAACATCCACTTATCGTTCGGCCAGCAGCTGACGATCTTCGCCGTGGCCGTGCTCACATCCAAAGGAGCGAGCGGCGTCACCGGAGCGGCTTTCATCGCTCTGGTCGCCACGCTCATGGTCATTCCCACAATCCCGGTGGCGGGCATGGCGCTGCTTCTGGGCATCGACCGCTTCATGAGCATGTTCCGCGCGGTCGTGAACATGATCGGAAACGGCGTGGCAACCCTCGTGGTGGCGAGATGGGAAAACGAAATCGACCCGCAAACGCTGCGGCGCAACCTTTCCCATCCGATGTTTCCCGAGGTGAGCCGGTAAGCCTCTTTCCGGCGGCTGCAACACGGGAACGGATCTAGCTCATGCGGAAACTGATTTCCACCCGCAGATCCACGGGTGTCGCCTGCCCATCCA
Organism: Candidatus Dormiibacterota bacterium; assembly: GCA_035533775.1. Lineage (GTDB taxonomy): Bacteria > Acidobacteriota > Terriglobia > Acidiferrales > UBA7541 > Palsa-360. The sequence continues at coordinate 9,087 of DATLTA010000045.1, read as the reverse complement.
AAATCGTCGGTTCGTATTTTCTCTGCGACACCGCCTGCAACGCCGCGGTGACCAGCAGCGGATGCCCGCTGATCAATTTTTCCTGAACGCCGTTCCCGCTCCCTGCCCCGGACAAAAGAAAATCCTGTCTGAACACTTATTTTCAAGAGATAATCAGTAGCGTACCAGAACGCAGGGCCACAGAATGACGATCCACAGAACGATGCTCCACGAAAAGATCATCAGGATTCTCAAAATCTTTGCACCCCTTTCGCTATTGACCGCGCTCATTCTTGCGGGCTGCTCAAACAGCGCCGGGCCCGCGAAAGGATCCGGGGGCAGCGGCGCAATTGCGAGGTCGCAGAACATCGCCGCCGTGCCGGTTCTGGTCGCTAAAGTCCAGCGGAGCACGATTCCGGTGGAATTGCACGCCATTGGCACCGGTCAGGCATTCAAGACCGTCTCGGTCGAGTCGCAGGTTGCCGGAATCGTCAAGGAAGTGCATTACAAGCCAGGAGAATTCGTTCGCAAGGGGGACCTTCTGGTTACGATTGACGAGAGTCCATTTCTCGCCGCCCTGGCGCGGTCCGAAGCGGCGCTCGCCCGGGACAAAGCGCAGGCGCAACTCAATCGCACAGAAACATCGCGATACGAGGAACTCCGCCGGGAAGGCGTTGTCTCCAAAGAGCAGTCCGATCAATATCTGGCAACCGCCACGGCCGCCGAAGCCACGGTCCGCTCCGACGAGGCCGCCATCCAGACGGCCAAAATCGACCTTTCTTACTGCTCCATCCATGCTCCGATCAGCGGCGTCACCGGGGCTCAGCTCGTTTATCCCGGAGCCTCAGTAAAGGCCAATGACCTCCCGATTCTGGTGGTCATCAATCAGGTTTCTCCGATTTACGTCAATTTCGCCGTTCCCCAGCAGTATCTGGAATCGATCAAGGGGTTCATGGCGCATTCTCACCTGGCCGTTGAGGCTACCCCGACCGGCGACTCGGTTGCCGAACGCGGCCTTCTGACGTTTGTAAACAACACGGTCGATTCCAACACCGGCACCATCGAACTGATGGCTTCGTTTCCCAACGCCGATCAGCATCTCTGGCCCGGGCAATTTTCCAATGTCCTGCTTCGCCTGAACCAGCAGGAAAACGTGCTGGTGGTGCCGTCGCAGGCCGTGCAGACGGGCCAGCAAGGCGATTACGTTTTCGTGACGAAACCGGATATGACCGTCGATGTGCAGCAAGTGAAAGTAGGGCAAAGCGTCAACAACGAAACCCAGATTTTGCAGGGGCTTACCGGCGGTGAAACTGTCGTCACCGACGGGCAGATTCGTCTGGTTCCCGGAACCAAGGTCTATTTCGCCAAGGGACTTTGACGAGACGGCAATACCATGAATTTCTCCGAACTTTTTATTCGCCGACCGATTATGACCAGCCTGGTGATGCTGGCCATTCTTCTGTTTGGCGTGATCGGCTACCGCAATCTGGCCGTCAGTGATTTGCCGAACGTCGATTTCCCGACCATCCAGGTTTCCGCCGGCCTTCCTGGAGCCAACCCGGAGACGATGGCTTCCTCGGTCGCTACTCCGCTCGAGAAGCAATTCACAACCATCGCCGGCCTGGACTCGATGACCTCGACCAGCTCGCTCGGAAATACCCGGATCACCCTGCAGTTCGATCTTAGCCGCAATATCGATTCCGCCGCCGTGGATGTCCAGACAGCCATGTCGGCGGCAGCCAAACAGCTTCCTTCCAACCTGCCATCTCCCCCAACTTTCAGAAAAGTAAATCCGGCCGATCAGGCCATCTTTGGACTGGCCGTTACCTCGCCGACACTGCCGCTCTACGAGGTCGACAAGTACGCCGAAAACCTCATCGCCGAGCAGATGTCGGAGGTTGCCGGAGTCGCTCAGGTCACCGTCAACGGCGCGGCAAAGTACGCCGTGCGCGTGGAGCTGAACCCCGAAGCGCTTGCCAGCCGCCAGATTGGCATCGACGAAGTGGAACAGGCGATTCAGTCCGCGAACGTCAACATGCCCATGGGCACGCTTTTTGGAGCGCACAAGGCCTATAACATCGAGTCCAACGGCCAACTCTCCGACGCCGCCGTCTTCCGTTCGTTCATTGTCGCCTACCGACACGGCGCGCCGGTGCGGCTCGACCAGGTCGCTACGGTCAGCGATGGGGTCCAGGATCAATACATCGCGGATTGGGTGAATGGAATCCCCGGCATCATGCTTTCGGTGCAGCGGCAACCCGGCACGAACACCGTCGAAATCGTCAACAATCTCCGCAAACTCATTCCGCGCTTCTACGCGATGATGCCGCCGTCGATCAACCTCTCGGTCGAATACGACCGATCCGTTCCGATCCGCTCATCGGTCAACGATGTCCAATTCACCCTCCTGCTGGCCGTCTGTTTAGTCATCCTGGTCATCTTCCTTTTCCTGCGCAACATTTCCGCCACGATTATGCCGAGCGTGGCCCTGCCGATGTCCATCGTGGGCACGTTCGCGGTGATGTACCTGCTCGGCTACACGATCGACACGTTGTCCCTGTTGGCGCTGACGCTATCGGTGGGCTTCGTCGTCGATGACGCCATCGTCATGCTCGAAAACATCGTGCGCCACATGGAAATGAAAAAGAGCGCGCTCGACGCAGCGCTGGATGGCTCCAGGGAAGTCAGCTTTACCATTCTCGCGATGACTCTGTCGCTCGCCGTCGTCTTTCTGCCTGTCTTTTTCATGCCCGGCGTCTTTGGACGCCTGCTCCATGAATTCGCCGTCGTCATCATTTCCACCGTTCTGGTTTCCGGCCTGGTTTCCATCACCCTTACCCCGATGCTCTGCAATCGCTACCTGCGCCCGGAAGGCGAAAAAAAACACGGCTGGATGTATCTCAAGCTGGAAGGCATGCTCGAGGGCTCACTGCATTGGTATGGTTCAACCCTTCGCTGGGCGCTGCGGCATCGTGCCCTGGTTATGATTTTCGGACTTTTCGTCCTCGTGGGGACGGGTTGGGAGTTCTGGTCGATTCCGAAAGGTTTCCTGCCCGAGGAGGATACCTCGCAGATTGCCGTCTCCACCGAAGCCAGTCAAGGTATCTCTTTCGACGCGATGAAGCTGCATCAGGAAGCCGTAAATAGCATCCTCCAGGCCGATCCGAGTGTCATTCAATTCTATTCGACCATCAGCGCGTCAAGCACCACCGGCCTTAACAATGGGAGAGCTTTCCTCCATTTGAAAGATCCGTCGGACCGTCCCTGGACGGACAGCCCGTTCTATGATCGCTTGGTTGCCCTGAACTCCGGCCATTTCGCCATCTTCGATTACCTGACCCGGCTCGTTCGCCCGCTTTTTGAACATCACATGGGCATTGAGGATATCATCCACGAGTTGAGGCCAAAGCTGGAAAAGGTCCCAGGCTTACTGGTCTTTCTCCAGAATCCGCCCGCAATTCGCATCGGAGGCCAGCTGACCAAGAGCCTGTACCAGTTCACGTTGTCGAGTCCAGACATCAATCAGCTCTATAAATACTCCCAGATGTTTCAGGCAAAATTGGGGACCTTGCCCGGACTCGACGGCGTCACCAGCGACCTTCAAATCAAGAATCCGCAGGCCAACGTCGTGGTGGACCGTGACAAAGCATCTGCTTTGGGAGTGACGCCGCAGGAGGTTGAGGACGCCCTTTACAGCGCCTACGGCCAGCGCCTGGTCTCCCCCATTTACACGGCAAACAACGAATATTGGGTCGTGATGCAGGTCCAGAATCGATTTCAGGCCGATCCAAACATGCTCTCGGAGCTTTACATCCGCTCGTCCACCGGTCGCCTGGTTCCACTCAGCGCCGTCTCAAAATTTACGACGAACGTGGGCCCGCTGACGGTCAACCACACCGGCCAGCTCCCTTCAGTCACCGTCTCGTTCAACCTGGCGCCCGGCACGGCGCTTGGCCAGGCGGTGAGTGAGGTGCAGGCGCTGGCCAAGTCGATGCTGCCCATTTCCATCGAAACCAGCTTCCAGGGCACGGCTCAGGCTTTCCAGCAGTCCCTCACCGGCCTGGGCATTTTGCTGATTATGACGGTGCTGGTCATCTATATCGTTCTGGGCATCCTGTACGAGAGCTACATTCACCCCATCACGATTCTCACCGGGCTGCCGGCCGCGGCATTCGGCGGACTGGCCACGCTTTCGCTGTTCCACATGCAGCTGGATATTTTTGGCTTCGTGGGCCTGATCATGCTCATCGGCATCGTTAAAAAAAATGCCATCATGATGGTGGATTTCGCCCTGGAATATGAGCGCAAGGAGAATTGCGCGGCTGCCGAATCGGCCTATCAGGGCTGCATGGTTCGCTTCCGCCCCATCATGATGACCAGCGCCTGCACAATTATCGGCACGCTGCCCATCGCCATCGGCTTTGGAGCCGACGCCGACGCCCGGCGGCCGCTCGGGCTATGCGTGGTGGGCGGACTGATCTTTGCGCAAGTCGTAACGCTTTATCTCACTCCCGTCTTTTACACGTACATGGATGCTATCCTGAAGAGTCGTTATGTGGGCAAGCGCCGCGCGACTCCGGAAAGAGCCGAGCAGATGTCGTTACTGGCTCCGGAGGCCAAGCACGTCAGCCAGGATTAACCTGCGCCGCAAATGGATTCTGGAAGCCGCAGAGGGACGCACGGAAAAACCGCCGGAAAAATCAGAAGAAAAACAACGTGTGAAATAGTGGTGCGGGCGGAGGGAGTCGAACCCACACGAGCCGTTAAGCCCTGCGGATTTTCATGCCACTTCGGCTTTCGCCGCCCTCGCCGTCGCACCGTAGGTGCTCCGGCGGGTTTGTGGTCTGGACTATCCCTTCACCATCCCCCGGAAAAGATCCGGGGCTCAGGTGCTGCCCGTCTAGTCTCTACACCTTCCCGGAAAATGATTTTCCAGGCTTGGCTCGGGATTGCCACTCCGGCTTTCGCCGGGAAAAATTTGAGGTTTCCCCGAATTTGAGCAGTTCTGCTTCGCCGGTTTCCCTGGCGAGCACTCAAGTTTCCTTAAGTCCGCTGCGTCTGCCATTCCGCCACGCCCGCGTGGCCGGCCAATTTACAGCCCCCTATCATAGAGCAGCGAAGCGAAATTTACACCTTGCTTCCCCGGATCGGGCAACTTCTGTCGGAATTTCCATGAAATCCGCCGCGGCGGATCATAGAAAAAAGATGCCCGCGGTGGGAACGCTCCGCGAGCATCTTTTTCGTAGTGCAAGCTGCGACCTACTTGATGTTTTTGCGCAGCCAGCCATCGATGAACTCGATGACCTGGTCGCTGTTCTTGTCCAAGAACATTTCATGCATGTTGCCGTGGATGCCGACATCCTCGAGGCGGACAAAATCGTCCTTCACGCCCGCCTGATTGAGCCACTCGGGAATGCAGTGGTCAAACACCCGGTGATAGGTGCCTTCGGCGGAGATGGACAGAATGCGGATTTTCTCCATGCCCACCAGCTTATGGACAGGTTCCTTCTGCAGGTAGCAGGGCACCTCATCGGGACGGTCGGATTTCGCCTGCAGGTACGTTTTCAAATCGGATGGGCTGTTGACCGGCGGCTCGTAATGCATCGGCATGTTGGTGATGCCCCATGCATTTCCAATCTGGCCCGTATATTTCACATGAGCCGTATCCACGCGGCCAATCTGCGGCCCTCCAGGCTCGATCGCCACCATGCCCGCCACCAGGTTCGGACGCTGATCGGCCACGTTGAAGCCGATGCCGCCTCCCTGCGAATGGGTGATCAGGATGACCGGGCTGCCGATTTTATCCAGCAGCGCGACGCCTGCCGGCACGGCAAGCGCGGCCTGATCGCCGACGAACTGCATCTGTCCCTTGATGAAGTTATCGAAGACGGGATCGCCCATCATCCCTTTTTTCGGAGAATCGCTTGGCCACTGCGTGTACAGATGCATCCGCGGAAAGTCCCCGCCGGATGGCACGGGGGCGGTCCAGATATGTTCCAGGTCCTGAGCGGTGCGGATTCGCAATGGACCATCGATGCTCGGAACGTAAGGCGAGCGCCCCCGCGCCGGGTAGTCCACCATGTAAACGACATAGCCGTGGTTGATCAGGTAATACGCCCAGCCCGGCCGGCCATCAGGAGTCTGCTTCCAGACCGCACCGGTCTGCCCATTCCCGTGAAAAAATACAATGGGATATTTTTGCGTGATCTTCTTCGGCACCATGACTTCCACATACATCGAGCCGTGCATGACCCTCTTGTCCGGCGGCCCGGCATATTCTCCGCCCACATAGAAATAAGCTTCCCGGGCCACGTTTGCCGTGGAAAATGTGGGAATGGACGGGGGCGGCATCGCCGACGGTCTTGCTTGCGCGCCAAGCGGTTGATCGGCAACCATGGCAAGCGCCGCGACGAACAATAATGTCAGTCCTGTCTTTACGATTCGGAATCTCATGCTCTTTTCCTCCAGGTAACGCTCAGACTTTTCGCCAACTCTTCGCAACGCTTCGGCGCGGCAGCGCATAATGCGCTTCGACATATTCTGCGCGGCAGCGGGCCATCATCCGATTTTTAGAGGTCTTTCCGAGTGGGGTGATTCTACTAGAAGCGGCAGGGTTTTGTCCGCTTTCCCGCCGGCAGGCGTGGTCATTGCTGAAAAAAAATCTGAAAATGATCAGCGCGGCTGCGTGACCGCGTCCACCAGCGCCGGCTTGCCGGACTTGACCACGGCCACAGCGCGGCGGATGGCCGGGCCCAGATCTTTGGGATCGGTGATGGGGCCCTCGGCATAGAGGCCCATACCCTTGGCCACCGATGCAAAATCGATATCGGGATCGGTGAGGGTCGTGCCGATGGAGGCACGCGTAATTCCGCGATTGTGCCGGTTCGCCATGCGCTGCACGTGCATGACTTCCTGGTGATAGGCGCGGTTATTGTGCATGACGCTGAGCAGAGGAATGCTGTGGTGCGCGGCGGTCCAGAGAATTCCCGGCGCGTACATCAGATCGCCATCGTTTTGGATGGTGACCGTCAGGCGGCCATGCTTCTTGTTCGCCAGCGCGGCGCCCAACGAAGCCGGTGCGCCGTATCCCACGCCATATCCGCCGGACGCGCCGATGTACTGGTAATGTTTGTCAAACGTCCAAAGCCGCAAGGGCCAGCCGTTCACCCACGGAGACACGGTGGAGACCAGCGACCAGTCCTCATTCCGGATGGCGCCCCAAATTTCAGCGCACAGGCGCGCCGTGCTGATCGGGCTGGCATCCCACGCGAATGCCGCCTCGTCGCGCGCGCGGTTCAATATGGCTTCACGCTGCACGGCGAATTCCTTGCCGCGTTCTGCAAACGTTCGCCTGCGCTCGTCGGTCAGCAGGCGCTTGACCGCCTCGATGAGCGACGGCAACGTCGCCTCCGCATCCGCCGCCATGGCCAGGTCCACTTCGGTGTACCGCTGGAAATCCTGGTAGTTGCTTTTCAGGTAGAGATCGTCTGCGGTAATGCTGATGAGTTTGGCGTCTTTCCCCGCCACGGGCTTCGACGTGCGGTGCAACTGGTCGCGCATGGAGTTCACCACTCCCCAGAGCGCGGGAACTTCTAAACCCAAAATCACGTCCGCGCCATGGATCAGTACGCGGGATCGACCGGTCTGGTTCAGTGGGTGCTGTGAGGGGAAATTCATTCGCGAGGCATGATCGATAACCGGCGCCTGAAGCGTTTCGGCAAGCTCGATGATGAGATTCAAACCAGCCGCCGTGCGCGCGGTACGGTCCACGACAATGACGGGATGCTCTGCCGCAACCAGCATGCGGGCCGCTTCGTTAACCGCGCCGGAGTCGCCCTGCGGAGGCGACGCCAGCGTAAGTTTCGGAATATGGAATTTAGCGTCGACCGAAATGGGGCCCTCTTGCAGTTCCCCATCGGCGACCAGCAGCACGGGCGCCATGGGCGGGGTCATTGCGATTTTGTAGGCGCGCACGGCCGATTCGGAAAAGTGATTCAGTGATATGGGTACATCGTCCCACTTCAGGCAGTCGCGCACGATGACCGCCACGTCCTGCGCGCTGTGATCCCACTCGACGCCGGGGCGCCGGTATTCCACATCCAGCATGTTCCCGGCAAACAGAATGACAGGCACACGGTCGCAAAATGCGTTGAAGATTGACATCGACCCGTGCTGCGTCCCGACATCGCTGTGCAGCAACACCGCCATCGGCTTGCCTTCGATTTTCGCGTATCCGTGGGATATGGCGACGGCGGATTCTTCGTGGCAACAGGTGATGAGCTCGGGATTCTTATTTCCGCCGTAATTGATCAGCGATTCGTGCAGGGCGCGAAAACTCGATCCCGGATTTGCCGCCACGTACTCGATGCCCAGCGACTTGATCACGTCCACCATGAAGTCGGAACCCGAGCGCTCCTCGGTAAGAACATCCACTTCCGCCGGCGTGCCGGTTTCGGGCTCTTTCGGCATGGGTTGAGCGGTGGCCGAGCGGGACACCTCGGTTTGCTGGGCATTGGCCACAGCCGGAATCGATGCCAGAGCGGCAGCACCTGCTGCGGCCCCTTTTAAAAATTTGCGGCGGTCCATCGGATCCTTGTTGGTTTTTCGCATCACGCGTCCTTCAATCCATGATGAAGGATGAAAAATAAACTTCGATCAAAAGTTCCACTTGTGACTTTTCGCCGCCACATTATGTCACTGCCCCGGAAGTGTCAAGCGCGCCCCCCCGGCCGAACCCATGCCGCTCATGGCTGGATCCTTACTTTGTTTTTTTCCCGCGAACGTTTGATCGGAGCGGACGCGCGAAGCTGATCGAGCCATGCTTTCTATTAAGATAGGCACTTCCTCGCAGCTATGCCTTGCGTATTACCGCTATATGGACCTATCTTTAAATGAAGAATAGCCACGGAAGCGCAAAGTTAAAAACAGAACGAATCCTTTCAGCCGGCCGCGCATTCAGAAAGAGCATTTCTATATGTCACCCTCAAACGAAAACGTACCGAAAAACAGCATCCCCGTTGAATTCCAGGCGCCGGAGCACCGGGTCAATCTGCGCTTCCCGATCGCAGCATCGGTGGTGGTCACGGAAAACAAGTCCGGGATGAAGAT
>DATLTA010000044.1:0-9155 GCA_035533775.1 Candidatus Dormiibacterota bacterium | reverse complement strand
TCGAACTCCGCCGCAGGGATGGTTTCCCGCTTCCGGAGCGTCGTGAGTTTGTTCGCTGTTGCAATCCTGCTGCTATCGGCGGCGTCCCCCTCATACGCAAAAACGGCTTCCCGGCGCGCGAACAGGCATGCGGGGAGAACTTCTTCCGCTGTGTCCAAAAAAACTGCCCGGCCCCACAAAAAATATCCCGAAGCTGCGGCCGCGCGTGAAGATCGACTCGAAAGGCTCTCCCGCGCGCTGCATGACGACGGAAACGCGGCGGCGTATGCCGCGCTTTCCGCGTTTGCGAAACGAAACGCGAAAAACGAACTTGGCGCCCGCGCCGCACTCGCGCTCGGCCATTACGACCTGATGCGCGACAAACCGGATTTGTCCCTTGCCTGGCTGCGCAAAGCCGTTGGCGATCACCTGCTGCGCGAATATGTGCTGTACTGGCAATCGCAAGCTTCCCTTGCCCTGGGACAAAAAGAAGAGGCCCTGGAGCAGTTGCAGAGCTTGCGGCGAGATTTTCCCCACAGCGTGATGACCGGGCAGGCGGTTACGTCACTGGTGCAGACCGCCCTGGCGATCGGCAAGAACGAGAATGCGCTGGCGGCGCTGGACGCTTATCCCGGAACAAGGGCAAAGCCGGCTCTGCTGCTGCTGCGGGCCCAGGCGCTGGAAGCAATCTCCGCCGCGAAAGGCGAAAAACCTGTTGCCGCAGCGGCGAATTATCTCGATCTCTATTATCGTTTCCCGTTAAACGATGAGGCAAAAATCGCGGGGCAGAAAATTCCGTCGCTGCAATTCGCGCTCGGCGAGGCGTTTCCCGGAACGCCGATGCAAACGCAGATCGCCCGCGCGGAGACCCTATACCTTGCCAGGCGCTGGCGCGACGCACGAACCGAGTTTACGAGCCTGCTGCCGAAGCTGTCCGGCGTTGATCACCAGCGCGCGGAGTTGCGCATCGCGCAATGCGGCGTCCGGCTGGGCGGCAGCATTGAACTGCTGAGCGCGCTTTCGCTGCGCGATCCGGACCTGGAAGCCGAACGGCTTTATTCGATTTCCCAGGTGTACCGCTCGCAGAAGCTGGAACTGGAAATGCTGAATGACGTCGACCTGTTGGCGATGCGCTTTCCGCAAAGCTCCTGGACCGAGGACGCCCTGTTCGCCGTGGGGAACTATTATTGGGTGAATCTGGAGCGCGCCCACGCCTCGGAGTATTATCGTCGCACGCTCGATGCCTTTCCCGACGGAAAATACGCGCAACCGGCCGCCTGGCGCGTGGCGTGGACCGCGTATCTGGCCCGGCAACCGGAAGCGGTGGGCCTACTGGAAAATTACGTTCGGCGGTTTCCCCGGTCGAGCTACGTTCCGGACGCTCTGTACTGGCTGGGCCGTTCGTATGAACGCTCGGGAAAACCCGCGCAGGCGCGCAGCTTCTATTTCGCCGCAGCCCGGCGTTTTCCGCTCACTTATTTTGGCGAGAAATCCGCACAGCGCGTGCGGCCGGAGCCGCGGGGAATCGGCTCCCGTCCTATGGATCGGCCGGAATGGCTGTCGCTGATCCCTAGCGCTCGCCCGTTGCCGCGGCTGAACGATGCACTCAGCGCGAAGTCAGAGGAGCGGCAGGCCCGCGCGCGGGCGCTGTCTGAGATCGCCTTCGATTCCTCCGCCGAACTGGAATATCGCTCCGCGTATGCTGCGACCCACTCGCCGCAATTGTTGATCGATGCGGCCGGGGCCGCCATTTCCGCGGGGCATTATTCGGCGGGCATGGTCGATGTGCGGCGGGTATTCCCGCAGATCGAGGCGCGGCGCATCCCGGAAATTCCGGGCGACGCGTGGCGGGCGGCGTTTCCGCTGCCTTACGAATCCAGTTTGCGCGGCGAGGCGCGGCGCAACCAGCTGGATCCCATGCTCGTTGCCGGATTGGTTCGCCAGGAATCCGCGTTTGAATCCGACGCCATGTCGCGGGCCGGCGCGGTGGGATTGATGCAGATGATGCCGAAGACGGCCCTGCGGCTGGCCCGGCAGATGAAAGTGCGATATGCCCGCTCGCGGCTGACCGATCCGGGTTACAATCTGCGGCTGGGTTCGCGCTATCTGGCCAATCTGATCCAGGCTTTCGGGACGCCCGAAGCGGCCCTTGCCGCGTACAATGCCGGCGAGGATCGCGTGGCGCAGTGGACGGCGGGCCAGCATTACCTGGAAGCAGCGGAATTTGTGGAGTCGATTCCGTTTACCGAAACAAGGGAGTACGTGCAAATCGTGATGCGTAACGCAGACGTTTACCGGCAGGTGTACGGCCCGGCAGGAATTGAGTCCGCGCGCCTTGCGCACTGGGCGGAGGAAGCACGCCCGGCAAGCGCGGAGGGAACACGCCCGGCAAGGGCGGAGGAAAACCGTTGAGCGCGTCCGAGGGTTTGACCACAGGCGCCAGCCGCGTCTCGGCCTCCGCGCGTCAAATGCTTTCCGCCAAAGCCGAACGATTCACCGAATCGGTGATTCGTGAGATGACGCGGCTGGCGATGAAGCACAATGCCGTCAACATGGCGCAGGGATTCCCCGATTTTCCCGCTTCCGCCGAAGTCAAGGAAGCGGCCCGCCAAGCCATCGCCGACGACATCAACCAGTACGCCATCACCTGGGGCGCGAAGGAATTGCGCGATGCCATTGCGCGCAAGTTTGAGCGTACGCAGGGCGTGCGCGTCGATCCCGAGCGCGAAATCACGGTTACCTGCGGTTCGACCGAAGCCATGATGGCGACCATGATGGGGATCATCAATCCCGGCGATGAGGTCGTCATCTTCGAGCCCCACTACGAAAATTACGGACCCGACGCGATTCTTTCCGGCGCCACGCCGCGCTTTGTGCAGTTGCAGCCGCCGGATTGGAACTTCGATCGCGACGAGCTGACGCGCGCGTTCGGGCCCAAGACCAAGGCCATCATCGTCAATACCCCCAATAATCCCACCGGAAAGGTTTTCTCGCGCCAGGAACTGGAATTTATCCGCGATCTCTGCGTGCGCTGGAATGCCTTCGCGGTCACCGACGAAATTTACGAACACATTATTTATGACGGCGCCTCGCACATCTCCATGGCTTCGCTGGACGGCATGCGCGACCGCGCCATCACGATTAACGGAATGTCGAAGACCTACAGCGTCACCGGATGGCGCGTCGGCTGGGCCATCGCGCCCCCCGCGGCGTCCATCCCGATTCGCAAGGTGCACGATTTCCTGACCGTTGGCGCGGCAGCCCCGCTGCAGCAGGCTGGCGCAGTCGCCCTGGAATTGCCCGCGAGCTATTACACCAAACTCGCGGAAACCTATCTGGGCAAGCGCGACCGCATGCTCGGCATCCTTACCGGCGCCGGTTTCCGATGTTACAAGCCGGCCGGGGCGTACTACATCATGACGGACATTTCGAATTTCGACGCTCCCGACGATGTTTCCTTCGCGCGATACCTGGTGGAGCAGATTGGAATCGCCGTGGTGCCGGGATCGAGTTTTTATGACGATCCGGCCATGGGCGCGCGTCAGGTGCGCTTCACGTTCTGCAAGAAAGAGTCGACGCTGGCCGCCTGTGCGGAAAAACTGTCGAAGCTGCGCCCCAGGTAGTGCTTGCCCCGCACTTCAGGGGCTAAAGCCCGGTTCTTCTTGCGGTTCTGATGTTGCGGCTGAAGCCGCAACCGACAAAGCGCATTTACATTTATTTAATTAATTTAAGATAAATGTCTCTCGTCTGGCTGCGGCTCGGCTGCGCGGTGCGGGAATCCGTCGCGAAAGCCCAGGAGAATTCGAATGGCCATGGAATTCGACCTCATTCCGCCGGCCACGCTGGTTCGGGAGAACGGTCGCGGAGACGCCGTGGATGTTCGCACCAGCCCTACGCGCACATTTTATTGCGTTCTGCAGATCAGCGAGCATGTCGAACAGGAGTCGGTTGACGTTTCCATCTGGGGTTCCGCTGATGGAGAAAACTGGGGCGCGCATCCCATCCTGAAATTGCCCCAGCAATTCTACCGGGGCGAGACGCGCGCCGTTTTGGAGCTGACCCTGGTTCCCGAAGTTTATTTTGTGCGCGCCGCCTGGGACCTGAATCGCTGGGGACGCGTAGACCCTTTGCCAATGTTCGTTCTGGGGTTGCATTTGCAGGAAATCCCCGCCATGCCTGCCCGCGTGCCGCCAGTTCAGGGCACCGCCGCAACATAAGGAATTTCCTTCGAAACTTTCCCGCATTGTGATTTTCTAGTGATTAGGGTAGGAAGCGAACCGCCCGTTGCAGGCACTGTTTGCTCCCTACCCCCCGAGTGGTCTTGGGATAGTAGACGTACGGGCGTCCTGAGAAGGTACGACAGATTGAAAAATAAATTCGGACGGCATTGCGGTCCGCGAGACGCCGGAATTTACTGCGAATTGCTCGGGGCCGGGGACGCGGGAGGCGGCGGCTCCGATGAATCCGGTTCGGATGGAAGAGGCGGTTGCTTTTCGGACGCGGGAGATGCCGCATCCCCTTCCGAAGTCTGAGGGGAATTCGCCTGTTCGTCCGTGCGGTTCTGTTCTGCGGCCTGTTGACTGGCCAGGAGCCGGTCCCGGAGATTTCGAACCCGCTCGACGGTGGGGCCGGTGGGGTTTAGGTTGAGGTACGAGTTGAGATCCTTCAAAAGCGCCGGATTATCCTTCCGGCGAATGTCGATGTTGGCCAGGATCAGGTAGACGGATGCTTTCTTTGGATCCAAATTTCGAGACTGCAGCGCGCTTTTTTCGGCATCGTCAATCTGGTTGAGCCCGAATTGCGCCCGTGCGAGTTCGAAGGGGCCGCGCCAGGACGTGGGATCGTCTTCCATGGCTTTTTTGGCAAAGGGCAGGGCCTCGGGAAACCGCTTCGCATCGGTGAGCAGCGAGGAAAGCATAAGCAGCGCCTCGGGATATTTCTGCGAACTGAGGTCGACGGATTTCCGGAGCGCCTTTTCGGCGGGCGCGGTTTGTCCCATACTCAGGTAGGCGCTCGCTTCGGCCGCGTAAGCTTCGTAATAGGTTGGAAAATACTTGATCGCGCGCTGGAACTGCTCGATGGCTCCTTGATAATCGGACTTGGCGTACAGCAGATTCATGCCCTTTCCGAAAGCGTCCTGGGCCTTGCGCGGGGCGCTGAGCTGATGTGCCGAGATGGTCGCGCCGGAGGCCTTTTTCGGACCATTTCCGGGTTTTACCAAATAAAGGATCAGCCCTTCCCGCGGGGCGTTTAGAATCGTCACCGTCGTCTGGAACGGTTCGTAACCCTCCGCGTCGATTTCAATGATGTAATCGCCGTTGCGAAGGCTGGCAAACTCGAATTCACCGTTTGCCCGCGTGAAGGATGTAGTGATGGGGATGCCACTGGCTTGTTTCAAATCCACGCGGATATTTTCCAAACCATGCAGATCGCTATTGTCGCGGACATAGCCGTCAATGCTGAATCTGGTTCGCGAGCGTCCCCGGATCTGCGAAAAACACGGCAGCACGCCGATGGTGAGAAACAGTAGAAAGCACAGTGCGCGGCGAAAATTCATGACTTCTCCGACGAGCGAGGAAATATTAGGGCGATTCTAACATGCATCGCGGCGCAGGAGTCAATTCCGTCCGCGGGCGGGGCGTGTACTGAATTTGGCAGTTCGAGGCGTGGCCAATTGCCGGCGTGCGGCCGTGTCAGGCGTTCAGATCGACCGTCTGCAGATATTCGGGCAGCGAGACGCGCCATCGATAGGCTTGCTCGATCGCGACCTTGAGGGCTTGGGAAGCCTCTGGCTCGCCATGCACCAGGTACGTCTGTCGCGGCGGCTCGGGAAGGCCGCTCAGCCATCGCATCAATTCGCTTTTTCCCGCGTGCGCGGAAAATTGCCGCAGGTTGATGACTTCCGCGGCGACCGGCACATCCTCGCCGTGGATGCGCAATGTCTTGGCGCCTTCCTCCAGGGAACGCCCGCGCGTGCCCTGGGCCTGAAATCCAACCAGTAAAATGGCGTTCCGGCGATCCGGGGCCAGCCGCGCGATGTGATGCAGCACGCGTCCGCCGGTGGCCATGCCGCTGGCGGAAATGATGATGGCGGGGGTTTTGACGTTATTGATCTTCTTGGAATCCTCGACGGCGCGCATGTAGTGCACGGTGTGCGCGTCCAGCGGGTCTCCGTCTTTTTCTTCCGCGGTGTAGGTCAGGTCGTGATCCTCGTGGTGGCGCATATACAGGCCGGTCACGCTGATGGCCATGGGACTGTCCACGTACACGGGCAGCCGGGGGATGCGGTTCGCATCTTCGAGTTTGCGGATGATGTACATGATCGTCTGCGTGCGCCCCACCGCGAATGCCGGAATCACGATCTGGCCGCCGCGCTTGGCCACGCGGTTGATGACTTCGGACAACGCATCCTCGGGCGAATCGGAGGGGTGTTCGCGGTCGCCATAGGTTGATTCGCAGAGCAGAACGTCGCAGCGCGGCGGCGCCGCCGGATCCTTCAGGATCGGCTGGCCATAGCGGCCCACGTCGCCGGAAAACAGCACGACGGTCTTCTTGCCGTTTTCCGTGATCGTCAGCTCCAGGCTGGAGGAGCCGAGAATGTGGCCCGCATCGTGCGGCCGCACGGTGAATTGCGGAGAAATGGTGAACGGGCCGGAGCGAGGAATTTCACGCATCGCTTTCAGCACGGGCGCCACGTCGTCCTGCGAATACAGCGGCAAGGGCGGATGGTGCTTGCTGTATCCGCGGCGCCCGGCGCGCTCGGCGTCTTCTTCCTGCAAATGCGCGGAGTCGGGAAGGAGAATATTGCACAGCTCGATGGTTGCGCCGTCGGCGTAGATCGGGCCGCGAAAGCCGTCGCGGACCAGGCGAGGCAGATAGCCGGTATGGTCCAGATGGGCGTGCGTCAGCACGCACCAGTCGAACGAAGCCGGTTTTTCCGGCAGCGTGTCCCAATTGCGCAAGCGCAGTTTCTTCAATCCCTGGAACAGCCCGCAATCCACCAGCAGCCGTTTGCCTTCCGCTTCCACCAGGTATTTCGATCCCGTAACCGTTCCCGCCGCGCCGAGAAATGTGAGTTTTGGCATAAGGGAGACATTCTAGAGGCAGTATTGCAAACAGACAAGAAGGATGCGAGGAGAAGGGGCGGAAAGGAAACAGGGAGGTAATCAACCGCGCATTGCCGTTCTCTCCTCCGTCCTTCAGGCAGGAAGAAACAGCGGGATTTAAAAGTAAATCCCTTTCGAGAGAAGCTCGATATTCGTACAATCGAGATGTTGTGTTAGACTGAAGTTTCGGGCGTGTAGCTCAGTTGGGAGAGCGCATCCATGGCATGGATGAGGTCGCAGGTTCGACCCCTGTCACGTCCACCAAATTTTCCGGGCGGCCAAGTAATCCGCAACGCCGCAACTTTCGCAAGTCGCTGAAAAAATTCTCCTGATATTTCCATTGAAAATCCGCTTCGACGGGCGGGCAGGGCAACTCCCGGGAAAATGTTAAAGTTCGGACGCAGCGTTCCCGAGTTCTCCGCATGGATGCGGATTTATTCGAGGACCCTGGCGGTGAAACGGGAAACCGTGCCCTGGTCCACGTCAACGCTGTAGCTGATCTCAATGGGATTGCAGCAGACTTCGCAATCTTCGACATATGTTTGGCCGGGAACGGAAAGGTCCAGAACCATCGAGATTTCCTCGCCGCAATAGGGGCAGGTAAAGGAATATTCCACGAAACGAGAATCCCTTCGAAGCGGCGATCGGTATCCGCGAATCCGTTTGGCCGGGACGCGCAGGACCGATGGCCGGCTCACTTTCCGTTGGATGCGTTCGCCGGACCGGCGATATTCGCTTTTTCCCCCGCCCCGCGAACATTCGCGCCGTCGCTGCCCGAAGCTTCCGTGATGGCATCCGCAAGCTGTTGCCACGAAAACGCGCCGGCTGCCGCGACATCCAGTTCATATTCCGCGATTTTCTGCGCGAGCCAATCCTGGCGCTGGGCCGTGGCAAGCGCGGTCAGGGGTTCCAGGCCCGCGTCCGCGACGGCTTGCGCGGCTTCGCGCATTTCGGCGGCGCGGCGCTTGCCGTGTTCGGCGACGCGGCTGATCAGATAGCCGGGCAGCGGGCCGTCCCACCCCATGTTCGGATATGTGGCGGCCAGCGAGGCGAGAACCTGTTTTTCCGCGCCGTACCGTCGCGCCGTGAGCATTGACTCGACGGTGATCGCTTCCAGGCCCTTGATGATGATGCTCCGGCACATCTTGATCGCCGAGGCCACGCCGATGTGGTCGCTGATGGGTTTTCCATTCATGCCGATGGTTTGCAGTCGTTGGGCGGCCTCCTCGGCCGCAGTTCCGCCCAGCAGCATCGGGACTTTGAGCCGCTGCGGAGAGACCGGCGCCATCACTGCGGCCTCGACGAAAATCGCGGGAGAAGCTTCGAAGGTTTGCGCGATTTTGCGCTTCGTATCAGGGGAAACGGAATTGATGTCCAGGTAGGTCTGTCCGGCAGATAGAAAGGGGAGCACGCTTTTTGCCGCGTCCAGTGCGGCAGCCGCGGTCACCGCCGAAATCACCAGGTCCGCGCCGCGTACCGCTTCCGCCGGGCTGTCGCATGTGCGAACTTTCTGATTTTTTGCCTTTTCCAGCATGGCGGAACGCGAAGGTTCCGTATTCAGCAGAATATCGAACGCGGAAACCTGCAGGTCCGCCGCCGCGAAGTCGCGGCCGAAAATTCCGCCGACCTCTCCAAAGCCTATAAGCGCGATTTGCCGTATCGGGTATCGGTCCATGATCGCTCCATCTCTATTCCCCGGATTTTCGAATGATTGCGATGCCCACCATGTTATCGCTGAACAGAATCTCTGTGAATAGGGTTGTGAAAAGCAGGCCGAAGTTCACCTGCACTATAAAATTATGATCTGGTAAATCAATGAATCGGGTGCAGGTCCTTATTTTTCAACTGGTTGCAAGCCCTAACTCCTTTCCTTGCAACCCGGTTCCATGATCCTTGTACCATTGCAAACCTGGTACCGAACAGGCAAAATGACTTGATAGAGGGGAACTAATCCCTCCCTATGGTGTCTAATCTGAATGAAGCGTTCACCAGCCGGCAGCGTGCGGCTGGCCAGGTCTCTGGTCAGGAAATCCGGTGAGCGGCTTTAAAGCCTGCGGCGCACGGCACAAG
>DATLTA010000043.1:0-6665 GCA_035533775.1 Candidatus Dormiibacterota bacterium | reverse complement strand
GACCGGCACCGAACCCGATTCGGCGCCGCAGTAGCCGTTGAACACTTCCTCCGTGTTGCCAGTGGCAAGAATCTTGGTGAGCGAAACCAGCGGCGTGCCCACAATGTCCACGCCGCGAACCAGCTGATCCGGGCGCCCATCCGCAAACACCTTATAGACGACCAGGGGTTGCACTTGGAAAGCCTGCGGCTGGCCGCGCCCGGTGAACGTGAATCCCCCGGCGATATCGTCGATCAGCAGGCCAAACGGTTTTCCCTGGCGCTTGATTTCCGCGATCAGTTTCCTGCGCAGCTCGGCGTTGGACACCGAAACGCTGCTCCGGATGATCAGGTTCCCCTGCCGCGAAATCGGCTGCGCGCCGATCTGGCGCCGCCCGTGGCCGTTGGAATGCGGAAACCCATTCAGCGGCTGCCGCGACATCTCGAAATTCCGCAACACGCCGTGATCCACCAGCGTAACGCGCTGCGCCGGTATGCCTTCGTCATCGAACGGGTAATACCCCAGCAGCATGTCATTGCCCAGAGTCTTTTTGGTGGGGTCGTCGTAAATCGAAATGAACTTCGGAAGAATCAGCTGGCCGACTTTTTGGGCGAACGTCTGTCCTTCGGTGATGTCCTTCTGGCGGAAGCCTTCGTCCCTGTGTCCGAATACTTCGTGGAAGAAAACAGCTGCGGCGCGGCCGGTAAGAAGGGCGGGGCCCGCGAACGGCTCGACCAGAGGCGCGGCCACCAGGCCTTCCAGCTGCTTGCGCAGCACTTGCCCTTCGGCCAGCACCGTTTTGTCGTCCGGCGCGTTGGCCGGGTTGTTCCAGTCATAATTGTAATAGCGGTCGATATTCATTCCGTCCGGGGCTTTGCCCTGGATATACAGTTCCAGCCGGTAGTGGATCAGGCCGAACTGCAGGCGAGTGCCCTCGGAGTTGACCTGGTACTGGTTTACCGCTTGCGCGCTGAATGTCACGATGGAATTCAGAATCTGCGGCGATGCGCGAAATGCGGCCGTGTACAGGCGCACCTTCGCTTCCCAGGGCTTGCGGTCCACGTGGATGGAAACTTCCGGGCCATAAAACACGTGCGGCGGCTCCCGGGAAAAATCCGGCGCCTGGTCTTCTGTGTTTTGTGACTGCACTTCCTTGCTCGTACTGATCTTGATCAGGGCTTCCGAGGCTGCCCGGTACTGCTCGTCCGTTTCCTTCCACATGGCGCGGCGCAGCACTTCGGGAGCGTTGTCCACGGGGACGGCGGTGGCATCGCTGCTCCCGCTGGCGGGGGCATTGCCCACCTTGTGCGTATTGTCCAGCTCATAGCTGCCCACCCGCACTTGTGTTTCGAGCCAGTGGGAAAGATTATCGTCGCTGGAGAGCAGCGCCCCGTTCGAACCCATGACCTGCGTGCGGTCCGTGGACGTCAACGTGTAGCTGATGAAGTAGGCCGGCGGAGAGGCTTTCGAAAGGATGGGCATCTCGCGGTCAAGTTCCTTGTCCATTGTCGCCAGGACCGGTGAAGGCGCGACCTGTGCCACCTGTTGCGCCGACGGCGCGGGGGCAGGGGCGCGCGCAGGTTCATCCGCGGCCATCGCGTTCATGGATAAAAACAGGACCAGGGTTGCAAGAGTGATTGTCTTCAAGGAACCGCTCCAGTCTTCCAGACAAGAATTCATCAATTATAGAATATCGAATAAGGTCAAAGTGTATGCCTATGCCTTGAGAATCTCAACGCGCGCAATCCTGCCGTGTGTTCACTGAGGCCCGGGGGCGGCGACCATGTCCTTAAGACTTCTTGGATGCTGGACCGCGCCCGAACGTGGCCGCGCTCCCAGTTCCCGTTAGACGCGCGCAAAGCCCCGATGGTGGCCGGGAAATAACGCGCGCCGGCCGGAACGCTTTTCCGCTTTCCGGGCACCGGGCCGTTGTTGCACGCGCGAGGATTACGATCCGCTTGGTCCCCCGTTATTCCCCGGCCCGGGACATCCAGTATTTGCGCAGATCGCCGACCAGAAACAGCGACCCGGTGACGAAAATCACGTCTTCGGGAGAGGCCAGTTCCAGGGCGCGCTGCAGTGCCTGAGCCGGATCGGGAATCACTTCCAGTTGCCGGGCATGATGGCCGGCCATGTTCGCCAGGGTGGAAGCAGAGATGGAGCGCGGCTGCGACGGGGCGGTGAGAATCACGGCCGCGGCGCGCGGAAAAAGCAGTCCGGCGATTTCGTCGACGGCTTTATCGCGCATGGCCCCGTAGATCAGAAAAATCTTTCGTCCCGGGAGAAACGCGTCCCAAAACACGGCAATTTCGCGCGCGCCGGCGGGGTTGTGCGTGCCGTCCATGTAAATGTCGGGCCGTTGGGCAATGCGTTCCAGGCGGCCGGGCCACGATGTCGCGGCGATGCCGCGGGAGATGTCGCTGTCCTCGATGGGCGCGCCGCGCTCGGCCAGCAGGCGCGCCGCGGCAATGGCGGTGAGCGCATTGCGAACCTGAAAGCGCCCGGCAAGCGGCAGGGCGATGGGGATGCGCGTTTCCGAATCGGTGGCAATCGCAGTAAATGAAAAGCAGCCGTCCTGCCAGGCGACATTCTCCAGCTGGAAGGCGTTTTCAATTTCCACCAGAAATGCGCCCACCTGCGCCACGCGGCGGCGGACGGCGACGCGCGCGATCAGGTGCTCGGCGGCGCTGACCACGCGCGCGCCCGGCTTGATGATGCCCGCCTTCTCCGTGGCGATTTCCTCGATCGAGTGGCCGAGATAATTTTCGTGGTCGAAATCAATCTGGGTGATCACGGCAACTTCGGGCACCAGAATATTCGTGGCGTCCAGCCGCCCGCCCATGCCCGTTTCGCAGACGGCGAATTGCACGCCGGACCGCGCGAAGGTATCGAACGCGGCGGCGGTCATGCATTCGAAATATGTGGGATGTGCGGCCAGGCGTCCGGCGGCCAGCAATTCCTCAATGGCTTTTTGGATGCGCGTGAACGCGGCGGCGAAATCCGCGTCGGAAATTTCCCGGCCGTCGATGCGGATGCGCTCATTGATGCGCTCCAGGTGTGGCGAGGTGTACAGGCCCGTGCGCAGGCCCGCGGCGCGCAGGATGGATTCGATCATCGCGGCGGTGGAACCCTTGCCGTTGGTTCCGGCGATGTGCACGGATTCAAACGCGCGCTGCGGCTGTCCCAGGTGTTCGCAAAGCGTGGTGATGCCCGCGAGATCGAACTTTCGCGCGTTGGCCTGTTGCGGCGAGGCGAGTTCCCGTCCCAGGTGGAGCAGATAGCGAACCGATTCTTCGTAAGTCATGCGGCTAGGCCAGGAAAAAATCCAATGCGGAAGAAATATAGGTCTTCAATTCCTTGCGATGAATCACCGCGTCCAGAAAACCATGCTCGAGCAGAAACTCCGACGTCTGAAATCCCTTCGGCAGCTTCTGCCGCATGGTCTGTTCGATCACGCGGGGCCCGGCAAAGCCGATTAGCGCGCCGGGTTCGGCAATGTTGATGTCGCCCAGCATGGCGTAGCTCGCCGTGACGCCGCCGGTGGTCGGGTCGGTCAAAACCGAAATAAAGGGCAGGCGAACCTCATCGAGCCGCGCCAGCGCGGCCGATACCTTGGCCAACTGCATCAGGCTGATCGTGCCCTCCATCATGCGCGCGCCGCCCGAACAGGAAACAATCACTAAAGGCAATTTTTTGGCGATGGCCGCTTCGATGGCGCGCGTCACTTTCTCCCCCACCACCGCGCCCATCGACCCGCCGATAAAGTTGAATTCCATCGAACAGCAGATGACCGGGCGCCCGGCGAGCAAACCTTCCGCCGTGATCACCGCGTCGGACATCTTTAATTTTTTGCGGGCGTCTTTCAGGCGCGCCGCATAGGGCTTGGTGTCGGTAAAGTGCAGCGGGTCATTCGATGCCAGCTCGGTGTCGTATTCCACCCAGCGCGAATCCAGCAGCAGCGCCAACCGCTGCGCCGCATTGAGCCGGAAATGGTGCTGGCACTTCGGGCAGACGCGCCAGTTGGCTTCCAGATCCTTTTTCCAAACCGTGGTGCGGCAGTTTTCGCACTTGGTCCACAGCCCTTCGGTCTTCACGCGGCGCTCGTCGGGCGGCGTGGGCTGGTCGATCCTCTTTTTCTCTCTCTTGAACCATGCCATAAGGGTTAAATACTGACGGCAGGCCGGGGAAAGGTCAAGCGGCGAGGTGCGGCATGTAGCGGTCCCGATTGCCCGGTTGGGCAATCGCTTTTCTGCCGCCCACCCCTGCCGCCTCGTCCCGTTGCCGTCGGATGCTGAACCGGTGCTACTTCTGTTCGGCGGGAGTGGCGGTCGCAGGGCCTTCCCCGACGATTTCCAGAACTGTGTCGCCATCCTTTGCGCCATCGTAGTGCACTTGCCTGGCAAAATGGGTGACAAAGCTGCCGGCAGGCATGGGAACCGTTTTGTCCGGATCAAATTTCCTGCCCGTGCCCACCCACCAGGTCCCGGACAGCACGGTGATATACCGGTCGTTCGGGTGGAAGTGCGGATGGCTCATGTGGTGCGCGTGCCATTTTACCAGAACAATGTATAGCCCCGGTTTGGCCAGGTCTCCGTGGAGAACCGCCTCGCTCGCGCCACTGGGGCCGTCCTTCCATTGGATCTGGTTCGGCAATTTGTAGATCAGGGTTTTCGGATTCAGGTCGTTGGCTTTAGCCGACCCGAGCGAAATGACCAGCGCTACCCCCAACGCAAGCAGCCAGGTACGAGAGAGAGTTCGAGAAACGGGCATGGATGCCTCCTAAACAATCAGGAAAAATCGAAAAACCTTGACGCCGGAAACTCGTGCCTCTGGTGCGGAGATTCTCCGCGCCCGCCGCTCCGTCCTGCGGCGCAGCGAATCCGCGCAACGCATTGCAATTTTGCCGTGGATCATACGCCAAACCGTCGCGTAAGTGAAGGACGGCGATGCCGGGTGACGGGCCTGTCCTGGCCTGTATTTCCGGCCATTTCACGCGCTTTATATCCGGTGATTGGCATTTTGGCGGTTCACTTTCGACTAACAACTTTCAACTTCCCTCACATGTGCTAGCATTTGACGGAGACGAAAATGGCAGACGAAGTCCAGCCCGAGGAAGTGTACGCCAGCGCGCCTCGGCGGAACCCGGAGCAGTTCGAATTCATCCGTTACCGCGTGGAGGGCGCCGTCGCGCGGCTCACCCTGCACCGCCCGGAACACAATCTGTTGAATGAAACGATGCTGCGCGAGCTTGCCGACGGCATCGGGTTGATCGCGGAAGACCCCTCGGTGAAGCTGATCGCTCTCGACGCTGCCGGAAAAGTATTTTCCGGAGGGGTGGACGTTGGCGAATACACTGCGGCGCGCGCGTTTCCCATGCTGGACGCGTTTCACTCTGCGTGCATCGCCATGGTCGAAGCTCCGCAACCTGTCCTGGTGATTGTGGATGGCCCGGCGATTGGCGGGGGCGCGGAGCTGATCGCCTACGGCGATCTGGTAGTGGCCACGCCGCGCGCGCGATTCGCGCTGCCGGAAATCACGATTGGGGTATTCCCGCCGCTGGCTTCCACGATGTTTCCTTATATCATCGGTCCAAAACGCGCACTCGAACTGGTGCTGACCGGCGAAGCCATTACCGCGGAACGCGCGCGCGAACTTGGCCTGGTCAATCGCCTGGTTCCGGAAGCGCAACTGCAGGTCGCCGTGAACGAACTCATCGGCAAAATCACGGCCCAATCCGGCGCCGTCCTGGGCATGGCCAAGAAAGCCGTGCTGGGCGGAATGGGTATGCCTCTGCGCGAAGCCTTACGCAATTCGATGAATATTTTCCTGAATGAACTCTACCGCCTCGAGGATTCACAGGAAGGCCTGCGCGCCCTACTTGAAAAACGCAAGCCGCAGTGGAAGAATCGTTAAGTAGGCTTGAGGCGCCTCCCCCGCTGCTCCAGAGGTTTGTATGGAAGACCCGCTAAATCATCCCGAAGCACGCCCCCCCGAGCAGACGGTGAACTCTGACAACCCGCCCGCCCAGGTTCAGGATTCGCAGCCCGTTGCCGAAGAGTCGGCGGAATTGGCTCCGGCGAGCGAGCCTGCGTTTGTTGACACCGCCTTGGTGATTACGCCGAGCGGCGCGGCGGCATGGAGACGCAATTTCCGGCACAATATTTTTCTGCTGCTTGCGCTGACCCTGGCCGCATTCACGTTGACCGAGTGGGTTTTGGTTCGTGTCGATACGCCCTTCGGCATTTTTTCCTCGGGCCCGCAGGAAATTGTTCGCGCGCAGTTGCGCGCGCTGAACCAGGGAGAGCTGCTCCCCGCGTACAATATGTTTTCCGAACGCTACCGCGGACAGGTTCCCTTTGTCATCTGGCACCAGTTGATCGTCACGCACTGGCGCATGTTCCACGCGCAGGTGCTGCGCGCGGGAGTGCCGGCAAACGACGGTCCGGACGTCACGATGCAGATCTATCTTCACAGCGACGATGGCAATGATTATCGCGCGAACTTCACGTTGATTCGCACCGGTGGCCGCTGGTGGATCGACGATGTTCACTGGTCGGAAGAGCCGGATGAGCGCGATTTCACCCGCACTTGACCGAAATCCCTGACATGCATGAATTCATGAAAGCCCAGCCGCGCGAGCCTATTGGCAGCCGCCTATCGACAGACATGGATTTAGTATGTAAATG
>DATLTA010000042.1:0-3995 GCA_035533775.1 Candidatus Dormiibacterota bacterium | reverse complement strand
TCGTCCAGCACGGTACTTACCGTCAGGCGCGCCTGCTCCATCAACTCCACCAACGGCAGCAGCATTTGCCCGTTAGCCCTGTAGAAAGAGGCCCAGGCTCGCTCGGCACTCTTCCCCTTACCCTCGATGACCTGGTAGTTTCTCTTCACGGCGGTTCTCCTTTGATCAGGATTCTCAGGCGCGATTCTAACGAATCGCGCCCGAACCGCCGCTTCAACCTTCAACTGTCAGCCGGACACCCTCCTTTCTGCAGAAAGTCCGTGATACACATCACGGGGTGTGGTGCTACGCGGCCGAGATCAATCGTCCGATGGGGCATTTGCCTGAAAACAGGGTGCAATGCGTTCCTTTTTGCACAGAAGCACTGTCTTCCGACTATTTAAGATGCGGTCGTAAATTACTTGCTGTTGACACAGGAGGCTTCAAATGAGCAAAACAATTGGCGTGGCACCCGCTCCATTTTGCACGCCTTTCCGCGAAATGTCGGCGCGCACTTCGCAATCCACGCAGTATCAACCTCGGCCATGTAGCCCCGCGCATCAGCGCACTAGCCTTTGAAACGAATGTCTCGAACCAGCCCGACGGCCCTCCCGCAGCGCTCGCCCATGTAAGGGTTTGACCGCTCTAATAACCTCATGTATATGGGAGGGCGCGTATGCAAAACGACGACACCTGGGACGCCGAAGCGGCAAATGCCTATGACACGCCAGGCACCGGAATGTTTTCGCCTGACGTGCTAGAGCCAACCGTGAAGCGACTCGCCGAACTCGCGGCCGATGGACCAGCGCTCGAATTCGCGATCGGAACAGGTCGCGTGGCCGTACCGCTTAGCAAACCTGGGATTCGTGTAACCGGGATCGAAAAATCACCCGCGATGATTGCTCGATTGCGTACAAACTCCGGCGAGGCGACGATTCCTGTTGTTCTAGGTGACATGGCCACAACCGTCGCGCCGGGAAGCTACGCCCTCGTATACCTCGTCTACAACACGTTATCGAACTTACTCACGCAGGCCGAACAGGTTGCGTGTTTTTGCAATGCCGCGCGCCATCTAACACCCGGCGGACGATTCGTAGTCGAGCTTTGGGTACCCGAACTTCGCAAGCTGCCACCCGGTCAGCAAGCGGTGGTCTGGCACTCAGAACCCGGCTATATTGCGCTCGACACGTACGATGTTGTGAGCCAGCAGGTGGTATCACATCACATCCGGTTTGGTGACGATCGGCAAGCTCGCCTGTCTCGCTCTCCTCATCGTTACATCTGGCCCGCGGAGCTGGACCTTATGGCGCAGTTGGCCGGATTTCAGCTTGAGAGCAGACACGCGGATTGGGCTGGCGCCACCTTCACTGCCGAGTCACGCTCGCACGTTTCCGTATACCGTCTCCTTGATCGCCGGACCCCCAAAAATGTCGACCGACACACCGAGTCCATTTAGTTTCCGCGGGCGGCGCAACCTCTCCGGCGGTGCCGCAGCACTCGCAATGCGCGCCTAGCGCACCAAATTCATCGCTTCAACAACGGGCGCGGGCTTATCTTCGAAGGTCACTCTCCGATCGCTATCGATCAATCCCTTTCGCTGTCGATAAAAGAAAAAAGAAATGCTAAGTACGATGGGCAAGAGGCCCGCAAATAACGCCGGTTCGCCGAACGCCCAATTCTCGACGGCGGCGGTACCTGATGTGAAGACAAAATAGCCGAGCAGGAAGGTTAACGCAGTGATAATTGCATGGCTTTTGAACCCGGGAGCGGAACACGTGAACGGAATTTTCCGGAATTTGACCAACAAGCCTTCGAGAAGCAGCGTGCACCATGCCGCAACCAGCCCGGTGTGCAGTAGCCCCACCTCCCAGCCCCACACATGGGAGTAAACGATGAGGCATGGCGCAAACAGCAGCGGGACCAAGAACGTATAGACGATTTTCCGAGCCAGCGAAGCGCTTAGGCGCGTTTGTGGGTCGACGTTGAAGCGGAAAACCCAATTGCTTCGCAGTGGCGCGGGAACTGAAAACGCGGTGTAAAGTCCGAGGATCAGAAAAAATCCAAGGATGAGAGGAATCGACAATATCTGCACGGACGGAAGCACCCCTGCGGCGGGTGCATGCGTGCCAAGCGCGGGGATCAGCGCCTGCGATGCGAGTACCACCCCCACCGTACCGAACATACCGAAGATGAATGCATGCTCCTGGCTCCGGAATATGGCCCTGAGCGCAAACCGATAGCAGCCACGATCGAACGCGCTTTTCAGCAGGACTCTATCGAGCCAGCGAAACAGCAGAGAGGCCGGCGAGCCGTTTGACGGCCGCGATTCCGTCGACTCACCGCTGCTCAGGTAGGTACGCCGAAAGCTCAGGGAAAACGCAGCCAACGCGAGCACGAAAACCAGCGTGAGGGACCAAACTGCCGCCGCAGCCAGCGAGCCGAATACTGGCCCACCGCTCTTGCGCATGGATTCGCATAAACCCAAAAACCAGGCAGGCGGCGGCACAGCAGTCCACGGCCTCCGCACGCGTACAAGAACTGAAAACTTTTGCGGCACGGTAAACGCAGTGGACAGCAAAGCTGCGAGAGAGAACAACAACGCGCAGCGAACGAACAAAGATGACTTCCGGAAAAGCTGGTAAGGCAGAATCGACATCATCACGCCCATCACTGCGAAAACTGAGAGGAATCCAAAGGCTCCTGCTAGCAAAACCGTAGCAGCGTGCGTGGCACAGAACGTCAAAAACACTTGGAAGGGCGATTGGAGCGTAACGACCGCTGGAAACAGGACGCAGGAAACCGCATTCACGTCGAGCGAAAGAACCGCAGCCAGCAATAGAATGGCGGAAATGTTGGCCACAAATATCGTGCGGCCGGAAACCGGAAGTGGCGAGAGATTCTGAAAATCTCGGCGGTCAGGCAGGAGGCGGTCCCATTTCCACACGGCGACAGCTGCGGCAATCACCATCGCCAGAACGACGAAAAAATATTCGTCGGACACCGATGCAACATACGGGTTGAACGCAACATGCTCGCCGCGGATGAATCGAAGCAACGAACTATAGCGGTCGGAAACTATCAACGCCGCAAACGCGCCCGGCACCGCGAGTATCGCCAGCACCGTCCCGATGCCAAGATCAAGCTCGCCGGGTTCGGCGGATTCACTTCCCGCGAAGATGCGGTCGACCGAGTGGCGCACTAAACGGCCAAATGGGCCATCGAGCCAAGCTGTCAAAGATCGGCGCCGGATGGCCATGGAGGTACGCCCTACGCTGCGAAGATGACCTCAGCAAGATTGCGGGCCGTCTGTTCCGCGTCGCTCTCCGCAACCAGATGAACGAAGGCTCGCTCCAGGGATGTTTCACCGAGTTTGCGGTGAAGTTCGACGGTAGGCGTGTAGGCAATGACGGTTCCATTTTTCAAAATCATTACATGCGAGCAGATTTTCTCCACAACCTCTAAAACATGGGAGCAATAGAAAACAGCCTTGCCCCGCGCCCCCAATTCCTTGAGCAGTTCTTTGACGATCAGCGCGGAAACGGCATCGAGGCCGGAGAGCGGCTCGTCCAGAATCAAAATATCCGGATTGTCCATCAGGGCAGAAATGAGCAGAACCCTCTGCCGCATCCCTTTCGAGTACGAAGCGATGGACGCATGACGGTGGGAAGTTAGCGAAAACAGGCCCAGCATCTCGTTGGCCTTTTTCTCTAGTTTTTTCCTGTCCATTCCACGAAGGGTGCCGACCAGTTCGAGAAACTCCCAGCCCGAAAGGAATGGGTACAAATCCGCTTCTTCCGGAACGTAGCCCACGCGACGGCGGTAAGCGACCAGATCGCGATGGATGTCCACTCCGAACGAAAGCACTTGGCCCCGCGTAGGATCGAGCAAACCGGTAAGCATTCTCACGGTGGTGCTTTTGCCGGCCCCGTTCGCGCCGAGACAGCCAAGAATTTCTCCCGAATGAAGAGAGAAGGAAACGCTACTGACGGCCGGAACCGCCGTGTAACATTTTCGAA
>DATLTA010000041.1:0-10917 GCA_035533775.1 Candidatus Dormiibacterota bacterium | reverse complement strand
AAACTATGGATTCATCGACTTCACGTCGGTATCCGGCACGGCCGTGAAGTCGATGAATCCATAGTTTCCGTACAGCTTGGTGTAGCCCTGGATGGCTTTGCGGACTTTCGCGACGCTGAAGATGTCGCCTTTCTTGAGGGGGAAAAGCGACTCCAGGAAATTCGTCTTGAAAAACAATCCTTCGTCCGGATTCGCGTTGCGCACATGGAGCGTTCCCATGTGATACAGCTCGCCTTCCTCGATGGGAATCGTGATATTGGTTTCGCGGCCTTGCTTGACGCCTATCAGGGGCACGCCGCTGGGGAGCAGGCCGTGATTCACCGTGACGGTTTTGAGTATCGGGTCTTTCACCAGCACCTTGAAATATCCGTTGTCCTGGTAGAGTCCGCGGATTCCGATTTCCAGGTCTTCATCCAGCTTGGGGCGGTCGAAGGTCTTGGACAGCACCGGAATGAACCCCAGAGGGCCCAGGGGAATTCCGTAGGGGCGCGAATTGCGCATCGTGCGGATGATTTTTCCGCTGGAAAACGCCGTATTGCCCGTGATGGTGATCTTACCGACTTTCACCTTGGGACCTTCGTCGATGTTGAACGTGAGCGTTACCGCGTTGGTGCCCGGAATCCGTTCATAGGTCGGCTTGACGGTGGCAAACTGGCGCCCATGCTCGGCCAGCAGTTCCTTCAGTACGACTTCGGCCTTCTTGATGCGCGTGGGATCGAACTGGCTTTCAATCGACAGGCCGACTTTGCGATCCTTGAACCGGTCGAGAATGTCGGATTCGGAAACCGATTTATTGCCCTTGTAGATGATGCGCCGAATGATCGGACGCTCGGTCACGTAAAAAATGACAATCTTTTTGTTCGGGTCGTTGGCGCTATCCTGAATTTCCAGCCGGATGTCTTCGAAGTATTGCGTATTCCACAGGGCATGAAAATCGCGGCGCAGGGCGTCCAGATTCACCGGGTCGCCGGGTCGCGAGAAAATGCGGGCGCGCAGCGTCTCGCTGCGGATTCTTCGATTGCCCACGAATTCGATGCGCTCGATGGTCGGGGTTTCCGGCTTGGACGCCGGGTTGGCTTGCTGCCCCGCAAGAGGGAGGGCGCGGGCGGCGGGCGTCAGGCACACCACAATGACCGCGAGCAAGCAGACGACTGATGCTCGCAGTCCGGACACAAAACACGAATGCTTTCTTGCGGCCAGGAAATTCCTCAAGGCCGCTTTCCCCAAAACAAGATTGTACGCTCCCCCAGCCGGCCCCGTGAGTCCGGCCCGCGCGCGTAGGATTCGCTAGTGGGATACCGGGGTTGCTTCGACCACCGGTCGGAAATTGAGCCCGTCGCCTGTGACGTAGACTTCCAGCGTTGCCGGGTGCTGCAGGTCCCCCTGAATCAGCGCTTCGGACAACGGATCTTCGACGTACTTTTGCAACGCCCGCCGCAACGGCCGCGCGCCATAACTGCGGTCCCCGCACGTTTTCTCCAGGATCCACTGGCGTGCTTCCGGCGTCAAAACGATCTGCACTTGGCGGTGGATCAAAGTGTCGTTGATCTGGCCGACCAGCAAATCAATGATGCGGAGCAGTTCTTCATCGCCCAACGGGTTGAAGAGAATGATTTCATCCAGACGGTTCAGGAACTCCGGATTGAATACCCGCTTCACTTCGCTGAGCACAAGCTCGTCGAGGCTCTTCACATTACCTTCTTCGGCGGCGGATTGGAACCCCATTGTGGACCGCTTCTGAAGATGGCGAGCGCCAAGGTTTGAAGTCATGATCAGAATCGTGTTCCGGAAATCGACGGTATTGCCCAGACCATCCGTCAACTGGCCGTCTTCAAAAACCTGGAGCAGGATATTGTACACATCCGGATGCGCTTTTTCGATCTCATCCAGCAAAATCACCGAGTAGGGCATGCGGCGCACTCGCTCGGTCAGCTGGCCGCCTTCCTCGTAGCCCACGTATCCGGGAGGCGCGCCGATCAGCTTTGAAACCGAATGCTTTTCCAGGTATTCGGACATGTCAAAACGGATCAGCGACTTCTCGCTGCCAAACAGGAATTCCGCCAGCCGCCGGGCGACTTCGGTTTTGCCCACTCCGGTAGGGCCGAGGAACAGGAAGCAGCCGACCGGGCGGCCCGGGGCTTTGAGTCCCGCGCGGCTGCGGCGGATGGCGCGGGCCAGGGCTGTAATGGCCTTATCCTGGCTGATGACGCGCTTGTGCAGTTCGATTTCGATGCGCAGTAGTTTCTGCTGTTCGTCTTCCTTGATGGAAGAAACGTTGATCCCGGTCCAGCGCGCCACCACTTCCTCGATGTCTTCGCGCGTGACCACTCCGGTATTGGTGTCGTCCAGCTTCAGCCGTTCCCGCACGGCGCGCAAATTTTCCTTTTCTTTCCGCTCCTCTTCGGAATAGAAGCGCGCCTTCTCGAATTCATGATTGGCGATGGCCGTTTCCATCCGGTGCGTGATGAACTTCACGCGCTTCTGCACCTCGGCCACTTCATCGGGCAACATGGCCTGGCGCAGCTTGACGCGCGCTCCCGCTTCGTCGATCAGATCGATGGCCTTGTCGGGCAGGAAGCGATCGGGAATGTAGCGGCTGGACAGGTAGACGGCGTAGCGGACGGCTTCATCGGTGTAGCTTACGGCGTGAAATTTTTCGTAGCGTTCGCGCACGCCTTCAAGCACCTGGATCGCTTCGTCCTCGGACGGCGCGCCCACTTTGACGGACTGGAAGCGGCGCTCCAGGGAGCGGTCCTTCTCCACCGATTTCCGGTATTCCCCCGGCGTGGTCGCCCCAATGCATTGAATTTCGCCGCGGGAGAGTGCGGGTTTCAGGATGTTGGCGGCATCCAGCGAACCTTCCGCCGAGCCGGCGCCCACCAGGGTGTGCAATTCGTCGATGAAGATGATCGAATTCTGGCTCTCCATCAGTTCCTTCATGATGGTCTTGAGCCGCTCCTCGAACTGGCCGCGATACTTCGTGCCCGCAACGATCAGCGAGAGATCCAGGGACAGGATGCGCTTATCGGCGAGGAATGGCGGCACGTCGCTGTCGGAAATGCGCTGGGCCAGGCCTTCGACGATGGCCGTCTTTCCGACGCCGGGTTCGCCGATCAGCACGGGATTGTTTTTCGTGCGGCGGCAAAGAATCTGGATGACGCGTTCGACTTCGCGTTCTCGCCCCACCAGGGGATCGAGCTGGCCCTCCAGGGCGGCCTGCGTGAGGTCGCGGCTGAATTCGGCGAGCAGGGAAGTTTCTTTAGGGCGGGAGGAAGGAGCTTTTTCGCCGGCGCTGCGCGCCAGTTCTTCCCGCAGCGTGGAAAGCCGCAGCCCGCGCTCCTGCAGGATCTCCGCGCCGAAGCACTTTTCCTCGCGCAGGATGCCGAGCAGCAAATGTTCGGTGCCCACGTGCTTGTGTCCCAGGCGCTCGGCCTCTTCGGTGGCGAAATTCAAAATGCGCTTGGATTCCTGGCTCAGCGGCACTTCCACCGAAGTGGAGATGCGCTCGCGGATGGTGATGCGCTGTTCGATTTCCTTGCGGATGGATTCGATTGAGCCGTGGGAGCGCAGGAAGCGGTTGGCCAGCGCCTTATCCTCGCGCATCAGGCCAAGCAACAGATGTTCGGTTTCGATGTACGGGGACCCGTACTGGCTGGCCTCGTACCGCGCAAAAAATATGACGCGGCGTGCCTTCTCAGTGTAGCGCTCAAACACGGTTCAACTCGTTTCTCCCTCAGTGCCACTTCAGGGTTTTGGTCTTTCCCCAACCGGCTGGAGCACGCCGTGCTCTAACTGCAGTACACGGTCCGCGCGTCCCGCCAGAACTGTGTTATGCGTTGCCAGAATGGAGGTGAGCTGGTACTCGCGATGCAATCGCTGCATCAATTCAAAAACCGCATTCGCGTTTCGCTCGTCCAGATCTCCGGTGGGCTCATCGGCCAACAACAAGGCCGGTTGCCGCACCAGCGCGCGGGCAATCGCCACGCGCTGCTGCTCTCCTCCGGACAACTCTCCCGCACGCTGTTTCATACGCGCTTCCAGGCCCACTTCCCTGAGCCAGCGCGCGGAGGTCTCGAGCGCCTCACTGTATCCTGCGCCACGCATCAGCAACGGCATGGCCACGTTTTCGGCCGCCGTAAAGTCGGCCAGAAGGTGGTGCCGCTGCCATACAAAACCAATGGAGCGGTTGCGATAATTCGCAAGCTCGCTTTCCCGAAACGAATCTATGGCCTTCTTTTCAAAGTATACTGTACCGCTCGTTGGCGTGTCTAGCGCGGCCAGCAGATGCAGGAACGTGCTTTTTCCCGACCCGGACGGCCCCACGATCGCAATTAACTCTCCCGAGTTCACGCACACGTTAACGCCGGACAAAACAACGATCTCGCCCGCCCCGGCGCCATAACTTTTGCGCAGCTCGCGCGCCTCGACCAGCACTCCGGAACGCACGGCTGCATCTGCCTGTGCGCTCGCCGCCGCTGTCGTCCCTGTGGGCATGTCCGTTTAGGATCTCCGATCCATGCATTGCCACTTCTCATTCGACTTCGATCCGACTTCTTCTGGAACCTTACCTATAAACTTTTAGATGCCAATCGTCGCTGCGCGTTTGTTTCGGCGTACGGCGAATCAAAATCACGAAAATCCTCAATCGTGGAGCCGCAGTCTCACAGGGGCAAACGATTTCACTTTCCCGCCCTGTGCGTACCTACAATTATATCGGCTCCTATCGATGCCTGCCTTTCATCTTCCTCTGCCCTTGCCAGGTCCTGCTCAAGTGATTGATATGGAGGCGATTGCTGCCATGCGCTGGATGACCCCCTGCGTCCCTCTACACGCAGTTTTCACGCCAGCAAAGCGTACACCATATCCATGTGCAACCTGAACTCCAAAATCACGATTTGAAGCATAAGAAATTCCGCGTCTGTGTGTTTCCGTGCAGGGGCTGGGAGGGGGGATCGTGAATGTTTTTGTGATGGATAGGCCCGGCAAGTCACCCCGTCAGGTTATGAATGCAAAATGCGCTGGAAGTCGAGAGCCAGGCTGAATGCAGCGCTTCCAACCCATGCAGCATTAAAAGTATCGCGCGGCTAGTATTGCGCCGCAGGCCACGAATGGCAGGTCTGGCAAACCGTAGGAGCGTTATGGAGTTTGTGGCATGTGATGCAGACCCCCATCGACGTGACGGCAGTAACCTTGGACATGGCCGTCAATTCGGCAACCTGCCCGTGGCAGGTTTCGCATTTGATGCCCGCATCCAGATGATTGCTGTGCGACCAGTTCACGCCCTCGGTGAGCGTGTAAACGCGCACCCACGGAATGGGTTGCCCCGATTTCGCGTACGCCGCGAGTTTCTTGATCGCGGGCTTGTCCGTGGCGATGGTCATGTGGCAGGACATGCACGTGCTTGTCGCCGGGAAAGTCATCATTTTGCCGGGCGCGGGATGCGTGTGGCACATCTGGCATTGCAGGCCCAGCGCCAGGTGCGTTTTGTGGCTATAAGGGATCGGCTGCATGGGCGCCGGGTGCGGGGCCACGTTCGCGGGGACGTCGGGAGTTCCCGCCGGCTGTTGCGCTTTTGCGTTGATCGGCGAAATGAGCAACGCCGCAGTCAATAGTGCCGAGGCGAATCCGGCAATCAGCACGATCCGTTTACTTCGCACAAGCGTACCCCCTGCATTCGTAATAAGACGGCAAAAACACTTTCCTGCTACCTAATGACGACTAGGCTGATTTCTTGGCCACAACTTCCTCAAGGCTCGTGCCAAAATCTTTGAGGATCACCGCCGCGGCGTTGCGTCCCGGCACCCCGGTGACCGAGCCGCCGGGAGCGGTGCAGGACCCGGTCTCATACAGCCCCGGAATGGGCATGCGGTAATTGGCCCAACCGGGTACCGGACGCATATTGCCGTCCTGCGCGGGAATGCGGGCTCCGCCGTGAATGCTTCCCCTCCACATCGAGGGATTCATGCGCTCGATATCCAGCGGGCTTTCAAGGAACTTGCCAAGGAACTTGTCCGGCGTCAGATTCGGCGCGAATTTCCGCAAGCGATTCAGCAGCGTATCCGCCACATGATCCTTGATATTGTCCCAATGCTTGGGACCTTCCTTCAGGTTGTAGGGCAGGTTGCTTTCAATTTTTACCGTGTGATAGCCGGCCGGCGCGCGTGTGGGATCGACCACGGACGGAGACACAATCTGAAGCCCGGGCGGGTCGTCCAGATTGAACTCTCCGCGGGCATTGATGTAGTTCAATGTCAGATAATAATCCCGCCGCGGCGCCAGGGCTGCCTCGCAGGTGGAAATCGTCCCGCCGGTGGCGAGGGGATATTTGGGAGGTTCCGTTGTCGCGTAATGAAAGCTGAAGAAGGCGTGTTCGGGTTGAAACATCTCCACGCCTTCCAGAAAATCCTCGCCCCACAATTCACGCGGCGCCATATTCACCAGGTGCTTGATATGGATCGTCGAAATTACGGATTTTTCGGCTCGGTAGGAGCTGCCGTCCACGCACTGCACCCCGACGCACTTCTTATTTTCGATGATCAGCTGCGCGACGCCCTTGTTGGTCAGGATCACGCCGTGGTTGGCTTCGATATAGCGGCCCAGCGCGTCCGCAAGCGTGCCCGAGCCGCCCTTGGGGAGCGGGCGCCCGCTGATTTGCTGCGTTACCAGAGAGAACGCTTGGCCGCCTGTACCCTGCTGACCGGCTGGGACCCCCCCAAATTGTCCGCACACCAGGCATGCACGTCGCATCTCGTCGCTCTCGTACATCTCCATGATCAGGTCGTATCCGGACAATGCCATGCGTCGTTTCCAGACACCCGCCATGGGGATATTGGTCGCGCCGGCCCCTTGGTGATTTCCACGCCTCGCGACGTTATACGCCTTGAACTCGGCCACCATGCGCCGGAAGGTTTGCGCATCCTTCTTGGAGATTCTTGCAATCGTTTCAGACGTGCGGTCTAAGTCGTGCCACACGGTGATGGAATTGCCGTCCAGGAAAGGAATGTGCATAACCGGATCGGATTCGATGTACTCACCGTAGCCGTATTCGCGCAGCGGCAGTTCATTGTTCCGTATCAGCGGGTTATTGGCGATTCCCGAGTGCACGCTGGAGCACAAATCCTCCTTGAAACCCGGCATGCAGACTTCCGCTGTCTTTGTGCCGCCGCCAATCGTCGGACGCCCCTCCAGCACCAGCACCTTGAACCCGGCCTTGGCCAAGTACGCCGCGCACACCAGGCTGTTATGGCCGGCGCCCGCAACGACGAAATCGAAACGCTCGCTGGGGGCGGATTGCCTCGCCATGGCGCCGAACGGCGCCAGCGCCAGCGGCGCCATGGCCGCACCTTTCACGAAACCCCGTCTGGTAATCGCGCACATGTGGTTCTCCCTCCGTGCTTCGGGCTTGACGAATTCTCCGCTTCGATTGCCGGGTCACCGTTGTGACCGCAGTACCTATGGAAAAATAAAAAATCTGTTCAGATTCTTTCTCCGAGAGTTGCCACAATATAATATTTCGAATCATATTTCCAGACCGGCAGCTGGAAAATCGCAGAATTTCCAGACGCCGTGTTCCATGGTCATATCGGGGCGCCAGCAGGACACGCTTCCGCATGTTTGTGTTTGGTTTGAAATTTCAAAATAAAACAGGCAGGCGTAAGCCGGCCCTACTCGTAGCGCAGAATATCTACGGGTAGGATGCGCGAGGCGGCGCGTGCCGGAATCAGCGTGGCGGCCACGCTGATGGCGATGGCCACGCCGGCGATCCATACGCCGTCGAGCGGGCTGGAATGGAACGGCAAGTAGGGCACGGAATAGACTTGCGGATCGAGCGGGATCAGATGATAGGTGCCCGCGGCCCACGAAAGGGTGTAGCCGGCGATCAGTCCCGTGATCGTGCCAATCACGCCCACGGTGAGTCCCTGCAGCATGAAAATATTGCGCACCTGCGGACGGAACGCGCCCAGCGACATCAGCACGGCAATATCTTTCGCGCGGTCGGTAACCGTCATGGCCAGCACGACCAGGATATTCAACCCGGCGACGAACGTAATCAGGCCGATGAATAGCGCGGTGACAAGTTTTTCCAGATGGAGCGCGCGGAACAGCGCGCGATTTTCGTCCTGCCACGTCGTGGTCGTGAATCCGGGGCCGGCGGCGGCGCCAATGGCGCGGGCCGCCTCCACCGCGCGATTCACATCGTGTATGCGAAATTCCAGCACGCTGGCGACGTTGCCGACTCCGGCAAGGTTTTGCGCGGCCGACAGTGTGGCGAACGCCCAGTTGGCGTCGTAGTCATAGAACCCGGAATTGAACACTCCGGTGACGCGAAAGCGCCGCGAGCGCGGCACCATTCCGTAGGGAGTCAGCCGCCCCTCGGGGCTGGTCAGCGTCACGTAGTCCCCGATGTGGATACCGAGTTCCTCCGCCATCAGGTGGCCCACGACAATGGAATCGAATCCATCCGCATCGGGCGTGAAATCCGCAGCCCCGGCGACGATGTGGCGCAGGGCTTCGTCGGTGCGCTCTTCGAGTTTCGGATCGATGCCCTTGATGACAACGCCGCGAGCGCGGCCCGTCCCGGATAGCAGAACGGTCAGGTAGATTGCCGGAGCGACGCTTTTCACGTCATCCACGTGGCTTAAGCGCTCGGCGAGGGCGCGGTAATTTTCGATGCCTTCCGCCCCGGGGCGCAGCAGATTCACGTGCGCCGAAACGCCCAGCAGGCGATCCTGAATCGTCAGCCGGAATCCGGTGTTCATCGCCAGGGCGATCACCAGCGTGGCCACGCCCGCGGCAATCCCCACCACGGAAAACACCGTGACCAGCCGCAACACCGCTGGTTTGTAGGGTGACCGCAAATACCGCCGCGCGACCAGCCAGGCAAATCTCATTTTTTCTCGCCTTCGCCGGATTCTCCGGCTGGCGCGCCGGAACTGGATGCATCTTCCGCGGCAGCAACTTCGCCGGAAGATTCCGGCCGCAGCAGCGGGAACAGGATGACTTCGCGGATGGAATGGGAATCGGTAAGCAGCATGGTGAGCCGGTCGATGCCGATGCCTTCGCCCGCGGTGGGCGGCATGCCGTGCGCCAGCGCGCGGACGTAATCCATGTCCACCTCGCGCGGCATCTCTTCTCCGCCGCTTTCCACCTGCTGGCGGAAGCGCCGCAACTGCTCTTCGGGATCGTTCAACTCGGAAAAGGCGTTGCCGATTTCCATGCCCTCCACATAAATTTCAAACCGCTCGACCAGCGACGGATCGTCCTTGCGGCATTTCGACAGCGGGGAAATGTCGGTCGGGAAATCGTACAGAATGGTGGGCTGGATCAGTTGCGATTCGGCCACGATTTCAAACAGCAATCCGGTGATCTCGCCGTCCTTGAGCGCCGCAAGGCCCAGCAGCGGCTCGTGACCCTGCGCCTGCGACCACGCGCTGTAGCGTTCGGCGGCGGCTCGCGGGCCGCCCGGCGCGGCCAGTTCGGCGGCGGTGGGAGCGGGAGCGGCGCCGGCCGGCCAATAGCGGCAGATGGCTTCGCGCATGGACAATCGTTGAAACTTGCCGAAATCCAGATCGTGCTCGCCGAAGCGAACCACGGTGGAACCGGTCACTTCCAGGGCGAGGTGCGCGAACAGCTCCTCGGTCAGAGCCATCAGATCGTGATAATCGCTGTAGGCCTGATAAAACTCGAGCATGGTGAACTCGGGATTGTGCGAGGTGGAGATGCCTTCGTTGCGGAAATTGCGGTTGATCTCATAAACGCGATCCAGCCCGCCGACAATCAGCCGCTTCAGGTACAGTTCCGGTGCGATGCGCAGGTAAAGGTCAAGGTCCAGCGTGTTGTGGTGCGTGATAAACGGCCGCGCCGCCGCTCCCCCGGCGATGGGCTGCATCATCGGCGTTTCGACTTCGATATATCCCCGCGCGTCGAAAAACCGCCTCAACTCGCGCGTGATCCGGGCGCGCTTCAGGAAAATTCCGCGCGCGCGGTCGTTGGATATCAGGTCCAGATACCTCTGCCGGTAGCGGATTTCCACGTCCGACAGGCCATGCCATTTTTCCGGCAGGGGGAGCAGGGCCTTGCTCAGTAGCGTCAGTTCCTTGACCCATATGGTGAGTTCGCCTGTTTTCGTTCGAAACAGGTGCCCGGCGACGCCGATCAGATCGCCCAGATCGAGCAATTGAAATAGTTCGAACGTTCCGGGACCCACGATGTCCAGCTTCACGTAAATCTGCAATCGCTGTCCGGAACTCGAGATGTGCGCGAAGCCCGCTTTACCGTGCAGGCGTAGCGCCACGATCCGGCCCACCACCCGGACCGGCGGCTTGGCCGCTTCCAGTGTGGGGGCGTCGGCGGCGGCAAATTTTTCAACCAGTTCCGTCGTGGTTGCCGTCCAGTCGAACCGGTGCGGATACGCCTCGTGCCCACGCGCTTGGATTTCGGCAAGTTTCTTCTGGCGTTGAAGATACTGGTCGGCTGGTTCGAAAGGTAACAGGGGACTTCTCCTCGTAATGGAACTGGCGAAGTATAACGGGTGGTTTTGCGCCTAGCAAGCGCAGGGCGGGCGCAGCCTTTGTGCGGGCCGTCAGGTCATGAATCGCTCGAGAAAGTAATGGCGTGTTTCCTGATCTGAAAGGCCCTGTTTCCTCATGTTTTATGCGTGTTCGGCTGGTTGGGTTTAACTTTGGTTTCCATTTGGTCCCAGTGATGCCACGGAATCGCGGTCGGGCTTGCACGGTGTGATATCATTCCCGAACTCAGAGGGGGCCTTGGGAGTTATGCCCACCAGACGCGCAAGCCAGCGCTCGCGTTCCGTCCGTGAGGATTGGCTCGCCTGCATACCGGTTGAGATGGACGAACTCTTCGGTGCCACCCGCAACGAACTGGAATGCTCCAACGTCATTCTTAGCATCGCGCTCA
>DATLTA010000040.1:0-17651 GCA_035533775.1 Candidatus Dormiibacterota bacterium | reverse complement strand
TGCGGTGCTGGTGAGAACACCACGGAGCAGCGGGTGCCCATTGGCCGTCCCCTCGCGAACCGAGCGATCTACATCCTGGACCAGTACGGCAACCCCGTTCCGATTGGCGTTCCAGGCGAATTGCACATTGGTGGTGCCAGTGTGGCCCGCGGCTATCTGAACCGGCCGGAGTTGACCGCTGAGAAATTTATTCCGGATCCCTTCAGCACTGAATCTGGAGCACGAATGTACAAGACGGGCGATTTGGCCCGTTATCTGCCCGACGGGAACATCGAGTTCCTTGGCCGTGCCGACCACCAGGTGAAGATCCGCGGGTTCCGCATCGAACTGGGAGAAATCGAGGCCGCGCTTGGGCAACATCCTGCCGTGCGGGAAGCTGCCGTGCTGGCTCGGGAAGATGCGCCGGGCGAGAAGCGTCTGGTGGCCTATGTGGTGGCGGAATGTGCGGCGGATGAGTTGCGCCGCTTTCTGAAGGACAAGTTGCCCGAACATATGGTGCCGGTGGTGGTCGTGCCGCTCGATGCCATGCCGTTGCTGTCCAACGGGAAGATAGACCGGCGGGCGCTGCCGGCGCCGGATCGGTCCAGACCGGAATTGGAAAAATCTTTCGTCGCGCCACGCGATGATTTGGAATTCGAACTCGCGCACATCTGGGAGGAGGTTCTGGGCGTTCAACCGGTCGGTGTAAGAGACAATTTTTTTGAGTTGGGAGGGCACTCGCTGCTGGCGGTGCGTTTGTTCGCCCTCATCGAGAAACGACTGGGTAAGAAACTTCCGCTGACGAGCGTCTTTCAGGGAGCGACGGTTGAGCATCTCGCTGATGTTCTTCGTCACCAGGCCATGCCCGGTCCGCAGTCCTCGTTGGTGGCCATTCAACCCGGTGGCAGCAAACGGCCGCTCTTTTTGGTGCATCCGGCTGGCGGACACGTTTTCCCCTACATTCATCTGGCGCAGTTTTTGGGTCCCGATCAACCCTGCTATGGGCTGCAAGCCAGAGGAGTGGAAGACGGACAAGCCCCGCACGCGCGGATCGAAGACATGGCGGCCCATTACATCCAGGCACTGCAGACCGTGCAGCCTGCGGGTCCCTACCTTCTGGGAGGATGGTCGATGGGAGGCGTGATCGCTTTCGAGATGGCGCAGCAACTTCACGCGCGAGGTCAGCAGGTGGCGTTGCTCGCCCTTGTGGACGGTCGGATTCCCACATCCGATGAGACGTTTCCGGAGGAAGATTCTGAAGCCATCTCGTTGGTCGAACGTTACTTCGGTGTTTCGTTTGGTCCTATGGAGTCGCTGGCGGAGCTTCCCAAAGACGAACAGCTGGTCTTTATGCTGGAACAGGCGAAGAGCGCCGGTTTGGTGCCCGCGGAGCTGGATGTTTCCCAGGCTCGCCGTTTTGTAGAGTTACTCAGGAGCGACCTGCGCGCAACGCAGAACTACGGACTGCATCGCTACCCGGGCCGAATCACGTTCTTCAAGGCGAATGAAACGCTGGAGGGCGCGTCTCCGGATCCAACGATGGGCTGGAGCGAATGGGCCAGCGGCGGGGTCGAGGTCCACATTGTTCCGGGCAATCACGCCAATCTGATGTACGAGCCTCATGTGGAAGTCCTGGCAGAGAAATTGACGGCTTGCCTCAACCAGGCGCAATCCGCGGAGGCCGGGAAAAATGGCGCAGCAGAAGTGATTGATCAATGACCGCCGCATCCGATTCTGACTCCTGGATTGCCTTCCGCAAACCGAATCCGCAGGCGCGTCTTCGCCTGTTCTGCTTCCCGTACGCAGGAAGCGGCGCCTCGATTTTTCGCACCTGGCCGGACGCCTTGCCAGCCGATGTTGAGGTTTGCCCGGTTCAGTTCCCAGGTCGGGGAACTCGGCTGATGGAAACTCCGTTCACTCAGCTCAGGCCGCTTGTTCAGGCCCTCACTCAAGCCCTGGTTCCACTGATGGACAAGCCGTTTGCCTTCTTCGGTCACAGCCTGGGAGCATTGGTTAGCTTTGAACTCGCCCGTCAGCTACGCAGACAGGCGGGCGTTCAGCCAGTTCATATGTTCGTGTCGGCGGATCGCGCGCCTCAAATCCCGCAGCGAAATTCCCCCATCCATGCCCTACCCGAAGAGGAATTCCTGGACGAATTGCGTCGCCTGAATGGCATTCCCGGAAAAGTGTGGCAAGAGCTGGACCTCATGCAGT
Source organism: Candidatus Dormiibacterota bacterium (assembly GCA_035533775.1). GTDB lineage: Bacteria > Acidobacteriota > Terriglobia > Acidiferrales > UBA7541 > Palsa-360. The sequence goes on along the minus strand of DATLTA010000040.1, from coordinate 15,458 downwards.
TCATGCTTCCCGTATTGCGGGCCGATTTCGCCGTTTACGAAACCTACGCGTACTCAACCGAGGCTCCTTTCAACTGCCCCTTTTCCATCTTTGGCGGCCTGCAGGATCGCCGGGTGAGTCGTGGCGAGCTGGAAGCCTGGCGTGATCAAACGAGTGGTTCCTTCTCGCTGCGGATGTTTCCCGGCGACCACTTTTTCTTGAACGCAACTCAGCCGCTGCTTCTTCAAGTGATGTCCGAGGAACTGCGCGGGGACAGGTGAGAACCATCACAGGATAGCAGCACTCATTCTGGATGTTGCGCTGAATGTTGCGGTCCATTTTTTTGCCGAGCCCATCTCTGGGCAAGCCGCTTGACGACCAGATAGGTGAGCAATATAACGGGAGCAGCGATGATGATCGAGCCAACGAGCATGGCAAAGTAAACATCTCGACCGTGTTGCAATACGTCCCAGAGCCGTGTCTGATCCAACCTCAGCGGATGCTGCACGGGGAGAATCAACTTCCCCAATCGATACTCAGCCAGCCAGATGAAAGGCAATAGAGGAATATAGAGAATCGAAGTCACCGCCCCGGCGATTGCGGCCACCACGTTCCTCTTCAGCAACCACGCCAACACAATCGCCGTGATGGTTGGAGATGGATTCAGCGGAAGCAGGCCAGCAAAGATGCCGATGGAAAAGCCGGTTGCGATTTGGTCGGGGGAAGCATTGAGGTGCGAAAGCTTGTGCCAGGTCTCGCGGAGCCGTTGTTTGAGGGCAGTCCTTGCCATGGTTTAGAGCGCGTGGCCGGCACGCGTCACATCACTGGTGATCTGCCCGTCATGCAAGTGAATCAACCGCCGCGCGCGTTCCATGACTTGAGGATCATGTGTAGCATAAACGAAAGTCGTGCCATGAGCGCGATTGAGTTCTTCCATCACTTGGAGCAGAGCGGTCGCCGTCACCGAGTCGAGATTCGCCGTGGGCTCGTCTGCCAGGATCAGCGCCGGCTTGGTGACCATGGCTCGTGCCACCGCCACCCGCTGCTGTTGCCCGCCGGACATCTCCCCGGGACGACGATCTTCAAGGCCGGCGAGACCGATTTCTGAGAACAGCGTTTGTACTCTGTCTTTACGCTGCTCCACCGGAACACCCTGCAGGAGCAAGGTGAATTCAGCGTTTTCCAGGGCGGTCAGGACCGGCAGCAGGTTGTACGTTTGGAACACAAAGCCGAGGCGCAGCAGACGCAGACGTGCCAGCTCCCCTGAGGATAAGAGTTGAAGGTTCTTTTCTTCTACCAACACCTCTCCGGTATCGGCCCGGTCGAGTCCTCCAATAATGTTCAGCAACGTTGTCTTACCGGAGCCGGACGGGCCGGCAAGCGCGAGAAATTCTCCAGGAGCAATTCGCAGACTGATCCCGCGCAACGCCGGAACCTCGATTGGCCCGGTGTGATAGGCCTTCTTCACGTCCTTCAGTTCTACCGCCCACTCAGTCAAATCGCACTCCCAATCATGCTAAAACGCAACTCCTCGCCGAATCCCGTCGCTTCCGGCCGCGTGGGACGTGGCGCCGGATCGGGCGAGGACTTTCACTAAAATACCTTCAATGCGTCGGGCAGCTCGGTTCGCGCGGCCTTGTACGCCGGATAAAAGGAAATGACGGTCGCTGTTAGAAACACAATGCCGACGGACGAAGCGATTCGCGCCAGGCTCAGGCGCGAGTAGATGACCGGGTCAAAAACGAGAGTGGTGGGGAGGCTGCTTTCGAAAAACCAGCGCAGATCCAATCCCGCAGTGGCGAAATAATGCTGAGCGCTCAACCCCAGCACCAGACCCAGAGCGAGGCTAAGCGCCGTGAGTGCCAATGACTCGCCAATGATCATCACGGCAAGCTGCGCAGGCCGCAGGCCCAGAGCCAAACAGAGACCGAATTCATGATGGCGCTCGATGACTCGCATGAGAATCGTGTTGAGTATCCCCAACCCGACCATCGCGAGCACCACACCGTTCATAACGTAATTAAAAGCATCATCCAACAAGAAGGACTGAGCCAGTGTCGGCATGGATTGCCGCCAAGGGAGAATTTCAACTGGAATCCCTGTCACCTGTTTTTGCAAGTCTTGGGCCACCATCAACGAGTCACCCTCCCGCTCCAGCAGGATCGCGACCTGAGTGACCCGGCCGGGCACTCCGAGCAGCGCCTGGGCCTCGGGCAACGGCAACTGGATGATGTGGGCATCGATCGCCTGGATACCTGTGCGAAAGATCCCGCTCACCCGCAGCAGAGTGCTCTGCATTTCTCCTCCACCGGCGTCCGCCTCGTCCGTGCCGGTAGGTTGCACCGCCTGCGTCATGAACACGACTTTGTCCCCGACCTTCACATCGAGCTTGCGGGCTAACTCGGTGCCAATGACAACGCCCGATTGTTGATCGTCATTGAGATAGTTTCCCTCGACGATCCGCTGGGGGATCAGGGATACGGCCCGCTCCTGTTTGGGAATGACCCCCATCAGATTCACGCCACTTGAGTTGGCCGCAGAGCTTAGCAGTCCGGAGGCCAACAGCCGGGGACTCATGCCGCGCAGAACATGCTTCATGGCTTCGGTATGCAAAAACGCTTCGGTCGTGGATACGACACGGGGCGGCAGCAACAACTCCGCAGAGGCGGAATCTTGATAACCCATTGGCTGAACGACGACGTGCCCGGTGCCGAATCTCACCGCGTTATTAACCATTTGTTCGTGGCTGCCATCGAGCAAGCCCAAGGAAATCAGCAACAAGGTCAGACCCAAACCCAAGGCAAGCGCCGTCAGCAAGGTTCCGCGGGGATTGCGCCAGAGATTGCGCCAGCCGATTTTCATCAACAGGAGAAAACCCATCGTCGCTAGACCTTTCGAAGAGCCTCCGCTGGCCGAAGGCGAGCCGCCCGCGTCGCGGGATAGAGGGCCGACACCAGAGCTGTCACGGCCAGCCCCACAGCAGCCTGGGTGTAGGCAGTAAAATCCTGCTGGCCATGCCAGAGAGGGCCCACCGCGACTCCGCCCAGAGTGATCGCGCCTCGATCGCCACCCAGGTACAGGCCATGAACCTGCAAGTACCAGAGGAGCGGAAACGCAAGCGCTGCTCCCAAAACCAGACTGGCTCCCGCCAAACTTGCCGCCTCTGCCACAATCAGACCAACGATCTGAACTCGACGCATTCCCACGGCCATCAGCATGCCAAGCTCACGCGTGCGCTCGGCGATCGCCATAAGCATCGTATTGACGATGCCCATGACGGCCAACAGGAAAAAGATGAAAAATAGAATAAAAGTAACGCGACGATTGAACTGCACGTAGTCGGCCAGCTCCGGCGCCAGCTCCGGCCAACCCCTCACACGAACCGGCAAGGTTTTACTCAGCTGCACCTGAAGTGCGGACGAGGACGTCATCGTCGCGGTGATGTCATCATGATGGAGCTTGACCGCGATTTCATGGATCCTTCCCGGCGGCAAGCGCAATAGCTCCTGCAGAGATGCGAGAGGCATGAGAACCAGATTCCGGTCCATGGCGTCAAGCCCCGTATGAAACATCCCGGTTACCGTGTACAGGTCATTTCCAGTCGAACCATCGACCGCCGGAGCCAACAGGACGACTTCCGACCCCACCTTGACGCCAATGGCGGTGGCGAGTTTGTCTCCGATCACGACTCCTTTGGGCATCCGTCGGGTCAGATAGCTCCCTTTTACGATCCGAGTTTGCAGCACAGTAATCTTCTGTTCCTGATCGGGGACGACGCCTAGGAGTTGCGCCCCAACCGATTGATGGGTTCCGCTTATCAAGCCGTAGCCGTACACCCGAGGGCTCGCCGCCTGAACCCGGGGATCGGCGGCAATGGCGGCAACCAGCGCGTTGACGTCTGTCCCGTCTCGCCCTCCCAGGGTCAGGTGAGTCGGACGATCCGGGTAGTAACCCGGAGCCTGCACCTCAACATCAGATAGAAGCAGGCCCGTGCCGCTCTCGATCATCTGCTGTCTCAGCCCGGCCATCAGGCACGCAACGAACAGCAGCATAGTGTAACCAAAGCCGATCGCCGTCATGGCGATCATCGTCCGCCGGGGATTACGCCAAAGATTGCGCCACGCGAGCCGCAGCAGCCGTGTGATCATTGCTTCAGATTCTTCAAGGAAAAAATATCTTTGCTAATCGGCTTGTCGAAGATGATCTTTTCGTACGTGATCGTCGTCTCTGCAACCGCTTTCGTGCCGGACTTGTTCATGGTTTGCATGACCAGACGCATCGGAACGGGCCTTCCGCTCACGGTTTTGTACTCGGAAAATGTTAGTTCGCGGATCAGTTTCCCGTCCTCGTCATAGTACCGCTGCCGGACGGGCAAGTGGTCGGATTGACGGACCTCTAAAGTAATCGTCCCCCAGACTACTGCCGCTTTCGGCTTTGGCGTCAGAGTATATTCAGACACCGCAACTCCATCCCGCCGTCCTTCAAAAGTGCCCGTAATCGCATAATCGTCGGTGAGACGACTCTGTTTTACCAAATCATCGAGAGTGAAGTTACTGCCCATCCACGAGGTCGTCATCATTGAAGCCCGAATCTGTACCGTGCGGTTCGCTTTCGGCAGATAGTACCAAATCTTGTTGCCGACTTTCAGGATTGCCGTGCCCGCATCTTCCTTCGGGCTGCGAATGCGGAGAAGGATGTTCGACTCGCCGAGCGACCAGAATTGCATCGAGATCTTCCGTTGCACCTCTTGGTTGGTGATCTGCATTTCCATTGTAGCAATGCTGGATTTGCTGATAAACAGCCGAGCCGCTCGGTCCACGATCTCTCGCGCTCGTTGACCGTTCGCGGGCGCAGAGACTTGTCCTAAGCTCAGCCATATCAGCCCCAGGCAGATCGCGAGATTTCCCTTTTGCCATCCCATAAACAAGTTAGGCTAACATATGCAAAGGTCCATGGAAAAGAATCCCATAATCGGTGGAGAAAGTTCGGGCCGTTGGCTTAAATCCCGTGCTGACGAGCGTGCTGCACTAATCGCAGGCGATGGTTGTAGGCGCTTTTCATTTCACGAACCCGGATACAAATCCAACTCCCGCACCCGCTTCGGACTTATACATTTCATTTCGCTAGAGGGATACGATGATCCTTGTCCTATGCCAAGGATTCCGAAAAAAACCAGAAAAAACCGGAAAAAACCAACCGCGTGATATTCTGTGCAAACGTTTGCAAAAAATGTGGGGATTAGTTCCCGGAAGGTGATCGCATGAGAGACCAAAAACCATCGGACCTGCGCAGGCTTGCCGCGAAAATTCGTCTTCATGCGACAAAGATGGTTGCCATTCAGGGGTTCGGGTACCTGGGCCAAGCGTTGTCCTCGGCGGAGATTCTTGCCGCGCTGTTCGGTGGCGGTTTTATTCGTGCCGGCCGGGATCGCTTTGTGTTGTCACCCGGGCACTACGTCATTGCATTTTACGCGGTAGCGGCTGAATTGGGCATGTTGAGCCCCGCAGAACTTGCGTCCTATGGCAAGGACGGCGCGTTGCTCGAAGCGATTGGTACGGAGCGAACGCCGCTGGTTGATATGGTGTGTGGATCTTTGGGCCAGGGGCTTTCGGGAGCAATCGGTTTTGCGCTGGCGAGCCATCTGGCGGGAGAGGATCGCGAAACATTCGTATTTTTGAGCGATGGAGAAATGGAAGAAGGACAGGTTTGGGAGGCGGCGATGTTCGCCTCCCGCCATCGTCACCGGATGGGCCGCCTGGTTGCCGTGATTGACGCAAATAATTCGCAGGTCGATGGTCCGGTCACCTCGGTTGCCACCATCGAACCGCTGGCGGACAAGTGGCGCTCGTTTGGATGGCGGGTGCTCGACGTTGACGGTCACGATGTGGAAGCGCTGTCCGGCGCGTACGCCAGCCGCTCAGCCGATAGTGAGCCGCTCGTTGTAATCGCCCGGACCGATATATTCGGCCGGATGCGATCGATTCCGCCTGCCGTGGATGGGCACTTCATCAAGCTCGATAGCGCTCTGCAGCGCGCCATGACAAGCGAATTAGAGGCCGCCCTTGCGTGAGCCTCCTTACAAGACGGTATTAAAACCGTACGGCCAGTCGCTCCTGGCGCTTGCGCGGGAGCGCCCGGAGGTCTTGTGCCTCGGGGCGGATCTCACCCGGCAAACGGAAACCGATATTTTTCGCGACGCCATTCCCGAGCGGTTCATCAATGCCGGGATGGCCGAGGCAAACATGATCGGCATCGCCGCCGGGCTCGCCCGCGCCGGACACACGGTGTTTGTCAACACGTTCGGAGTCTTCTGCACCAGGCGCTGCTACGACCAGATTGCGATGGCTGTGGCCTACCCGAATCTGAACGTCAAGATCGTGGGGTTCATGCCGGGCCTGTCGAGCCCGGGCGGGCCGAGTCACCAGGCGATCGAAGACGTAGCATTGATGCGCGCGTTACCGAACATGACCGTTGTCGATCCGGCGGATGCACTGGAAATTACGCAAGCCGTTGTGGCCATAGCGGACCATCCTGGCCCTGTCTACATGCGCCTGAAGCGCGGCGAAATTCCGGCCATCTTCGATGACGGCCACCGGTTCGAGTTGCACAAAGCCCAGATCCTGATGGGCCGTGAGCAGTCGGACGTCTGTATCATTGCCGCGGGAATGATGATCCCGACGGCGCTCGCCGCGGCACGTACGCTCGAAGACCATGGCGTGAAAACTACCGTGATCAATGCCCCCGTCATCAAGCCGCTGGACACGGCCACCATAGTGGCAGCCGCTCGAAACAGCCGATTCGTTGTCACCGCCGAAAATCACACCGTACTCGGCGGGTTGGGTTCGGCCGTAGCGGAAGCAATCGCGGAAGCGGGCGTAGCGGCGCGATTGCACCGCGTCGGGATCAAGGATGTTTTCGCGGAATCCGGAAGTCGCGAATTCCTGTTCAGCCGATACGGCCTCGGCATCCAGGATATCGTTGCTGCGGCATGGCATGGCCTTTCGATCCATCGGCCCGTGCCGGTCGCTCCCGCGCCGGAAATTATTCCGGGCGCTTATTCGCCCGTGTGATCCCATCTGCGGGAGGAACGGAGCCCCCGGACGGCCGCCTAAGGACGGGGAAGCATGGCTAAGACGAAATTTTTACGGGTGAAATTACAGGGGAAGAAATCCTCACCCACAGCAAACCTTGAAATCATGCTGCGCGAAGGCCGATTGAATCCGTAATTCTATGTTGTGCGCTTTTTCAAATACTTTTCCACGTTCCGTGCTTTTTTCGCACCCTGCATCACCTTCCGCCCGACGGCCTGCATTTCCGCCGAAAAATCAAATAGCAGAATAGGCTGCTCCGGATTTCCGGAGAATGAAGTGTCCCGTTGTTCGCGTCCCACTGCCTTTCCCACGAAAAGCATGAACTCAATACCGAGGATGTACAAAACAAAATTGTGCCAGTCCCCGTTTGCGCCCCGGTAAGGACCGCTGAATGAGATATTTTTTACCGGAGGCGGCAACACGCCGATCATGAGCGCCATGCGCGCTGGGAACCCTGTCTCCCCCCGCAGATATTGGCGCACGGATTCCGTATACGGACCCAGATCAATCAGCGGCGCGGTCTCCGACCCGCTCCACGAATGGACCGCCGCCTTCCAGAAGATCCCCATCGCGAAATGGGTGACCATTTCTGTTTTGATGTCAGTATTCCTCGCCGTGGCGAAGACTCGTGTTTCCTCATCCACGATCGCGGGCGGCATTTTCTTCAGTAAATCATGGAACGGGAACGAACCCTCATAACGCGAGAAAAGCGGCACCATCCAATTTTCCCCGTTCTTATTCAAGTTCTCTTCGCAGGCCTGGCAGAGCAGTGGGAGTTGGAGCTGGCGCGTCGTTGCCATCATGATCTCGGCATTGAAGGAAACATGGTCGCCATCCGGCCCGCTGGTATAGGCGTACAGGCCAGCAGGAATCAGATGGCTGGAAACAATCTGTTTCGTTTCCATGCAGAGCGGGCATTTCTGGACCGGCACTTATTCCCACCTTCCCTTGACGAATCCCGCCGAAATCCTCTCGTCACATTAACGTTTTACCAGGCGATGGTCATAAAGATATTTAAACAGATTAGTAATCATACGGTCTTCATCTGTCGTCCCAACGAAATGGCCGGGTGGCCCGGGCTTTGTAGTTGAACCTTGGGTGCCTGCCCTTCGCTGTTGGAAGTGCGGGGCTTTTGACGTGATCTTTTTGACTTGGATCAACCACCAGGCACCAAACTCCAACCAGGAACCCCGCCCTTGAAAAGCGTCAAGGACGGGTGGGCCAGCCTTTGCCCCTCCAGCTGGTCTTTTCTCCCGCCTCAAAACAAAAACCAAGAAAATCAAAAAAACCAAACCCACACAGGCTTCAGCCTGTGTGTTTTTTGCTTTTGGGTCGGTGAGTCGGGCTTTGTAGATGAACTTTGGGAGCCCGTGAAGCCTGTCCTACTCAAACCAGCAGGTTAGAAGATTGCCGCCAGAGCCTGCCAACCACACTCGTCTGGCAAGTGTGAATTCACTGAACCGAGGGTCACCTGCCATGTTCTGATTCATGCCTGGTTTGCGAAGTGATAAGAAAAACTTCACGTCGCGGCAGGATTCCCCTGAAAATCTACATACCCGCCGAAATTTGTTCTAGAGTGCCGATTTGGAACCCGCGGTCCATAACAAACCTTTTTCAGCCGGCACCGCATTTGCCCTCACCCGCCTGAGTCATTGAATCCTCAACATTTACGTCTGCGCCGGAGTGGGTTCGCGATTGCTCCATGGGTATGGCAGGTGCAAACAACCAGGGAAAAATTTGGCTGGGGCATCTGGAAAACGTTTGGAAGGAGCGAGGGGCAATGCATCGGGAACCAGCGCGAGCCGGACGCCTACGGCCTGCCGGACTCAAATCACGAGGCAGGGGTGTCAGTAACAATCCCGTCAAAAAGGTCGTTCGCGTTTTAACGGTGTTTGGGACCCGGCCCGAAGCGATAAAACTGGCGCCGCTGATCGAAGCGCTGCACCGGCGGCCGGGAACGCTTTCGATCGTATGCGTGACTGGCCAGCATCGGGAAATGCTTGACCAGGTTCTCAAGCTTTTTGGAATTGTTCCCGATCATGATCTGAATCTGATGCGGAAAGATCAGACGTTGCCGCTGCTGGCGGCTTCGGTCTTCCGGAAGCTGGCGCCGATTTTGCAATCGGAACGCCCCGACTGGGTGGTGGTGCAGGGCGACACGACATCGGCGGCCATTGCGGCCTTGGGAGCGTTCTATCACCGCTGCAAGGTCGCGCACGTGGAGGCCGGCCTGCGCAGCCATGACAAATGGCAGCCGTTCCCCGAAGAAATCAACCGCCGCATCACCGGGGTGGTGGCCGACATCCACTTTGCGCCCACCGAACAGTCCCGGCAAAACCTGCTGCGCGAAGGCGTGCCGGAATCGAGCGTGATGGTCACCGGCAACACCATCATTGACGCGCTGCACCGCATCCGATCCCTGCCGTGGGATCCCCGGACGCTGCGGGGCAAGCCCAGTTTTCTAAAACCGTCCTCCGGGAAACTGATTCTCGTTACCGTGCATCGCCGCGAAAACTTCGGCGAGCCCATGGTCCGCATCTGCGGCGCCCTGCGCACTTTGGCGGAGCGATACCCGAAAGTCGAAATCGTCTATCCGGTGCACAGAAATCCTCACGTCTGGGAACCCGTGCACCGCCTGCTCGGAGGCATTGCCAACGTGTCGCTGATTCCGCCAGTGGACTACCTCACGCTGGTGCATTTGATGATGCGGTCCTACATCGTGGTGACCGATTCCGGAGGCATTCAGGAAGAGGCCCCATCGCTGGGCGTGCCGGCGCTAGTTCTCCGCGAGGTGACCGAGCGGCCGGAAGGGGTCGAGTCCGGCAACGTCAAACTGCTGGGCAGCGACGCGCAGCGCATCGTTGCCGAAACCTCCCGCCTGCTGGACGATCCCGGCGAACACCTGCGCATGGCCCGCGCGGTGAATCCCTACGGAGACGGCCACGCAGCCGAGCGCATTGCCAGCGCGCTGGAGACTTCCTAAAGTGCTGAACGAAATCTTTGTCATATTGACCATCATCGTCTCCGTCAGCTTCCTGCTGAGCGGAATCGACGATTTCTTCATTGACGCCTTTTATTGGCTCCGGCTGCTCTATCGCAAGGTGTTTCTCCGCCAGAAGATCCGTCCCATCCGGCAACAGGTCCTCTGCGGCATTCCGGAAAAATGGACCGCAATCTGGATTCCCGCATGGCACGAAGAGAAAGTGATCGGGAAGATGATTGCGCACACGATGGAGAGCATCAACTACCGGAAGTTCGACATTTTTGTCGGCACCTACCCGAACGATCAGCCGACGCAGGACGCCGTCGACGCGGCGCGCGAGCGTTTCCCGCAGGTGGAAAAAATCGTTTGCCCGAATCCCGGGCCGACCAACAAGGCGGACTGCCTGAACTGGGTCTTTCAGGGCATGCTTCTGGCGGAGCAGAGAAAGGGAATTCACTACGGCATCGTGGTGATGCACGACTCGGAAGACATCGTTCATCCGCTGGAACTCAAACTTTTCAACTGGCTCATTCCGCGCAAGGACATGGTGCAGCTTCCCGTGATTCCTTTGGAAAGGCCGGCGCGGTTCTGGACCGCCGGAACGTACCTGGACGAGTTCGCGGAAAATCATTTGAAGGATTTGCTGGTGCGCGAGCGCCTGGCGAAATCAATTCCCTCCGCGGGCGTGGGAACCGCCATCAACCGCGCTGTCCTCGATGAGATGGCGGCGCTGCGCAACAATCAACTGTTCAACATCAACACCCTTACCGAGGATTACGAATTCGGCGCGGGGTTTTCCAGCCTGAAGCGCACCGGAATTCTGGCGCAATTCAGCGTGACGCGGACACAGACGGTGCTGCGCGGCTGGTGGCGCAAGCGAAAAAAAATTCGCGTCGTGCGCGAGCGCGTCGCCGTTCGAGAATTTTTTCCGGACCAGTTTCGTCTGGCGATCCGCCAGAAATCACGGTGGGTGCTGGGCATCTCCCTGCAGGGCTGGAAACATCTGGGATGGCCTTCGGGGGGCTGGGTCAAATACATGTTCTACCGGGACCGCAAGGCCCTGTATGCCAATGTCGTGAATGCGCTGGGATATTTCATCCTGCTTTACTGGCTGACCGGCGCGATCCTGCATGGCTGGGGCCGCGGACCCAGCCTGGTCCGGTCGCAATGGGTATGGGATGTGGTCCTGGCCGACACATTCCTGATGGTGCACCGCCTGGTCCAGCGATTTGTGGCCGTGGTGCGGATTTCCGGATGGGGTCAGGCGTTTCTATCCATCCCGCGCTCGGTGGTCGGCAATGCCATCAACTTTGTCGCGACACTGCAGGCCACCCTGCAATTCTTCCGTGCGGAACGTTCGGGCTTGCGCGTGGAATGGAAAAAAACCGACCACGTTTTTCCCTCCGCGGCGCAACTCATGCAACACCGCAGGCGTTTGGGAGACCTGCTGCTCGAAAATCGACTGATTACTCTCCAGCAGTTGCAAAGCGCCTTGATGGCCCAGCAGGAGGGCGGCAGGAAACTGGGAAAGGTCCTGACCGACCTGGGCTACATCTCGGAAGAAGATTTGCTGGACGTGCTGGGCCGACAGCTGGGTGTGCGTTTTGGCAGGATCGATGTCCGGTCCATCGATTCGACGTGGCTTCAGAAATTTCCACGCGAGGCTGCGGAGCTATTGCTCGCCCTGCCGCTTCACGATTCCCGGGGCGTGCTCGAAGTCGCCTGTGCGGACCCAGGATCGCCCGGCATTCAGAAACGTCTCGAAGGATTATTCGGCTGCCCGGTTTTGTTGCGCCTGGCCGGCGTCTCCGATCTGCGATTGGCCATCAGCCGCGCGTATCTTTCGCGTGACGGCCGAGCCGGCCCGCTGCTGGGAGAATTGCTCGTGCAGGCTCACGATATTACCCAGCTCGATCTGGACCGCGCCTTGCGCATTCAAAAAAAATCCGGAAGAAAGCTCGGAGAGATTCTGCAGGACATGGGGCTGATTTCCCCGGAAATGTTGGGTGAAGCCCTGCGAAAGCAGGAACTCGCGCACTCTGTAGATAAAGCGTGATCGCGGGCTATGGCTTCGCGCGAAATGCTTTCGCCGGAAGGCCGAGAATCGTGCAAGGCAAGCGCGGAGCCGGACGCGATCAGGGATATGGAAAAAGTTATGCACAAGACGATGATTATCAGGCACACGACGCGATGCGGGCTGCTGCTGGCCGTTTGCATCAGCATGCTCTCGATTGCGCCGAAAAGCCGCGCCGGACCGCAGCAAATTGCGGCGCCTGCGGGAACGGCCGCGGCCGATCAGGCGTTCCGCGAGGTTGCGGCAAGCAATTATGCCGGCGCGATCCGGGATTTCCAAAAGGCCCTGGCCGCCGATCCCATGAATTCGGACTGGCGAAAAGCCCTGGGATTTGCCGATTTAGCCGCGGGTTTTCCTGAAGATGCCGCCGCGGAGTTCAAGCAGGTTTACGCGAAACATCCCGAAGATTTTGGCCTGGCGCTGCAGCTGGGATACGTTTCCCTGCAATTGCACCGGAACGAGGAAGCTGAAAAATATTTTCAGATTGTCGCGCAAGGCGCGGGGCCGGAACTTTCCGCGACGGCGCGAAAGGAGTTGGCGGCCCTGCAAGCCTCACAATTGAGCGACCGCAAGCAGCGCGGCTACGATTTGCTGGCGCAGCACCGCGACAATGATGCCATCCAGGTGTTCGAAGCCGTCCATGGCGACGATCCTTCCGATGTGAGCGTGGTCCTGCAACTCGGCTATCTGTACGCGGCGGCGGGGAGGGCGGCCGAGGCCAGAAAAATGTTCTCCTCGGCGGAGGTGGATGCGGACCCCAAAATCGCGGCGCAGGGCGCCGCCGGTCTGGCCACGCTGCGCCGCGATACGAAGCCCTGGTTCGCGACCTTTTATGCGGCGCCGTTCTACCAGTCACGGTTTTCCAATGAAATCAATCCGGCGAACGCGGAGCTCGGATGGCGCCCCAGCCGGTATTTTGAGCCGTATCTCGGCGTGCGCTTCAATCGCGACGTGCGCTCGCAAGCCGGAACGCTGCCGCAGATTTATTCGGACAATTCCGTTGTCTTTTCCGTCGGCGTGCAAAGCAATCTTGCGAACACCGGAATCGTTGTTTATGCCGAGGCGGGCACGGCAGTTCATCTCACCAGCGAAAGGCCGCGCGCGCGTTCCGATTATCGCGTGGGCGCGGTGTGGTCCCGGGCCTGGGGCACGGAACTGTTTTCGCCCGCCGCCGCCGGCCGCTCCGTTTCTCTTACCGGCAGCGCGTATGCCGACGCCGGATTTTACAGCCGCTACGACCGCAATGTGATCGGCAACGTGCAGCTTCGCGAGGGAATCGATTTGCCGACCTCGCGCGTGCTTCCCATGCAGTTGCTGGCCGGCGTTAACCTGGTGAAGGATTCCAACGGAGATTTTTATAACAACATTGTCGAAGTGGGGCCGGTGCTGCGCATTGCGCCTTTGCGCCATGTGCCGAGCCTGGCCATCGAAGCGCAATACATGCGAGGGTTCTACTACATCCACGATCCCACCAATCCCTACGGCCCCCGCTATGGCGATTTCCGGCTGTTCCTCATCTGGTCCAAGATGTTTTAATTCGCTGCCCTCATTCTCCCGCCAGGGATCTGTTTTTGCCCGCTCACTGCCGGTAGCCGCGGCCTGCGCCGCCGGCGGCTCGGCAATTCCGTCATGTCCTTCCGACGAACTTTGCCTTGCTATCGGCTCAGGAAGTGTAAAATACGCAGTTTGGGGAGGTAGTGAAATGGAATTTCTTGCCGGAAGCTTGCTCGAACTGATTACCCAGACGTCCACGAATCTTCCGCCGGACGTCCGCGCCGCCATGTCGATTGCGGCGCAGTCAGAAACGCCGGGAACGCAATCCTCGCAGGCTCTGGACATTATCCTGTCCAACGTGGACATGGCCAGCGACGATTCGGGCCCGATTTGCCAGGATACCGGGATGCCCACGTTCGTGGTTCACACGCCGGTGGGCGTGAATCAGATTCGCGTCAAGAAGGCGATTCTGGAGGCCATTGCGGAAGCCACGCGGCTCGGCAAGCTGCGCCCCAACTCGGTGGATTCGCTGACCGGCAAGAACAGCGGCAACAACCTGGGCGAGGAAACTCCCGTCGTGCATTTCGAGCAGTGGGAAAACGACGACATCGAAGTCAAACTGATCCTCAAGGGCGGCGGCTGCGAAAATAAAAACATTCAGTATTCCGTGCCCTGCACCCTGGACCACATGGGCCGCGCCGACCGCAACCTGGAAGGCGTGCGCAAGTGCATTCTGCATGCGGTGTGGCAGGCACAAGGTCAGGGCTGCGCGCCCGGCGCCGTCGGCGTGTGCATCGGCAGCGACCGCGCGCACGGCTACGATCTGGCCAAAGCGCAATTTTTTCGCACGCTCGACGATGTGAATCCCAATCCTGTGCTGGCCAAGCTGGAAGCCGAAATCATGGAAGAGGCCAACAAGCTCGGCGTGGGCGCGATGGGTTTTGGGGGAAAATCCTCGCTGATCGGGTGCAAGATTACAGCCGCCAACCGGTTGCCGGCCAGTTTTTTCGTTTCCGTCGCGTATGAATGCTGGGCGTTTCGCCGCCTGGGCGTGCGCCTGGACGCGGCCACGGGAGCGATTACGCGGTGGCTGTATCGCGATCCGTCGCGGCCCGTGGAGCGCATGGCGCGCGGCTCGGGATTCACGCTGACCGGGCGGGAAGTGGTCTTGACCGCGCCGTTGACCGAAGCGCAGGTGCGCTCGCTGAAAGTGGGAGACCTGGTCCTGATCAACGGCGAGATGTTCACCGGCCGCGACAACGTGCACGCCTACCTGATGAAAAATCCTCCTCCGTTCGATCTGCATGGCGCGGTGCTCTACCATTGCGGACCCGTGATGATGAAGCAGGGCGAGCAATGGGTGGTGAAGGCGGCCGGCCCCACCACGAGCATTCGCGAAGAGCCCTATCAGGCCGACGTCATCAAAAAATACGGCGTGCGCGCCGTGATCGGCAAGGGCGGGATGGGCGCAAAGACTTCGGCGGCGCTGAAGGAATTCGGCGCCGTGTACCTGAACGGGATCGGCGGGGCCGCGCAATACTACGCGCGCACCGTCGAAAAAGTTCTGGGCGTGGAGCTCATGGAATTCGGCATTCCCGAAGCGATGTGGCGGCTGCGCGTGAATAATTTCGCGGCCATCGTCACGATGGACGCCCACGGCAACAGCCTGCACGCCGATGTCGCGAAAGCCACCGGAGAAGTTTTGGAGACGCTGCAGAACGTGTGAGGCGCATGCCCGCGGGACGTGCGGAAGCCTGTCCTGCCGGACGCGCTCGAACTTTGTGGAGGTTTGCGGAATGAAAACCCATCGATCCACACCCGGCTGTTTGTCCGCCTC
>DATLTA010000039.1:0-8881 GCA_035533775.1 Candidatus Dormiibacterota bacterium | reverse complement strand
CGGAGCGCCTTTTTTCTTTGCTAACTCGTCATTACTCCGACGGGCGACGCCGTCGTAGAATTGTCATTCCGAGGCCAGCGCCTTTCGCTGGTCCGAGGAATCTGCTGTTCCCTGCTATCCGGCAAGTCTCCTTGTCTTTGTTCGTTGCTCGCCACTCACAGCTTGCTTGCCCTGACGCAAGCTAAGGACCACTCTTCACTGTTTCTTCAGCAGCGCCGGCCAGTTCGTCACCAGCGTCAGCGACCCAGAAGTTTCCTGCACAATCTGGGTAGCCACGACGAACTTTTTGCCATCGGCACTGACATCGTAGGGCCAATGAAGATGAGAACTGAAGACAGGATTCGCCTGGAACAGCGGCGCGACTTTACCGACGACCAGGCTTGTCCCTTGTTCGGCGATTTCCGCGGACATGAGTTTATTATCCAATGAGAGGAAGAAAAGCTCCCGGCCGTCGTGTCGCCAGCGTGGTCGCGTAGCGCCGCGACCGCCGCTGTTCGTGACCTCCCACTTTCCAGTCCCCTTTCCGAATGGCACGATGTAAATCTCTTCCAGTCCCGATTGGTGCGAAACGTACGCTAGCCATTTCCCGTCCGGCGAAATGGCAGGCCCGGCCACGTCAAATTGTGGACTTTGAACCACCGGAAACGCCTTGCGATCTCCAAACAGCGGCAAAGCCCAGATCTCCTGGTGAGAACCTGGCGTCGCCGCAAGGCGCTCGAAAATCAGATAGCGTCCGTCGGAAGAGAATGAGGGGTTGTCTTCCTCGGCGCTATCCTCGACAAGCGGTAATGTGGTCCCTGTGCCGTCGGCGGCCTTCTGGTACAGATGGAGTTGGCCGCCCCGGTCTGAAACGAACGCGATGGTCTTTCCGTCGGGCGACCAGCAGGGTGCCCCATCAGTGCTCGACGAGAAAGTGAGGCGAGTCGGTATTCCTCGCGCGAGATCGAACACCCAGATGTTGAAGCCCGAAGCGCCTGGAATACCAACCTCGGCCGCCAGCTTGCTTCCGTCCGGCGAAAGGCCAGCCGCGGTGAAATAGCCGGGCGTCCCCGTTTCCGCAATCTGCTTACCGCTCCGGTCAAACCACAAAAGCCGCCCATTTTCGCCGACAGCGTTTCCGGCCTGATACGCGAGGATACCATTTTCCGAAACAGCGAAAACGCCGTGCCAGAGGGCCAAATTGGCACCGGCATGTTCAGCGAGCGGCATCGCTTCTCCGGTCAAGCGCAGACTGCCCGCGTCGAATCGCTGCGCCACGAGCGTGCCCTGCCGGACAAAGAGCAGGTAGCCCGGCGGGGCGTAAACGGCGTTGGAATCGTTTCGGACAAGCAGCTTTGCCTGTCCGCCATCGAGCGAAGCAGCATAGGCGGCGTTATTGTGCGAGACATTGCCATGCGCAGAGAAGAAGAGGAAATGCTTTCCGTCAGGCAGGAACTGCGGCCAGCGATGACTGATTTCATGGAGGGGGGCGTTTAGCTTTGTCACTGGCTGGGGCGTGCCGCCGGACGCCGGCACGCGATAAAGAGGACTGATCGTGTCGGGAGTAAAGAGGATTGTGCCGTCTGGGGCCCAGGAACCGCCGCGGCCATTTGAAGCGTCAGCAATCGCGAGCACCGGGCCGCCCGAGGCGTCAATGCGGTTTAGTTTGCCATTCGCGAAGAACCCCAGGTAGCGGCCATCCGGCGACCAGAACGGAAACGTTCCGCCATCAGTGCCTTCGAGCGGCTGTGCCGTGGCGGCATTCAGTGGCCTGACCCACAATCGCTGTTTGCCATCCGAGCCGATGGCGGAGAATGCCAGTCGCTGGCCGTCGGGAGAAATCGCCGGCGGGCCAGCCACGTTGCCCCCGAATGCAAAGTTCGCGTTCGATGGCGCAGAGATTTCCGAGACAATGGCGCGCGCGGGCTGTGGCGCGCGTGCGACGTAGCCGTAGGCCAGCAGCGCCGCGATGATCGTCAGTAACGCTACTGCGACCCACACGATGCGTTCGCGATGTTTGCGATGAGCGACGACCGGAGCGGGCACGCCCGCTTGGGAACCCGCGTCTCGTATCCATTCCAGTTGCAATTTCACATCGTGCGCCGATTGAAATCTTTCGTCTGGATCCTTCGCCAAACAAATTCTCACCGTGCGGTCCAGCGTCGGCGGCGACATCGGTTGCACGCTCGAAATCGGCGGCGGCTCACGCTCCAAAATCGCCGCAATTACGCTCGCCGTGGTTTTTCCCTCGAACGCGCGCTTCCCCGTGGCCATTTCAAACAGCACTGCGCCAAACGAAAAAATATCGCTTCGCGCGTCCGCCTCTCTTCCTTCCATCTGCTCCGGCGACATATACTGAAATGTTCCGACAATCGTGCCTTCCGCCGTCACCGGCGTCGTTTTCGCTGCGGGGTTCAGCGATTGCGTCAAACTGGAAAGAATCGGCGCGCCTCCGCCGTCCGCCGCCTTCGCCAAGCCAAAGTCCATCAGTTTCGCGCCGCCTTTTGTGAGCATGATGTTGCTCGGCTTCAAGTCGCGATGCAGAATGCCCTGCCGGTGCGCCTTTTCCAGCGCGTCCGCAATCTCAATTCCCACGCGCAGCAATTCCGCGGTCGCCAGCGAGCCTTTCTCCAAACGTTTCGCCAGCGTCTCGCCATCGAGAAGCTCCATCACCAAAAAATCAGTGCCATCCTGATGCCCGATGTCATACAGCGTGCAAATGTGCGGATGATTCAGCGAAGAAACGGCGCGCGCCTCGCGCTCGAACCGTTGCCGCGCATCAGCTTTCTCGGTCAAATGCTGCGGCAGAATTTTTATCGCCACGTCACGCCCCAGCCGCGTGTCCCGCGCGCGATACACTTCCCCCATTCCGCCCGCGCCTATCGCGCCGGTAATTTCGTACGGCCCAAGTTTCGTGCCTGCTCCGAGCATCATTGTTTCTTTAACAGCGCGGGCCAGTTGGTGACGAGCGTGAGCGGAGGAGATGCCTGCTCCCCTGCCTGGCTGATGACGACGAACTGTTTTCCGTCAGCGGTAGCGTCGATGGCCCGGCCGTAGACGCCGCCCAGGAGGTTGGCCTGGGATAAGGGCGTGGGCTTGCCGACTGTCAAACTCGATCCCTGCTGCGTAATCTGCACAGACATGATGAGTTTGTTGGCGAGAGAGTAGTAGAAAAGCTCCTTGCCGTCGCGGCGCCATTTCGGCGCGTAAACGTTGTCGGTCGAGACCTGCCAGCGCGTACCTCCGCCGGAAAAGCGTTGTATGTACAACTGAGGGGTTCCTCCCTCAGGAGAACCGTAGGCCAGCCACTTCCCGTCCGGAGAAAGGGCATGGAAGTTTATGGAGAACGCGCTTTGCAGTATCGGAAAAGGTTTCCGATCTCCGAACATCGGCATAGCCCAGATTTCCACATGTGAGCCCGGCGCGTTTGCGGCACGGTTATACACGAGAAAGCGCCCGTCTGCCGACCATTCGGGGCCAAACTCATCGGCGTCGTCGGCCACGATTGGCTGGGTTTTTCCGGAGCCGTCGGCAGTTATTTCGTAGATGTGAGACATGTCTCCCCTGATGGCGGTGAATGCGATCCTCTTACCGTCGGGAGACCAAGCAGGATCGGAAGCGTTTTGGGACATGGTGAGCCGAGTCTTGATGTCTCGGATAAGGTCGAAAACCCAAATGTTGTTGCCCTCGGTCCCCTCCACGGTCACGGCCAGTTTGTTCCCATCCGGCGAGATGCTCACGTCCGCATAATTGTCCGTGGTTCCCGTCTGTCGCAAATGTTTGCCGCTCCGGTCAAGCCACAGAAGCTCGGAATCGCCTGAAAATCGGGTTCCACGGTTGTATACCAGAGTGCCGTTGTCAGAGAGCGCGAGCATGCTGTTCCACACGATGGGATTTTCCAGTGCGCTCTCGGACAGGACCCTGGCAGGGCCGGTCAGCAGCAGGTTTTCTGCGTCAAATCGTTGCGCCATGAGCGTGCCCTGCCGGACAAAAAGCAGATATCCGGGCGGCGTGTAAACGGCGTTCGAATCGCCCCGGACCAGCAGCTTCGGTTTGCCGCCGTCGAGCGAAGCAACGAACGTGCCGGACTTTGCTGGCACGAGTGACTGCGCGTAGAAGAGGAAGTGTTTTTCGTCAGGAAGAAACTGCGGCCAGCGATCGGTGTGCTCGCCGGGTTCGAAGAGCTTCGTAACGGCCGTCGGGGTGCCTCCGGAGGCCGGAACACGGTAAAGCACGTCGTCGGTGAACGGCGTGAAAAGGATTGTGTCATCGCGACCCCAGGACCCGCCACGGCCAGACGGGGCGTCGCATAGTGCAATGACTGGCCCACCGGAGGCGGCAATGCGATTCAGCTTGTTGCCGCCAAAGAATCCCAGATTGCGGCCATCGGTCGACCAAAACGGGTAAGTCGCGCCGTCGGTACCGGCGAGCGGCTGGGCCGTCGCTGAATCCAGTCGCCGAACCCAAAGCAGTTGTTTGCCGTCAGAGCCAGTAGCAGCGAAAGCAAGTTTCTGCCCGTCGGGGGAAAGGGCAGGTGGACCGGTCGCACTTCCGCCCAGGGCAAAATCGTTTCCCGGAGGCGGGAGGACTTGCGAGACCACTGCGGGCGCGGGGTGGGCGGCGCGCTCAATGTACCCGGTAGCAAAGACTGCGGCGACGATTATTCCGACGACCGCAGCGGCCCACGCGATGCGCTCGCGATGTTTGCGGTGCGCAACGACGGGCGCAGCGATGCCGGCCTGCGAACCCGCATCGCGAATCCATTCCAGTTGCAGCTTTACGTCGTGCGCTGACTGAAATCTTTCGTCTGGATCCTTCGCCAAGCAAATTCTCACCGCGCGATCCAGCACCGGAGGCGACATCGGTTGCACGCTCGAAATCGGCGGCGGCTCCCGCTCCAGTATCGCCGCAATCACGCTCGCCGTTGTCTTTCCCTCGAACGCGCGCTTCCCCGTGGCCATCTCGAACAGCACCGCGCCAAAAGAAAAAATGTCGCTGCGCGCATCCGCCTCTTTTCCTTCCATCTGCTCCGGCGACATGTACTGAAACGTCCCCACGATCGTGCCTTCCGCGGTCACCGGCGTCGTTTTCGCTGCGGCGTTCAGCGATTGTGTCAAGCTCGACAGCGCTGGCGCTCCGCCGTCGCCCGCCGCTTTTGCCAAGCCAAAATCCATCAGTTTCGCGCCGCCTTTTGTCAGCATGATGTTGCTCGGTTTCAGATCGCGATGCAGAATCCCTTGCCGGTGCGCTTTTTCCAGCGCGTCCGCAATTTCGATCGCCACGCGCAGCACTTCCGCGGTCACGAGCGACCCTTTTTCCAAACGCTTCGCCAGCGTCTCGCCGTCGAGAAGCTCCATCACCAGAAAATCGGCGCCGTCCTGCTGCCCAATGTCGTAGAGCGTGCAAATGTGCGCATGATTCAGCGAAGAAACCGCGCGCGCTTCGCGCTCAAATCTCTGCCGCGCGTCAGCTTTCTCAGTCAGATGCTGCGGCAAAATCTTGATAGCGACATCGCGGCCAAGGCGCGTATCCCGCGCGCGATACACTTCTCCCATCCCGCCCGCGCCAATCGGCGCAACGATTTCATACGGGCCGAGTCTCGTTCCTGCCGCCGGGCTCATATCAGCTTCCTTGCATACAGAAACAAAATTTTCCTCCTGAGCGTCACTATTGTTTCTTCAGCAGCGCGGGCCAGTTCACCACCAATGTGAGCTGGCCTGCGGATGGTTCAGTGGCCAGACTCACGACAACAAACTCTTTCCCGTCGGCGGAAACGTCGAACAACCAGCCTGGGTTCAACGCGAGGCTCGTTTGGAACAGCGGCTGTACCTCGCCCACCGCAAAGCCTGTGCCTTGCGCGAGAATCTCCGCGGCCATGATTTTATTGTCCGGCGAAAGGTAAAACAATTCCTTGCCGTCGCGGCGCCAGCGCGGCCGGTTCCCGCCCTGGGTCGAGACCAGCCACTTGCCACTGCCATGGAGGAACGACACGACGTAAACCTCCTCACGTCCAGATTCATCCGAGGTGTACGCCAGCCACCGACCGTCGGGGGATACCGCCGGCCAGGTTGCGTTGAACGCGCCGCGGACCACGGGAAACGCATTTCGGTCTCCGAACAAGGGCATAGCCCAGATCTCGATGTTTGAGTTTGGCTGTGCGGCTTGGCGGTTGAAGATCAGGTAGCGGTCGTCCGGAGACCATGAGGGGTAAGTTTCCAAGGCGTCATCAACGACGAGCGGCGTTGTGGCTCCCGTGCCGTTGGCGGCCCTCTGGTAGATGTGGCTAAGCATCGAGCGGTTCGAGAAGAAGGCGATGTACTTGCCGTCGGGCGACCAGGCTGGCTGGCCATTGGTAGCGTTACTGAAGGTGACACGTGTCCGGGTCCCGCGCGCGAGATCGAACACCCCAACGCCGTCCGGCTGCAACATGCCGACCGCCAGCTTCGTTCCGTCGGGCGAAACCGCGACGGTCGCGTACTCGCCCGGACCGCCTGTTTCCCGAACTCGCTGCCCGCTCCGATCGAACCACGCGAGCAGCGAGCCTCCGCCACCAGTGCCGCCTCCCTCCGCGTAGACAAGGACGCCGTTCGTCGACGCATCAAGGATCTCTCGGTTCACCGTCGAGGTGCGGTCCTCACCGACATTTTCGCCGATGGGGACCGCCTGACCCTCCAGCTCCAGCCGGCTTGCATCGAAGCGCTGCGCCATCAAGGCTCCCTGCCGTACAAAAAGCAGGTAGCCGGGAGGGGCGTATATCGCGTTCCATGCGCCTCTCAAAATCAGTTTCGGGTCGCCGCCGTCGAGTGACGCCGCATACGTCCCCGAGAGCTCCCCAGCGGTCGAGAGCGCCAAAAACAGGAAGTGCTTCCCATCCGGCAAGAACTGCGGCCACCGATGATAGACCTGCTTCAGTGATTCGTTCGGTTTGGTCACTGCCCGTGGCGTTCCGCCCGATGCCGCAACGCGGAAGATGCCGCCTATCTGGTCGGGAACGAACAGGATCGTACCGTCGCGCCCCCAAGATCCTCCCCGGCCGAAGGGGGCGCCAGCAATCGGCAGCGCCGGGCCACCAGAAGCGTCGATACGCTTCAGTTCGCCTTGCGCAAAGAAGCCGATCGACCTGCCGTCGGGAGACCAAAAGGGAAAAGAGGCACCGTCGGTACCCTCGAGCGGTCGCCCGGCTGGCACGCTAAACGATCGGACCCATAGCAGACGCCGTCCGTCGGTACCATTGGCGCAGAAGGCGATCCGCAGCCCGTCCGGGGAAAGCACCGGCGGGCCGGCGCTGAACCCAACTAGGGCATAACTGGCGTTTGCGGGGGGAGGAAGCTCCGAAACGTATGCCGGCATCGGCTTCGGCGCGCGTGCGATGAAGCCATAGGCCAGCAGTGCCGCGATGATTGTCAGTAACGCCACCGCCATCCACGCCAACCGTTCGCGATTCTTGCGATGTGCAACAATCGGCGCAGCGATACCGGCCTGCGAACCCGCGTCGCGAATCCATTCCAGTTGCAGCTTCACATCATGCGCCGACTGAAATCTTTCGTCTGGGTCCTTCGCCAAACAAATTCTCACCGTGCGGTCCAGCGCCGGTGGTGACATCGGCTGCACGCTCGAAATCGGCGGCGGTTCCCGCTCCAGAATCGCGGCAATCACGCTCGCCGTCGTCTTTCCCTCGAACGCGCGCTTCCCTGTGGCCATTTCGAACAGCACCGCGCCAAACGAAAAAATATCGCTCCGCGCGTCCGCCTCTTTTCCCTCCATCTGCTCCGGCGACATGTACTGAAACGTTCCGACGATCGTGCCTTCCGCCGTCACCGGCGTCGTTTTCGCCGAGGGGTTCAGCGATTGCGTCAAACTCGAAGGCATCGGCGACCCTGCTTCCGAGGCTTTCGCCAAGCCAAAATCCATCAGCTTCGCGCCCGTTTTCATCAGCATGATGTTCGACGGCTTCAAGTCGCGATGCAGAATTCCCTGGCGGTGCGCCTTGTCCAGCGCATCGGCAATCTCGATTCCAATGCGCAGCAACTCCGCCGTCGCCAGCGGGCCTTTCTCCAACCGTTTCGCCAGCGTCTCGCCGTCGAGAAGCTCCATCACCAGAAAATCAGTGCCGTCCTGATGCCCAATGTCGTAGAGCGTGCAAATGTGCGGATGATTCAGCGAAGAAACCGCGCGTGCTTCGCGTTCAAATCGCTGCCGCGCGTCAGCTTTCTCCGTCAAATGCTGCGGCAAAATCTTGATGGCCACGTCGCGCCCCAGCCGCGTGTCCCGCGCGCGATACACCTCGCCCATTCCACCCGCGCCGATGGGCGATTGAATTTCATACGGCCCGAGTTTGCTTCCGATGGTCAGCATCATCGCTTCTTCAACAGCGCCGGCCAGTTCGTCACCAGCGTCAGCGGCTCAGAAGTTCCCTGCGCTCCCAGGCCAAGCACCACGAACTTATTTCCGTCGGGGCTCACATCGTAGGGCCAATGAAAAGTGGAGGCGTTGGCATTCGTTTGGAACAGCGGCGTGACTTTGCGGATGGCCAGGCTGGGTCCTTGCTCCTCAATTTCCGCGGACATGATTTCGTTATCCGGCGAGAGGTAGAAAAGCTCCTTGCCGTCGTGGCGCCAGCGCGAATAGAAACCGCCGCCGTTCGAGACTTCCCACCTACCGCTTCCGCGGCCGAACGGCACAATGTAAACCTCTTCCAGCCCTGATAGGTGTGAAGTGTAGGCCAGCCATTTCCCGTCCGGAGACAGGGCAGGCCCGGTCACATCAAATTGCGGACTTTGAACCACCGGAAACGCCTTGCGATCTCCAAACAACGGCAATGCCCAGATCTCGGCGTGAGAACCCGATGCCGATGCCAGGCGCTCGAAAATCAGATAGCGCCCGTCGGAGGAGAATGAGGGGT
>DATLTA010000038.1:0-2392 GCA_035533775.1 Candidatus Dormiibacterota bacterium | reverse complement strand
TCCATGGACGACACCATTGGTTCGGCAGCACCGGATGGGACCATCACCCAGGTCAACCCACACTTTGGCGTGCCTGGTAATGCGCTAGGTAGCCGGACGGTGCAGTTGCAGGCACGCTTCAGTTTCTAACATGCACTCGCGTGTTTTTTCCCTTAAGGGGGGTGCATTCCGGTGCACCCCTCTCACTTCCTAGTGGGCAGGAATATCTAACTGGTTTTGTGGAGTGGATTCGCATGCTACAACGGAAATCATTCTTCAGCCTTGGGGCGGCTCTGGTCGCGGTTCTCCTTGCATTCGGGGTAAGCGCAACCGCAGCCTGCGCGCAGGAAACCATCACTGTTGACGCGCATGCGCAGA
Source organism: Candidatus Dormiibacterota bacterium (assembly GCA_035533775.1). GTDB lineage: Bacteria > Acidobacteriota > Terriglobia > Acidiferrales > UBA7541 > Palsa-360. Next base: position 2,035 of record DATLTA010000038.1, on the reverse strand, counting down.
CGACGCCATTTCCGCATTTCTGGGAGCAGATGTTCGGTTCCGGACATGCGATTCTTTCGCTGCGCGCCGGCTACCGCGACGATCTGCGCGCGGTCAAAAGTGTGACTGAGTTCCGCTATGTTCGGTTCCACGGGATTTTGGATCACGAGGTGGGAGTGTACAACCTGGGCGACGACTGCAAGCCGGTCTACAACTTTTCTTACGTCGACCAGATATATGACGGGCTGCTGAAGAACGGCGTGCGGCCGTTTGTTGAGATCAGTTTTATGCCGAGAAAGCTGGCGTTCAATCCGGACGCTCTGCATCCCTTCTGGTACAAGCCGAATGTTTCGCCGCCGAAAAGCTATGAACTTTGGGACGACCTGATGAAGCATTTCGCGCAGCATCTGATCGATCGCTACGGGATCGATGAAGTGTCGCAATGGTACTTCGAGGTATGGAATGAGCCGAACATCGACTTTTGGGGCGGGATTCCGCGGCAGGCGTCGTACTTTGATCTGTACGATCACACGGCTCGCGATTTGAAGAGCGTGAGCCCGCGGCTGCGCGTTGGAGGGCCGGCGACGGCGGCGGCCTCGTGGGTGGTTCCATTTTTGCAGCATGTCGCAGAGAATCACGTGCCCATCGATTTTGTTTCCACCCACGGGTACGCCGACGACACGGTTGAAAATTTATTTCACAACGACAAGCCAGTTCCGATGGACGACCGGGTGTGCGGCGCTGTGAAAAAAGTTCAAGGGCAAATTGAGGCCTCGCCCCTGCCAAAGCTGCCGCTGTTTTGGACGGAATGGAATGTGCAGGGGAGGGATGATTCGCGCGATACTCCGTTTGTAGGACCGGGAGTGGCGAATACAATTCGCGAATGCGATGGACATGTGAAGAGGATGTCCTTCTGGACCTTCGACGATGTGTTTGAAGAGGGTGGAGTGGCACGGACGCCATTTGACGGGATGTTCGGCTTGATTGCGCTGGGCGGCATCAAGAAGCCGAGCTATTACGACTTCAGCCTGCTGCATCAGCTGGGCGATGAGAGGCTCGCCAACACTGCCGACAATGTTCTCGTAACTCGTGGCAAGGATGGGGGCTTAGCGATCGCGGTTTGGAACATTGTCGATCCGGGGAAAAAAGGCGCGTCGAAAACTGTTCGGCTGAGCTTTGCTGGCGTGCCCGGCGGCGCACCGATCACTGTGAGCCGAGTGGACGAAAATCATGGCGATCCGATGCCGGCGTATCGTGCGATGGAAAGCCAGCAATATCCGACCATGGCGCAGATCGCCAAGCTGAATGCGGCTTCGGCGCTGCCGCCGCCGACGCAGGAACATCTCGATGGAAGTCATCTGACGCTGCAGCTTGCGCCGAATGCGCTGGTGCTGGTGAAGATTCCGGCTGCGTCGGGGGCTCAATAGCGAGCAAAACTTTGCGGGCAAAATTTAGTTGCCTTAGCAACGAGTTTGGCCAATGTAGTTGCCTTAGCAACCAATTTTTTCGAGCCATTTTGCACTGCATGTGGTGCAAAAAAGCCTGGCCGCTTGACGGGGTGTTTCCAATCCCAGGTTAGCTGCGCGAACCTGGGGCACCCAGGGGAGGGCCGTCAGCCGAGGCGGCGAAGTTGCTGCTGGGGGGTGAAAATTCTGCGCGGCACGAGGTAGGTGGCGGTCAGGCAGCTGACTGCGCCGGCGATAAAAATCATGCTGAGGATGACGAACTGGTAGAGCGCGGCGTAGATGGGCGAGGTGCCGGAGAGCACCATGCCGGCCATCATGCCGGGAATCCAGACGATGCCGAGGGAGCGCAGATTGTCGATGGCGGGGATCAGGCTGGCGTGGAAGGAAGCGTACAGGTAAGATCCGGCGGCGTGTTCCGGGGCCGCGCCCAGCGCCAGGGCAGACTCGATTTCGCCGCGATGGGAGCGGACTTCGCCCAGGAAGCGATTGAGAAACAGGGACTGAATATTCATGTTCTGGGCAATGACCATGCTGCCCACAGGGATCAGGATGATGATTTTCGGCTCGACAATGCCGAGGACCGTCATGAC
>DATLTA010000037.1:0-9730 GCA_035533775.1 Candidatus Dormiibacterota bacterium | reverse complement strand
GCACAGGCTAAAGCCTGCGCTATCTATACCCTCCAAGTAGCACAGGCTTCAGCCTGTGCGCTTTTTTTTCAAGAGTAGGGGCAAAAGCAAAAGCAAACAGGCTGAAGCCTGTGCTACGGGTTCCTTCCTGTTCGATCGGCTGAACAAAACCTTGCGCTTCCACTGAAATGGTTTCATGCTATTATCTTGCGTGCATGGCGACTCGCAGGGTGATTTTTAGCGAGTGTCGGTCCGCTGGGGGTCTTCACAAATCCTGTCCGGCATTGGGATCGCGGGATGCTTCGATCCGAACGCAATTTGTCTGTGCTGCGGGGCCGCAGAGAATTCAGGCCTTAGAGGGAATCAACGGCGCGAGATTCGCCGCGCGAACACAGTTTTACTGCCTTGCTCTTAATTTTGGTACGTCATTCTAGATCAAACACGAAAGGATGTTTCACTCACAACTATGGATACTCGATTCATCGGTCAGCCACATTCCTGGGACCCGCGACGCCTCTACAGCCAGACCGGAGCGGATTGGCAGCAACGGGTGGATTTCGATCGGTTGCGCAAAGAGCGTCTGGAGAAGTTGCGCGCTTCGATGAAGGCGCACGATCTTGGCGCGCTGGTGCTGTTTGCCGGAGCGAACATTCGTTACGCCACGGCGTCGTACCAGGGCAACTGGAAATACAACATCAACATTCGCTACGCGGTGGTTACGCACACCGGCGATCCCGTGCTGTTCGAAACGGCGGGGTCGGACCTGCACTGCGCGGAAATCGACCTGCCCTGGATGGAAGGGAAGATTCGCCCCGCCATCACCTGGCAATGGGCCGAAGGCGCCGTGCCGTACATGGCCGACCGCATGGCCGAGAGCGTTCTGGACGTGCTGAAAGAGCATGGCGTCACCAAGGAACGCATCGGGATCGACAACTTTGACATGCCGGCGCTCGAAGCGTTCCAGAAGACCGGGCTCAAGATCGTCAACGGCTGGCCGGCGGTATCGGCCGCGCGCGTGGTGAAGACGATTGACGAAATCGAACTGCTCAAGCAGGCCTCCAGCATCGGCGACGCGGCCATGTGGAAGATCAAGTACGAATGGCTGAAGCCCGGCGTGCGCGAACGTGAAATCGAAGCCAAGGTGCACGAATTCATGCTCGAGCGCGGCTGCGAAATCATTTACGACATCATCGTGGCCTCCGGCGGAAACACCAGCCCGTACCGGCGCTGGGCAACCGACAAGCTGATCCGCCAGGGCGACCTGCTGATTGTGGACATCAATGCGGTCGGCCCGTCCGGTTACTTCATCGACTTCGTGCGCTGCTTCAAGTGCGGCGGAGCGCAGGGAATGAAGATGACCCCGAAGGAAATCGACCTGTACAAGGAAGTCTACGATTCGATGTACGCCGGAATCGAACAGCTGAAACCAGGCAATACCACCGCGGACGTCGCCAAGGCGTTCCCGGAATACGACGACGACAAGTTCGGTACCGTGACGCTGCAGCAGTTCGCGCACAGTATCGGCATCACTCTGTACGAAGGCATGTGGATGTCCCGGGCGTATTCGCTGAAGTACCCGGCCGAGATCAAGGAAAACATGTACTTCGCGATCGAAACCTTCGCCGGACACCCGGGCTTGCAGCAGACTTGCCGACTCGAGGAAAACGTTCTCGTGACCGGTAAGGGCCCCGTGGTGTTTACATTGATGGAACACATGGAAGAGGCCATGAAGCGATAGCCATGGCCCAACGACTCGTAGCCGTTTCTGATTCCGTGTTTCCGAACCTCGACCTGGCCCGCGACGTGGTGTCGCGGGTCGGGGCCGAGCTGCGCCTGGCGTCCGAACCCACTCCGGAAAAAATCCTGGAAGTGGCGCGCGAAGCCGACGGCCTGCTCGCCACCTACGCGAAAATTACCGCGGATATGATCAAGCAAATGAAGCGCTGCCGGATTATCTCGCGTTTCGGCATTGGCGTGGACAATGTGGACGTTGCCGCGGCAACCGCCGCCGGGATTGTCGTAACCAAGGTTCCCGACTATTGCATCGATGAGGTGTCCGACCACGCGATGGCGCTGTTGCTGTCGCTGGTGAGGAAGATTCCGGCTTCCAGCACGCGGGCGCATGCCGGTCGATGGGAAATGCCGGCCGTGGTGCCGATTCACCGGCTCCGGGGCACGACCCTGGGCTTGGCGGGCTTTGGAAGGATTCCGCAGCTGGTGGCGCCGAAAGCGAAGGCGTTCGGGCTGCGCGTGATTACGTTCGATCCCTATGTGCCGCAAAGCGTGCTGGACCAGGCGGGAGTCGAGCGTGTCGATTTCGACCAACTGATCAGCCAGTCTGACTACATTTCCATTCACACTCCCCTGATGCCGGAAACGCATCATTTGTTCAATGCCGAAGTATTCCGTAAAATGAAGCCCGGATCCCTGATTGTGAACACGTCGCGCGGACCCGTGGTGGATGAGGCGGCATTGGCCGCGGCGCTCGATGCAGGGCAGCTGGCGGGGGCGGCTCTGGACGTTCTGGAGCAGGAACCGCCGACCAGTTCGCCGCTGTTTGGCCGCGACAACGTGATTCTCACGCCGCATACAAGTTTTTATTCCGTCGAAGCACTCGAGGACCTACAGACCAAGGCAGCCGAAGAGGTGGTGCGCGTGCTTTCCGGCGAACCGCCCCGCAATCCTGTGAATCCCGAAGCGCTGAAGACGGCAAGGAACTAGATTTTAATTTATTGGAGGGTGTCATTATGTCAAAACAGCCGTGGAAGACAGACAAATGGTTCGTAAGTCCGTGGAATTTCGATCCCGCCGTGTGCGGCGACTTTCATTTCGCCAAGCAGGTTAAATTTCACGACATCACGCTGCGCGATGGTGAGCAACAGACCGGCGTGATCTTCACCAAGGACGACAAGATCCGCATCGCCGAAGGTTTGGCGGAAGCCGGCGTTCACCGCATCGAGGCGGGCATGCCCGTGGTGTCCCCCAGCGACGAAGCCGCCATCAAGGAAATCGTGAAGCGCAACCTGGGCCCGCAGATTTTCGCGTTTTCGCGCTGCATGGTCGACGATGTGAAGCGCGCCGTGGATTGTGGCGTTTCCGGCATCGTCATGGAAGTGCCTTCGAGCGAGCACATCATCAAGTACGCCTATAAGTGGCCCCTCGAGAAGGCCATCGACCTCTCCATCGAATCGACGAAATTCGCACACGAGCAGGGACTCGAAGTCGTGTTTTTCCCCATCGACTTCACGCGCGCGGAAATGAACTGGGTGCTGGACCTGATTCTGCGCGTCGCCAACGAAGGGCACATGGACGCCCTGGCCCTGGTCGACACGTTCGGCGTGCTCTCGCCCCATGCCATTCAGTACCTGGTGCGTTCGGTGAAGAAGCGCATCAACAAGCGCCTGGAAGCCCACTTCCACATGGATTTCGGAATGGGCGTGGCCAACACCATCATGGCGCTCGCGGAGGGAGTCGAGGTGGTTCACTCGACCGTGCTCGGCATCGGCGAGCGCGCCGGCAACACACCCATGGAAGAGACAGCGATGGCGCTGCTCACTCTCTATGGAATCGATACCGGCTTGAAGTATGACAAGCTTTACAGCCTCGCCAAGCTCGTGGAGAAATTGTCCGGGCACGCAGTCGCCTCCAACCGGCCTGTGGTCGGCGATGCGCTGTTCCAGATCGAGTCCGGCATCATCGCCAGCTGGTTCCAGAACTGCGGCGGCGAAAATCCCACCGAACTCTTCCCGTTCCATTGGGACGTGGTCGGCCAGGCCCCCGCATCCGTGGTATACGGCAAGGGCAGCGGCATCGATTCGGTGAAGTCGGGATTGAAGAAGCTCGGCGTCACGGCCACCGATGAAGAGGCCATGCGCGTAGTGGTTGCCGTGAAGGAATTTTCGCTTCGCACTAAGCGCTTGCTTACGGAAGCGGAATTCACCCAGGTGGTCAGCGCCACGCTGCCGAACAACGCTGCGAAAGGCGTCAAGTCGTCAGTTTGACGGACTGCATACTCTATGAAAGCTATGGTTCTCAGGGCCCCGGGTAAGCTGGGGGCCGGCGAAGTCGATCGGCCCAAACCGGGGCCCCATCAGGTATTGGTCCGCGTAACCAACAGCGGCATCTGCGGCACCGACCTGAAAATCTTTAAGGGTTCCATCCCTGTCCGCCACCCGCTGATCATGGGGCACGAAATGATCGGCGAAGTGGTGGAGGGGGGTGACGACCTCATACACAACGGGGATCGCGTCATCGTCGATCCCGCGATTTACTGCGGCATGTGCTTCAATTGCCGTGCGGGACAGACCAGCCTTTGTCCTTATGGTTCTCTGCTCGGGCGCGATGCCGATGGCGGCTTTGCGGACTTCCTGGTGGCCCCGCGCAGCCACGTATATTCACTCCCGGATACCATCGATAGCCAGACGGCGCCGCTGATCCAGGTGGTCACGACCTGCCTGCACGCCCATCGGCTGGCAGGCGTTTTTCCCGGCCAGGCAGTGGTGGTTGTGGGCCTTGGCGTGACCGGCCAGGTTCACATTCAGTTGGCCAAGTCGTGGGGAGCCTATCCCGTGATTGGGATCACGCGCAGCGCGTGGAAAAGAAGCCTGGCGCAGGAGCTCGGTGCGGACATCACGTTGCCCAGCGGGCCCGATGCCGTGCGCGGAGTCCTGGAGGCAACCGGAGGACGTGGAGCCGACCTGGTGATCGAGTCCACGGGCATCATTCCGGCGATCGCCGACGGAATTCTTATGGCGCGGCTGGGCGGCACGTTCCTGATGTTTGGGGTTTCGGCAGCCACGCAAGGGGCTTTGCCCTTTTACCAGATGTATTACAAGGAACTTAGGATCGTGAACACTCGTGCGGCGAAAAGCGAAGATTTTCCGGCGTCCATTGACCTGGTGGCGCGCGGCGTGGTCAAGCTCAAGCCTCTGGTTACGCACGTCATCGCGCTGCAGGATTTGGAAAGGGCGATCGGGATGCTTGAGTCGGACGAAGACCAACGCATGAAGATCATCATGGAAAACGCAAGTTGATGGCGCGTGCGGCAATTTCCCGGTGAACCTTGTGTGGCAATAGGGAAGCGAAGCCCGGGCAGTTCCGAAACTCAGGTATGCCGCCGCTTCGCCCGTGCTGTTTGCCAGGTTCTGAAAGCGCAGCAAGCGTAAAGTCACTCTCAGTGAGAAACGGGAGGATAAGACAATTCAGGACCAACCAGCCGTAAATCCAGCAACCCCTGCGGAAAATCAGCCCGGTACGAGCGGCGTTGCCATTGCGATGTATTGTGTGCTGCTCGCGGCATACTCGCTGATGGCGGCGGACCGCTACCTTTTTCCGTACCTCAACTCCGACGTGCGCCGGGAATTTGGCTTTTCCATTCCCACCATCGGTCTGCTCTCCACAATTTTCACGTTAGGACTGGGCATTGGCGGTTTGCCTACAGGCTTCCTGCTGTCGCGTTACTCGCGCAAGACTGTCCTGCTGATCGGCATCGCCATCTTCTCCGGCGCAACGATGTTGACGACGGTGGCCACGGGTTTCTGGACGATGCTGCTGATCCTGGCGGCCACGGGAATCGGAATGGCCATGCTGGCCACGTCCATGTTTGCGCTTGCGGCGAGTTACTTCGTCAAGTACCGGGCCGCGGCGATTGGGTCGGTCAATTTTTGTTACGGCATTGGCGGCTTCTATGCTCCCCTCCTGGCGGGCGCTTTCCTGATTTCGTATAAATCCTGGCGCGCTCCCATGCTGGCGTTCGGGTTGTTTGGCTTCGCCTTGTTTTTCCTGATTCTCCTGACGGTTCGTCCCTGGTTCAGCGAGACGCATCGTGTTTCGCAGGTTCGGGTGAATACCAGCGGTGCACCCAGTTTGAAAAACAGGAATTCCGTGATTCTGACGGTGCTCAGCAGTATTCACGGACTCAGCATGTACGGATTTCTAGGCATGTACACGCTTTACCTGAGGGATACCCTGCACTATAAGCCCGTCGCCGCGGCCGAAGTCATTGGATTTTTTGGGATCGGCGCCCTGGGATCGGTGATTTTCGGCTGGGTTGGCGATCGCATGTCGCCCCGCACGCTGCTCAGCGGAGCCTTTCTTTGCTCGGCCGTGCTGGGATACCTGTTTTTTCATGGATTGTCGCAAGATCCCATGGCAGCGCGAATTATGACGTGCGCCTACGGGGTGATTGCAAGCTCCATCCTGTACGTGAATCTCGCCGGCTATCATGTCAAAGCGGTGCAAGGCAGTCAGGCGAGCCGGGCCTCGGGGATGTTCGTCACCAGCCTGTACGGAGCGGCCGCATTTGCCGGCTACCTGATGGGCTGGCTCGAAGCGGGCCACGGCTGGGCATTTGCCGGGGAGATTCAGATGACTCTGCTTTCCATTTTAGGGGCAGTCCTGGCGCTGACTTTGCGCCCCAAGGAAATGTCACTCTAGGCGGGCCGTCGTCGAAGAATCGGAGAAATGATTCGGCGCGGCCCCGATTCGCGTTGATTTCCTTTTCCATGGGCCATTCAGAAACGCGTTGCTGAATTCACCGGCATAGAGGCTGGCGAAACCTTTGGCATTATCAGACAAATCGCAACGCGCGGCGATCCTCTGTGGTTGCATCGTAGGATTCGCCTATTCCGCCAATTACACCAATCACGCACCCCTGCTTCCTGCGCTGATGCGCCAATTCAGTTTCAATCAGGCCCTGGCCGGTCTGCTGACCACCGGTATTTTTGCCACCCATGCCGCCATGCAGATTCCGGGAGGCCATCTGGTCGACCGCCTGGGCGCCAAGCGCGTGCTTCTTTGGGCCCTGATTTGGGTGGCGCTGGGCAACCTGGGAATGGCCTTTGCCGGCGCCTACTGGCAGTTGCTGGCCTGCAAAATCTTTACCGGGATTGGAACCGGCGTGTGTTTTGTGGGCGGAGCGCGCTACGTTCACGCGGCAGCGGCCGGGCCTCGGCAGAATCTGGCGCAGGGGCTTTTTGGCGGGTCCGTCCAGCTCGGCGCGGGATTTGTGATCCTGGCGGTGCCCCGGCTGTACTTATTGGCCGGATGGCGGGCGACGTTTATAGTGTCGGGCGCAATGGCAATTGCCGCGGCGATTATCTGGACGACCGGGGCGCCGGACGTCTCATCGGGAGTATCCATCCCGGGACAGTTCCATGAGATGTTGCTCGCGCCGCAGCTCTGGATCCTGGGGCTGTTCCAGATGGCCACGTTTGGCCTCTCCCTGGTTGTGGGTTCGTGGGTGGTCGTTCTGCTGACGAAGGTCATGCGTATTCCCGTCACCCGGGCCGGACTGATCGGCTCGCTGGTCCTGCTGCTGGGCATCGTATCGCGGCCGCTTGGAGGAGTCCTGCGCCGGCATCTGGGGATTCGTCCGCTGATCGGCGGCAGCCTGCTCATGATCGCGCTGGGCTGTTTTGTGTTCGTGTCGACCTCGGTGTCATTGGGGAGCGCTTTGGCGGGAGTCGTGCTGATCGGCATGGGTGTTGGGCTGCCATACGCCGCGATGTTCTCGCGTGCGGGTGCGCTGTTTCCCGGCCGTGCCGGAGCGGCAATGGGATTGGTAAACATGCTGGGCATCGTCATGATTCTTGGCGGGGCTCCGCTGGTGGGGCACCTGGCGGATTTGTCCGGCAACTTCAGGACAAGCTTCGTAGTGCTCGGCGGGTTTTCGCTGCTCTTGTGCGCTGTCGTTCCTCTGCTCCATCGAGATGAACCTGTGGCGCGCGCGTAATCGCCGCAGTCCCGATCCGTACGTTGTGTTGTCTGGATAAGGTATTCGGAAGAAGTGTTGTGGAAAAGCCGTTTAGCGGGAGCGCTTCGGGCGAACAGCCATCTCATGGGACGGGGAACCGGCCCCCCCAGTGCCATATTGGGCCACTACCTGCCAACAAAATCATTTCTCATGCCCACTGTATTCCTATATACTACGCGCATTAACAGCAGGGGTCTTGGGTGGAATGGCAATTGGGACCTCTGGTACGGGGAAATACAGGGAAATCAGGCAGAAGGTTCTACGAGGCCATGCTTTAGAAGAGTCTCATGGGTGCAAAGAAAGAGAGTCCGGCAGTAAACCGCGCGCTAGATATCCTGGAGGCAATCTCCGGGCGTAATTCTGGTCTGACGAACGCCTATATAGCCCACCGTTTGGGAATCCCGAAAAGTTCAGCCAGTTCCATCTTGCATGTGTTGCAAGAACGAGGCTACGTATGCCGGCATCCGGAAAATGGGCGGTACAAACTCGGGTCCAACGTTCTCACACTCGGCCGGAAAGTTCTGGAAACTTCCGATATCCGGGATTTGGCGCTTCCATTCATGCGGTCGCTGGTCGAACAAATTGACCTGACCTGCCACCTCGCAATTTTGGGCCAGCATGAGGCCGTGCATCTGGAAAAAATCGTGGCGCGCAGGTATTTCAGACAGGACAAGTCGCGGTCGGTCGGTGAAAGCGTGCCTTTGCATACGTCCAGCGTCGGGAAAGCATTGCTGGCCTGGTGGCCTCGAACCTCCCTGGCGTCATTTTTCCCGGACACAAACCTTGATAAATTTGGGCCCAGAACGATCACCACGTTGCCGCGGCTCATGGCCAAGCTGGATGAAGTTCGCAAGCAGGGTTACGCTCTGGACGACGAAGAATGCAGATCGGGATGGCGTTGCGTGGGCGCACCCATCTTCGATCCGCTGGGCCGAACGACGGTGGCGATTTGTCTGACCGGAACCGTACACGAACTCAACGATTTAAACCTGGCGACCACGGCAACTGCCGTGAAGGAGGCCGCGCAGCGCATTTCACGACTGCTGGCCATGGAGAACGTCCAGTTCGCCATGTAACCGTTCTCCCCCCGGATCACCGGGGGTGCATAATCCTCAACCCATCAGATTAATAGATTAACGCGCGGCTGCGGTTGCTGTATTTTTTCCCCGCGCCATTTTGCGAGCTATGAGCAGCAGTAATTTCAGGTCGCTTTCGCTTGTGCGGCTGAGGAGTTGGCGGAATTTTTCCAGCAACCGCGCCTCCTTGCCCGAAGTACCCCAGGCAAGGTCCGTGGCGCTCTTGCGCTTGTAAATATGAGGCATGGGTGGCGGGGCCTCGCCATCATAAAACAATTGATAGAGGGGAACTCCCAGTGCGCGAGCAAATTTCTCAATGGTTTCAAAGGAAGGAACGGTGTGCCCGTTTTCGACACGTGAGATATAGCAACGGAGCAAACCGGTACGCTTTTCAATTTCTCCCTGCGAGAGATTCTTTTCTTCCCGAAGCGCACGCAAACGATCTCCGATAATCATCTTGTTCTTTCCTTTCGAGCTTGAGTCTCTGAAATTCCAGTCCTTTGCCGGGCAAACGCAATCGGTGGCGCATTGATATGGCTACAAACCAAATCCAAGATATCCAATGCGAGATTCAATATTCCGTGCCGGCGGTTACATACTTCTGTGATCTGTATCACAATCGTTTGTAGAGGGCTCTGCTCCGCCATTTCTATCGAGTGCGCCGGAAGGGCGTCAATTTTCCGGTGGCTGGAGCGGACCCGTGGTTGCGATATTGGACGATGCGTGAGCGCGCAAATTCCGCCCACGGCCCATTGGGTTCGTAACGCACGTACAGGGACAAGTGATGTATCGCAGTCGGTCTTTGGCCGAGTTTCTCATAGGCCAGGGCCAGATTTAAATGCGCGTCCGCCAGTGCCGGAGCGATTTTCACGGCGCGCAACAAGTGTTCCATGGCATCCTCGGGCTGTCCAAGTTGCTGGAA
>DATLTA010000036.1:0-11937 GCA_035533775.1 Candidatus Dormiibacterota bacterium | reverse complement strand
TGGGCTGGTCGGTTCACAGGGCGGACGCTAAGCGCGATAGGTAGTGAGTTCCGCCTTGATTCACCAACTTCACAGGGCGTAGCCCAGGGATATGTCTTTACGGTTTGTGTAGGGCATCTAATTCTTCAACTGATATCCATTCACAAACAACCAGACGTGTCGACCGTGACCGTTGCAGCCAGCCCCATTCAATGGGAGACCTTACTAATACCACTCTGGCCGCCGCTCAAACCCAAGACACAGGACCTTACTTGGCCGCCCCAACACAACTTTGCTCTGATTGAAAATCCGAATCTTGGCAACGTACATTACGCACGTTTAATAGACAGGTGGAATGTAAAGGATGGACACGCGATCACCTTGCCCCACGCTTTGTCTCGCAAAGGCGGGTGGCAAAGGCTTTGAGTCGTATTTGAATTTTCGGGTGCCCGAGCCCTCGCGGTTTTCGAGGGTTGGTGAGCCTGATTTCGTTTCTTGAGGATGATCTGGATTCATTCTTCACATCGCGCCACTTACTCCCGTCGCGCTACAGGGCCCGAAGCAGAACCCCACACAGGCTGAAGCCTGTGCTACCTGAACCCGCCGGGTGCCCCATGGTTTGCGAAGCAAAGCGTGGGGTTCTTATGTAGTAAAACTTCAGACAGCTAATAAATATCGTACTGTTCCCAGTGTAGCGTGGGATCGGATTGGATGATGATGCTCTTGCGTGTGGCCTGTTCGAGCTCATCGATCAGGGAAGATTCGCGCGTCTTGAGCGCCTTGGCGATTTCGGGGTTGACGCGCAGCGTGAGGCTGCGCGCGTCCATGTCCACGGACATTTTTCGCGCTTCGGCTTGGATCTCGTAGCAGATGGTGGGAATGGATTTGACCATGCCGGAGCCGGTGCAGTAGGGGCACGGCTGGCACAGCACGCGCTCCAGGGCCTGCTTGGTGCGTTTGCGCGTGATGCATACCAGCCCGAATTCGTTGAAGGAAAGCGCTTTCGACGGAGCGCGATCCTGGTTCAGGGTCTGATCGAGCGCGGCCATCACTTTGTCGCGGTTGCGGCGCTCTTCCATGTCGATGAAATCGCAGACGATGATGCCGCCGAGGTCGCGCAGGCGAATCTGCCGCACGATTTCCTTCACCGCTTCGAGGTTGGTTTTGACGATGGTGTCCTCGAGGCGTGTCGAGCCGCGGCCCACGTATTTGCCGGTGTTGACGTCGATGGCCACCAGCGCTTCGGTGTGGTTGATGACGATGTAGCCGCCCGACTTCAGCCACACTTTCGGGCGCAGCGCCTTGTCCAGTTCCTGCTGAATGCCGAATTCCTCGAAGATCGGCGCTTCCTTCGTGTATAGCTTCACGCGCGGAACCATCTTCGGCTGGAAGCGGCTCACGAATTCCACTACCTTTGTGAATTCCTCTTCATTGTCCAGCCAGATGGCCACGTAATCGTCGCTCAAATAGTCGCGCAGGATGCGCTCGACCAGGTTCAGGTCGCGGTGCAGCAGGGAAGGCGCGCGGCGCTGTTCGGATACGCCGCGAATCGTGTCCCAGGTGCGTCCCAGAAACTCCACGTCGGCGCGAATTTCATCGTCGCTGGCTTCTGCGGCCGCGGTTCGAACGATGAAGCCGCCAGGAAAAGTTCCCTTGGCTTCGGTGACCACCCTCCTAAGGCGCGAGCGGTCTTCGGCGGAGCCGATGCGGCGCGACACGCCGATATGATCCACCGTCGGCATGTAGACCAGATAGCGGCCCGGCAAGGCCACGTGGCTGGTGATGCGCGCGCCCTTCTTGCCCAGCGGTTCCTTGGCGATCTGGACGATGATTTCCTCGCCCGCCTTCAGCATTTCGGAAATCAATTGCGGGCGTTTGTGCTGTTCGTGCCTGGGATGGCCGTGCGATGGCTGCTGGTGCGGCCGGTGATCGTTCGGGCGTCCGCCGCGGCGTCCTCCGCCGCGCTGGTTGCGTCCTCCGCGGCGCATGGGCCGCTGGAACCGGGCGCGAGGCCGATCGGAAATGCGGGCGCTGGTGGGCTGCTGTTCCCCGGAAGCCTGCGTTGTTTCCACTGCATCATGGGCGCCTTCCTGCTCCGCGTCGCGAACTTCAGACTGATCCTCCGCGTGTTCGGAAGATTCCTCGGCGGCCAGCGCTTCTTCGTGCATCTCGTCGGCCACGGATTCGGCTTCCGCCGCTGCGTCTTCATGATCGTCTTCACGATCATTTTCCTGATCGTCTTCGTGATCTTGATGGAGGGCTTCCTGCAAATCCTCAATTTCCGAGGCATCGACGAACGGCTCAAGGGCCGTATCGGCCGACTCTTCCCGGTCCTCGGCCTCGGCTTGCGCCTCTTCGTGCTTGGCTTCGGCCAGCTGTTCGGCAAGGTTGCTCACTTCCTCGTCGGACATGCTTGCGCCATTGTTGGTTTGTTTTTCCCGATGTTCGGCAATGCCGGATTCGGGTCCAGCCGCCGCGGGGATGGTTTCCGGCTCCGGCGTAATCGGTGGAGCGGCAAACTGCGGCACGGCAATGGATTTTTCCGCGACTTCTTCCGTAACTTTTTCAGAAAGAGCGGGGGCTGCGGGGGCCGGCTGCAAAGGCTCTTGCGGAACAGCGGGCGAGACGGCAGCGTAAAGCGAACTCGGCAAGCCGGATTCAAATCGTTCGCGCGTGGATTCACCGGCCGGGTGTTGCGCCTCGTTTTGCGTGAGTGGCTGCACAGCCGGGGTTGCGGCCGTGCCCGTTTCCTGCTGCGGGGCGGACGGCGCGGAGGGCGCGCGATCCTTATATTTTGCGAGCGACTCGCCGGGAAGAATAATGGGCTCAAAATCAGCGGGAAGGGGTTCTACCGGTTCCGCTTCGCGAGGTTTTGACTCGAATGATTGCGGCGCAGCGTACTTGGAAGACGGCAAGTCGCGGCGTGGTCCGCGGTCGCGTCCTCCCCCACCCTGGCGTCCCCAGCGGCGATTGCGCCCGCCGCGACCTCCGCGATCACCGCGATCGCGACCCCGATCGTGCCTCGGCTCAAACGGGCGTTGGTTGTGTTGAGATGGCGGCGCGGTTTGCGCAATGGATTCAGATGGAGCGGTCGCGCCTGCTCCCTTGGAGTGCAGGACTTCGCCTTCCAGTGGAATGATGGGAGACGCGGGTTCGGCAACCGGTTCGGTTGCCGGCAAATCTGCCGGAACGCTTGCCGCTGCTTCCGCCGGTTCGTGAACCCCGCCATTCGTCGTGGACGGTGGAAACACTTCGCTGTCCTGATGCTCCGTCTTTTGGGTTTGAACTTTGTGTTCCACCGGAGCAGCGACGTGGTCGTATTCTTCCAGGTGCTCCAGGAAATCGCTGACGTAGAGGAAGGCGTCGCTATCCAGGCCGATGTCCACGAACGCCGATTGCATGCCCGGCAGCACGCGTGTGACGCGTCCTTTGTAAAGGCTGCCGACTAACGCAAATTCTTTTTCCCGTTCGATGTAAATTTCACAAAGCTGTCCATCTTCCACAATCGCGACCCGGGTTTCGTGCGGGGTCGCGGAAATCACAAGCTCCTTCGACATGAAAACTCCTCGGAGGGCATCGCCGCAATGCGGCTGGTGGCGCAAAATAGCGCTCGATCCCGCAACGCGGGATGGCCGGGGAAGCTGATCTTAAGATTGATCTTCCGCTGGGCACGCGATGCTTGCCTCGTCATCAAATTTAATTTCGACGTTAATTGCGATCCGGCGGCCGCTCGCCTGATGCACAGAGCGGTGCGAGCCGGAAAGTCTTGCCACCGGCTAGTTGACGAAACGCCGGATGCGGACGTTCATCACCAGCCCTAATGCCAGAAATACAAACAATGTGGTCGAGCCGCCGTAACTCATCAGCGGCAGCGGTATTCCGGTTACCGGCATGAACCCGATCACCATCGCCACATTCACCAAAACGTGAAAGCCTAAGACTGCTGCCACGCCCATGACCAGAAACATCCCCGCTCGATCGTGCGCGCGCTGGGCATTCTGAACCAATCGCAGCAGCAGGAACATATACAGCAGCAGCGTAACAAAGACTCCCGCAAAGCCTAATTCTTCCGCAAGCGCCGCCAGAATAAAATCCGAATACCGGACCGGCACGAAGCCTAATTGATTTTGGCTCCCGTTGCCAAGCCCTTTGCCCCAAAACCCGCCGGAACCCACGGCGATCTTCGATTGCAGTATCTGATAGCCCGCGCCGCGAGGGTCATCTTCCGGCCGCAGGAATGTTGTAACACGTTCCTTCTGGTAAGGCTTTAGAAAATGATAGCCCACCGGCACCATGATGGAAGCCAGGGCCAAAATTGCCAGCGCATGTTTCCATTGCAGTCCGGCGAGAAATGCACCCACGGCCACCAGCGGCACCAGCACCAGCGCGGTTCCCAGGTCCGGCTGCAGCATGATCAATGCCAGGGGAAATCCTGCCAGGGCCGCCGCTTTGAGCAAATCCGCCAGCCCCAGTTTTTCGGTGCGTACCTCCGAAAAGAAGCGCGCCATGACTATAATTATAATCAACTTGACCAGTTCCGACACCTGCAAAAATCCGCCGAGGATCGGAAGCCACCGCTTCGCTCCGTACCGGGAGTGACCCATCACCAGCACCGCAATCAGCGCGATGATCGCGATCAGATACAGCAGAGGCGCCTGATCCAGAATTAAATGGTAGTCCAGGCGGGACAACAGCATCATCAGGACAAGCCCCAGCCCGATCCATTCGAGCTGGTGGATATGCATTCCCGCGAGGCGGCTGGCGTGCGTCGCCGACCAGATCTCCACAACGCCCAGGCCGCAAATGGCCATCATCGTGGCCAGCAGCCACCAATCATAATCATCACGAATGCGTGTGGTGTTTTGCATCGAATTTTAATGTTCGGGCTGTGCCTGCGCCACGCGCGCAACGCTTGCCCCAGCCGATGGGACTTTGGCCGGGCCGCTTTTCGCCGTGATCTGGTCATCCTGCAGATGCCCATTTTTTTTATCGTAATACGCCTTGACCAGATCGCGCACCACTGGCCCCGCCGTCGTTCCTCCATGTTCGCTGGTGCCCTGGATCACGGCCGCGACCACAATGTCCGGGTTGCGCCGCGGCGCATAGCCGACGAACCATCCGTTTGTTTCTTTCCCTTTCTGGCCCAGGTGGCTGCCCGCCTTGTAGCTCATTAATTGTGCGGTTCCGGACTTGCCGGAAAAATCGATATTCGCAAGTTTCAGCCTCGATCCGGTACCGCCTTCATTGATCACGCCGTACATTCCCTGCGTGACCTGCTCGACGGTGGAATCGGCAAGAGGAAAATGTTCCGATTTGGCGGGAAAGTTTTTGAGCAGGTGCGGCTGGAGCAGGGTGCCGCCGTTGGCCACCGCCGCGATCATTCGCACCATTTGAACCGGAGTGACCGTAACGGCGCCCTGGCCGATGGAGACGGAGATGGTTTCCCCCGGGTACCATTTCTGGTGGTAGACGCGCTCCTTCCACGCTTCCGAAGGCACCAGTCCGGTTTCTTCCGACGGCAGATCGATGCCCGTGCGGCGGCCTAGGCCCAGCCCTTTGGCGTATTTATCGATCTCATCAATGCCCAGCCGCTGCCCAATCGTGTAGAAGAAAACGTCGCAGGAATCCACGATCGCTTTGTGCAGATCGACGATGCCATGTCCCGCCGCCCGCCAGCAGTGGAACGTTCGTCCGTAAAAAACCGCGTACCCCGGACAGTACGCCGTATAATTCGCGGGAAACAGCTTGGACTCAAGCATCGCCGTGGCCATGACGATCTTAAAGACCGAACCCGGAGCCAGTTGCCCCTGGATGGCGCGGTTGAGCAATGGCGTGCGGGGGTCCGAATTCAGGGACCTCCACTCGGCGGTGGGAATGCGGATGGCAAAATCGTTGGGATCGAAGGTGGGCCGGCTGACCATCGCCAGAATGCCACCTGTTTTCGCATCCATGGCGACGACGGCACCTTCCTTATCGGCCATGTAGGCGTCCGCAATGGATTGCAGATCGTAGTCAATCGTCAGCTGGATGGGCTTGCCCGGGATGGCGTCCTGCTGTTCGAGGTGGCCCACTTCCTTGCCAACGCTGTTCACAATCACTCGGCGCATCCCATCGGTACCCATCAAAATGTTGTTGTACTGCCGTTCCAGGCCGGCTTTTCCGACAATGTCTCCCGGCCTGAGTTTGGAATCCGAGTCTTCCACTTGCTGGGCGCTTACTTCACCGACGTAGCCGATCGTGTTGGCGAGCATTTCTCCGTGTGGATAGCGGCGCCGGTGGACCATCAGCATTTCCAGCACGGGAATGTCGGCGCGATGCGATTCGATGAATGCGATGTCGGCGGGACTCGCTTCCGGCTTGATCACGATGGGCTGAAAGTTCGGCAAGGACTGGGCCGCTTCGATCTGCTGCTTGATTTCATCCTGTGTCATGCCCAGGCCATCGGCGATTCGGGGAAGAAGTTTGTCGACCTCCGAGGGATCGTCGCGCAACAGCAAAACGCTGAACGAAGGATAGTTGTCCACCAGTACGCGGCCGTCGCGATCGAGCATGGCGCCGCGGGGGGCAATGATTGGAATCGACCGCACGCGATTGCGTTCGGCCATTTGCACGTAGTGATCCGATTCTGTAATCTGCAGATTCCAGAAACCGAGGAGAAGCAGCGCGATCATCCCCACGATGACGTAGGAAGTGACGGCCAGCCGCTCTTGCGGCAGCTGTTTTTCATTTTGAAATGAGATTCCCAAATCCGCTCCGCGCGGCCCCTGCGGCCCCTCCGGCAAATAACGCCGCCTTGTCCTAAATCGCCGACTTTACCTAACCACCGTTCAAGCTAGCACTTGCACCATGGGTGTGCAAGACGATGCGCATCGTATCGTATAACCCTGGGTTAGACCGCCTGTGTTACTCCTGGATCACGATGGTTTGCGGAATCGGTCGAGCAGGGGGAAAAGCCCCATGGCGATGACGCCATTGACGACCGACGCGATCAGAATCGGCCCGGTAATATAGCTCTGGTCACGCTGGGCGAGCAGCCAGTGGCTGGAAAGCGTGAACACGGCGTGATGAAACAAGTAGAATCCGATCGTCAGCAGGAAGCGCGCAATGGGGTGTTCGACGTCAATGCGCGCTCCGATCGATGAGGCGATGAATCCGACCAGCGTTTTTGCAATGCCGTAAAGCCCAATCGGCGTGCGACTCAAGCTGTCCTGCAGCAGCCCGATCACCATGCCCAGCAACAGGCCCGTCGAGGGATTGCGCTTGCTGAGCGCGAAATACACCGTCACCAGCAGCGGCAACTCCAGGTAATTCGCCCACCGGAAATGAACGGGCAGGAATGCCTGCAACAGCAGCGCCAGCACCACGGCAACGGATACAACCCCGCCGTAATACTTGTGCACTTCAATGTGCGGTTCCGGTCCGATATAGGCTTCGGAGCTTTCCATAGTTCTGGCGCCTAAATCCCTCTTTCAAAATCTGTCAACAAACTCATTGCGTGGCGGCCGGCGCTTTTGCAGGCGCTTTGGGCGCAATCGGCCTGGTGATAGCAGGCGCAGTGCTGGCGTCCTTGCCGGACCCTTTTTGCGTGTCCAACTCTTGCCGCGTGAGCAGAACCAATACTTCCTCGAGGCGGTCCAGGTGCGCGGACGGTTTCACGATGATATCCAGGAAAGGCGTCTTGGGGTCCTTTGTGGCCTGCACGACCGTGCCAACCGGAAGATCCTTCGGAAAGATGCGATCCTGGCCGGACGTCAGCACGGTCTCTCCGGAGTGCACTTTTTCATCGTTGCTGATGTAATCGAGAATAAGTTGTGGCTCGCCGGTTCCTTTCACGACGCCCTGCGTGCGCGTATCGGCCAGCAGCGCGCCGACTCCGCTTTCCTTATCGCCGAGCAGCAGGACTTCTGAAATGTCCGGGAAAACGGCAAGAAGTTTTCCGACCACGCCGTCGGGTGTGATGACGCCCATATCGCGGCGCAGGCCGCTGCGCGAGCCGTGGTTGATGTACACCAGAAGGCTGCCGGAATCCGGGCTTCCGCCGATCACCTGTGCGGCGAGCATGGGCACTTCGGCATGCGCGGTGCGAAAATCAAGCAGCCGTTCCAGGCGGTCCGCTTCGCGCGCGCGGCCCTCGAGTTCCGCGTTGCGTATTTTTAATTGATCCAGTTCGGCGCGCAGAGCTAAATTTTGCTGCCGGGTGTGGCGCAGGCCGATATAGCCGCCCCATCCGTTTTCGACGCCATCGATGGCCCAGGTCGCCGCGCGCTGCAGGGGTGAAATCAGCTCCACCGCCCAGACGCGGATGAGCCGTACGTCGCGCTCCTGCTTGATCTGCACCGCGAGCAGCAGGACCTGCGCGACGATTACGCCAGCCAGTAGCGTTAAGGACCTATGTCGTGAGGGAATCGCGGTCATCGCAGGAATCGCCGGTTAATCAATCGAGACCATGCGCAGCAACCGGAAATCACTGAGCATTTTGCCGGTGCCGAGCACGACCGATGCCAGCGGATCGTCCGCGATGGAAACCGGCAAACCGGTCTCTTCGCGGATGCGCTTATCGAGATTTTTGAGCAGCGCGCCTCCGCCGGTCAGCACGATGCCGCGATCGCTGATGTCGGCGGAAAGTTCGGGCGGGGTGCGTTCCAGCGCCACGCGGCACGCGTTCAGGATCGTCGCGACGCATTCGGAAAGCGCCTCGCGAATTTCGCTATCATCGATCGTGACGGTTCGCGGCACGCCCTCGATCAGGTTGCGCCCCTTGACTTCCATGGTCAGCGGCTTTTCCAGCGGATAGGCAGAGCCGATTCCCATTTTAATCTGTTCCGCGGTGCGTTCGCCGACCAGCAGGTTGTACTTGCGCTTCAGGTAGTGCATGACGGCTTCGTCCATTTCGTTGCCCGCCACGCGCACCGACCGCGAATACACGATGCCGCTCATGGAAATGACGGCGATATCCGTGGTGCCTCCGCCGATGTCCACCACCATGTTGCCCGAAGGTTCCTCGATCGGAAGTCCCGCGCCGATGGCGGCCGCCATGGCCTGTTCCACCAGATAGACTTCGCTGGCGCGCGCCCGGTAGGCCGAATCCTGTACGGCGCGTTTTTCCACCGGCGTGATTTCGCTGGGCACGCCGATCACGATGCGCGGATGCACGAGCATGCGCCGGTTGTGCGCCTTCTGGATGAAGTAGGTGAGCATTTTTTCGGTCACCTTGAAGTCGGCGATCACGCCGTCCTTCATGGGCTTGATGGCCACCACGTTGCCCGGCGTGCGGCCGAGCATTTCCTTGGCTTCCTTGCCCACCGCCACGACTTCGCCGCTGTTCTTATTGATGGCCACGATGGATGGCTCGTTCACCACGATGCCTTTGCCCTTGGCATAGACCAGCGTGTTAGCTGTGCCCAGATCGATCGCGAGATCGGAAGAAAATAAACTAAAGACCGAGCGAAGGTTGTAGCCGTTCTTGGTCATGTTTCCCTCAGTTCCGGGCTGCTCCCGCGGCTTGCGGAGACCGCGTTTGGGAGGGCGCCGCCCGGCTGCCCCGTCCCTGCCGATTATTCTTCAATTTCTGCAAAATCCAAATATCGAGTCCGCACCCGTCGTGCCCGCTCTGCCAGAAACGGCCTGCTACGGAATCACAATTTCAACGCGTTTGATGGCTGTGCCACCCCGGCGATTCTGTCCGGTGATCACAATCGTCTGGCTGCCGCGCGCCAAGGGTGACGTAAAATATTTAAATGATCCATCGGGGCGAATATCCGCCACCGCTTCTCCGTTGATGATCAGCGCCGCACCCGGTTCGGTGCGCCCGCTGATCTCTACCACGTTACCATGTAATTCGGGATTCCCGATTTCCAGCATCATCTCCTGGCCCTTGCCTTGTGTCGCGAGCGTAAACTTGAACGTATCGCTCGGCGCGCTCACCCGTTTCTGCGCGTCGGTGGCCAGAACGTCCCAGAAGTAGTCGCCGGGATCGAGTTTACCCAGCTCTACCGAGGTCTGCGTCAGCTTTCGGTCCTGCACAATGCGCGAGAACATGGACGTCGTGCTGATTCGCAACTCGTAGCTGACCGCCCCCGGCACCGGTTTCCATTCGAAATGCACCGAAGCCCGTTTGGGATCCGGAACGATCACAGGCTGCAGGTTCAATGGCTCGATCAAATTCGGCGGCGCCAGCATATTGGTTTTTACGAACGTTCCCCCTTTGGGAGGCACGGTCACGCGTTGCCAGCGCCCGATATCGACGTGCTGCCGGCCGTCGTCCGTGGAGAGTTCGGCCCCACCGGCGGACACGGTAATTTCCGCTACTTTCGTTTTTGGATCGCTGCGCACGGCGGCGCGGCTATTTTCTTTCACCGATGCCACCGCATTCGAAAATGAAACTTCCGCCTTGGACTGCGGAGAAGCCCATGTGCCGGTGGCAAGATCCACGGCGCCCGAGGTGATGTGCATCCCCACGCGCGTCTCGCTGTTCCGCCCAACGGAATTTTCTTCCACGGTCACCAGAGTGTCCGACTGCACTGTATAGGTTGTGCCGTCGGCAAAGGTGATGCGCGCCGCGCCGTCGCTGCTAGTCTGTATCAAATCGCCTTTGTCGAGGCCCGTGCGATAATCGGCGTTGACCCATTGCACGGAATTCACTTTTTTGACCTGCACCTTGCCATCCAGATTCACAAACCTTGCCTGCCGCGACGTTAGCGCCGCTCCGGAGTTTGCCCCCGCGCCAACGGCGCGGGAAATCCTGGCGACTATTCCGCTGTAGGAATCCGGATAAATCAAATACAAGCCCGCCATCACAACCGCCAAAATCAGCAGCAGATAAAATACAACGGTGCGGTAAGTAACAGTCTTCCAATAGACCTCCATGTGTGAGGTCTTTGGCCGCGGGGCATACGGTGGTTTATGATTCGGCATCGCGTAATTGCTGAAAAATCGCCAACCTCAAAATTATCATGCAGATCACCCCCTGCAAACGGCCAGGGGGCGGCCAGTTTCCCTCCAAGCAATACGTTGCGCAATCCGCCCGGCCCTGGCGCATCGGACGAAAAGGGAATCACAAGCCTCCACTTCTGAAATTCCCGGCGGCTCGCCGCCCTGCAAACCCGGCCAGACGGTCCTTGACCCTGAACTTCGGCTGTCATATCTTCGTGCGCAAAGTATCGTGAATTATGAAAACGAAAAGCCATAACCGCGCTTCAGGAACGAAGGCATCATCCAAGCTCGCTTTATACATCCTCCAGTGTGCGGCGCCATTTGATTCGAAAACTATTGGAATGCACGACAAAAGGAGTGAACCACGATGAGTGCGAAATCGAAAGTCAGCAGAAGAGATTTGATGAAGGGCGGGCTCGCTGCGGCAGGGCTTCCTGTTGTCTCAAGCCTGCTCGGTTCGACGACGGCCGCTGTGGCTAAACCAGCGCCTGACAATGCCACGTTTGCGGCAATTCCGGGACTGAAAGGCGGTCAAGACATCTTCGGTGCGTACGATGCGGACCCGACCTGGCCGCAACCCATTTCGGCGTTGCCGGGGAACGAGCATTGGACCTGGGGATCCGGCGAAGGCATTTTCGCTGAGAATCCCGACCGCGTCTTCATCCTGCAGCGCGGCGAACTGCCGAATATCACACGGCCGAAAACAATTGACCTGCCGCAAGAGGGCCCCAGCATCCACTTTCCCATCGGCCGCTTGCCCTGGCGCGACGCCACCGCCTCCAGCCCCCCGGGCCGCCTGAATGGCCCCAACCACGGCACCGAAAATGTCGACTGGCGCTGGCAACACTGCATCGTGGGGGTCAATGCCAAGGGGGAAATCAAGGAGACCTGGCCGGAGTGGGACAGCATGTTGCGCCGCCCACACGCCATTTACATCAGCCCGTACGACCGGGAAAAGCACATCTACCTGGTCGACGATTACCGGCAGGCGATCTTCAAGTTCACCCATGATTTGAAAAAGCTGGT
>DATLTA010000035.1:0-8822 GCA_035533775.1 Candidatus Dormiibacterota bacterium | reverse complement strand
ACATCGGCCCAGGGACTTTGATTCGGGATGCCGCTATCAACGAATAAAACCATATACCCGCGGGAGGCGAGTGCGTTTGCGAGCTTTTCCTCTCTGCTGTGCCACCACTTCTTTTTCCCTCCCAGGATCACCAATGATTCGCGGCTCAGGATGTCCGCCAGAGACTCCTCCAGATGGCGGCACAAAAACATTCGAACTTCAACCGTCACGTCGGGACAACATGCCTGCGCCATCGAACAAAGCTGCCGCTGCATAAAATGGATGGAAACAGGAGGGGCATTGAAATCAAAGAACCGCGGCACCACCTGCCAATACAAGAGATCGATGTGCGCACCGAGCGCCTGTGCGCATTGGTGAGCTCGCTTCAGCGCCGACACAGTCGCTGCGGTGCCTGTATAAACCACCTTGATCTCAAGTTTGCGCGAGTCATCGCCGGAAGCTTCGGTGGTTACAGGTGGGTTTTCGATGCAGACAGGGCGAGTGTGTTTCATTTGGGGGCTCCGACACCGGCAAACTTACACTTGCGCGCATAAAGAAGGCATAAAGGCGGAGGATTATAAAGCGGGCAGGTGGAAGCGGTATCCGGTCCACGGTTCCGTAATGAGGTATCTCGGTTCCGCCGGGTTCGGCTCGATCTTCTTGCGTAATTGATTCACGAAGACGCGCAGGTACTCCACTTCGTCACCGTACTCCGGCCCCCAAACCGCTTGCAGAAGCTTTCGGTGCGGGATCACCTGGTTAGGATTCGCTACGAAATATTGCAAGACGTCGTGCTCCTTGGGCGTCAGGCGAAATTCGCGATTGTCTTTAATGATCCGGCGGGAAGGGAAGTCTATTGTTACGCCATCGAATTCCATGCGAGTCGTGGTTCTAGCCGGTATCCTCCGCAACGCGGCGCGTATTCGCGCCAGCAGTTCCGGCGTGCTGAATGGCTTGGTCACGTAGTCGTCGGCGCCGGCATCCAGGGCTTCCACTTTATCTTTCTCCGCACTCCGGACGGTTAATACGATAATCGTGGCGTCGGAGTTCTGCCGGATGGATCGGCACGCCGCCAAGCCCCCCATTCCGGGCATGTTCAGATCGAGCAAGACGACGTCGGGCTGGTATTCTTTGATCACTTCCAGGGCCAGTTCGCCGGTGGCGGCCCCGCTCACGGTGTAACCATGCGGGGCAAGTGTCGCCTGGAGGGTCCGGCGAATCTGCGGCTCATCATCCACAATCAAGATCTTAGGCTGGCTCATCACACATTCTCTCTGTCTAACGGCAAAGTGAAAATGAACGAACTGCCCACGAGGGGCCGCGACTCTGCCCACATTCGGCCCCCGTGGGCCACCACGATATCTCGCGCAATGGTCAGGCCGATCCCCATTCCAGGGATCCCCTGAGCCGTCTCGGCCCCCCGGTAATAGCGATCAAAAACCATGGAAAGTTCTGTCTCGCCCAGCCCCGGGCCGTGGTCGCGAACGGAAATTTTGAGTTGACCGTCCTCCTGCGCGGCGCGGATTTCGACTGGTTTTCCCGAGGTTGAATATTTGGCGGCATTGTCTATCAGATATCGCAGGACCGTCTGAATCAGATCCCTGTCCGCGGCGACCTCCGGTAACTGCGTCTCGGCAATCATTTCGACGGTTCGCCCGCCTAATAACTTCGCGGAGTCCTGGATCGAGGCGTTCACCAGGTCTTCGATATGGCAGCGCTCGCGATTCAGGCGCTGTTTTCCCACTTCCACCCGGGACATTTGCAATAATTCGGTAATCAGGCCATTCAATCTGTCGGTTTCTTCCTCCATGATGGCGAGCAGTTCTTCGTGTTCGCTGGCGTTTGCTGTTCCGTCTGTCCGCAAGGCAGTTACGCAAGCTTTTACCGATGTGAGGGGTGTTTTCAGTTCGTGCGCGAGGGCGTCCAGCAGGGTGTTCTTGAACTCCTCGTTTTTCCGTATGATCTCGCCCTGCTTTGCCAGTTCCCCCAGGCGTATTTTTTCTTCCTGGTGTTGCAAAGCTTCACGTGTCTTTCGGCGAGCGCGTTCGGAAAGTTGGCTCACCACGATCGATACCACCAGGAACGAAACCATCGCAACCCAGTTCTTCGGGTCGGAGATCGACCAGGTTCCCACGGGCGGAAGGAAAAAATAGTTGAAACAAAGAGTCGCCACCATGGATGCAATAAGCGATTCCGCCAATCCCCAAATCGTGGCTACGGCCAGAACAATCAGAAGCAGGCTCAGCGCTATAGTGGTCTCATTCGTAAGGCCAATCAGGCGATGAAACCCCGTCACCATCCCGACAAAGCTTCAAATGGCCACCACACGAATGGCAGGCTTGGCAAGTCGCTTCAGCATAGGACATATCATACCCCTAGCCGCCGGGCGGAAGAATTGCCGTCGTGGGCTTGTTTGGGTCAGGGTTCGGGCTCACGGGAGCGAGTGAGGCAAGGCCGGCTGGCCGGACGTAGGGTGCACCACGGTAGGGCAGGCGAGGAATTCCAGTAACATAGGCTATAGAAGGCAAGGTGTTGAACCTGGTCCGCATGGGGGGGGGACTTCGCATGCCGGCCCCGCCGTTGAATTTAGACCCAGCAGTACCCAATCGAGCCCCGTAAGGGCCAGCCAGGGAGAGGAGTTGTCAGCCTGCGCACCCATTCATCTGCGTGATTTCTTGCATCTATGTGGTTGAGGTACACTCAGACAATGGCCGAATTCCTTTGCAAGGTCGCCGATGCCAGCGGGCGGGTTTTCTCGCAAGTCGAGGCCGCGGAATCCATAACGGAAGCGCGCCAGAAGCTTTCCGATCGCGGCCTCTTTGTGTACCACGTGCGGCCGCAGCAAGGTGCTCTTTCTCAACTGCTCGGGGGACGCCGTCAAAAGAACATCGACGGCAATGATTTCCTGGTCTTCAACCAGCAATTCAACACGCTGATAAAGGCGGGAATTCCGATTCTGAAGGCGCTCGATCTGCTCGCCGAACGTGCCGCAGCTGTGCGTCTTCGGCCCGTGCTGGGAGAAGTTCGCCGTCTGGTGCGCGAAGGCACGACGTTGTCCGATGCCCTGGAGCAGCAGGGAGTTTTCCCGAAGGTTTACACGGTATCCGTTTTGGCGGGTGAAAAGAGCGGTAATCTGCCGGGGGTCCTGGAATATTACATCTCGTATCAGCGGGTGACAACGGGTCTGAGAAAGAAGCTGATTTCCACGCTGATTTATCCTGCAATTCTGATTTGTACGGCGGTGCTGATTGTGAGTTATCTGGTAACGTCGGTGATTCCGAAGTTCGCGCTCCTGTATAACGACCTGAACGTTAGGCTTCCAGAGGCTACACGCATTCTTCTGGCGGTGACGGTGACGTACCGGCCCTATTTGCTGGGTGCGGTCGCCGTGCTCGTGCTGGCTGTGCTGGGGGCGCTCGCGTGGTCGCGTACCAGCCGTGGCGGATTGGTTCTGGAGCGCCTGCGGATGCGTTTGCCCTTGATCGGGGACACGCTCACAAAGTTCCAATTTGCGCAATTCTCGCGAACGCTTTCCACGCTGCTGGCAGGGGGCACGCCGCTGGTTCAGGCGATGGAGACGTCGGGGGGGGCAATACGCAGCCGGTTGGTATCGGGAGCGATTGCCCGGGGGGCGCAGCTGGTTCGAGAAGGGCAATCGCTGCACAGCAGCCTGGATTCCACGGGCCTGGTTCCTGAATTGGCGCTTGAAATGATTCAAGTCGGTGAGGCCAGCGGGGCGCTGGCACCGATGCTTGCAAGCGTCGCCGAATTTTATGAAGACGAAGTGAACACGCAATTGGCGAATCTGGTGGCGCTGGTCGAACCGGCGATTCTGATTTTCATGGCGATTTTGATTGCTTTTATCCTGGTGGCTTTGTATTTGCCGATGTTTTCGCTTTCCGTCGGCGGCTAGGGGTAGCATCCAATGAGCACAACCGATCAGACTTTAGAAACATCCTCGGACCCACAGGGCGAGCGGGAACGGTCGCGCCGTCTGGCGGAGCGGTACCGCTGCCCGTTCGTCGATCTATACGAACAACGCATTGATCCCGAACTGTTCCGCAGCATTCCGGCGGAGCTGATGTTCCGGTTCAATTTCGTTCCCATGGAGGCGCAGAACGGCGCGCTGGTCATCGCGGTTGCGGAGCCAAGCCAAGTTTTGTTGAGCGATGAATTGCCGCTCCTGCTGGGCAAGAAATTGATTTTAAAGGTCGCTACGCCGACACAAATCAGCGACCTGCTGAAACGCACCGAGCAATCCCAGCGCGTGCTGGACCAGGCAACCGAAGCGTTTACCCTGACCGTGGTCGAGGAAGACGAGGAAATCGACTCGAATATTTCCGCGGAAAGCCTGACGCGCGAGTCGGCGGTCAGTCCGGTGGTTCGGTTGGTGGATACCGTCATTTTTACGGCGCTGGAACGCCGCGCTTCCGACATTCACATCGAGGCGCGGGACATTGAAGTCGCGGTCAAGTACCGCATTGACGGCGTGCTGGTGCATGCGATGGCTCCGATTTCGAAGGATTGGCTGTCGACGATTATTTCCCGCATCAAGGTGATGAGCGAATTGGACATCGCCGAGCGGCGCGTGCCGCAGGACGGCAGATTTCGCGTCCGCTATAAGGGCCGCTTCGTGGATTTTCGCGTCTCGATCATGCCCTCCATTCATGGAGAGGACGCCGTGCTTCGCGTCCTGGACAAGGAAACGCTGTCGGAAAAATTCCAGAATCTCAGCCTGGATGTTGTGGGGTTTTCAGCCGAGGAGATGCAAAAGTTTCGCCGCTACATCCGCGAACCGTATGGAATGGTGCTGGTTACCGGCCCCACCGGTTCGGGGAAGACGACCACGCTTTACGCGGCGATTAACGAAATCAAGACGGACGAGGACAAGATCATCACGATTGAAGACCCGGTCGAATACCAGGTCCGCGGTATCACGCAAATCCCGGTGAACGAGAAAAAGGGGCTGACGTTTGCCCGCGGCTTGCGGTCCATTTTGCGGCACGATCCGGACAAGATCATGGTCGGCGAAATACGCGACAATGAAACCGCGCAAATCGCCATTCAATCGGCGCTTACCGGACACCTGGTGTTCACCACGGTTCACGCCAACAACGTGACCGACGTGATCGGGCGCTTCATCAACATGGGCGTCGAGCCCTACAACTTCGTTTCTGCACTCAACTGCATCCTTGCCCAGCGATTGGTGCGCGTCGTTTGTGTCCATTGCAAAAAGGTCGTACGCTATTCTTCGGATGTCCTGCGCGCCTCCGGCCTCGATCCCGATGTCTGGGGCAAAGTGCCGTTTGCGGAGGGGGCGGGTTGCCTGGAATGTTCCGGGACAGGATTCCACGGTCGCAGCGCCATTTCGGAATTGCTGGACTTGTCTGACCACATTCGCGAAATGATCATCAGTCGCAGGCCGACCTCGGAGATCAAGCGCGTGGCGCGCGATGAGGGAATGACGTTTCTTCGGGATTCCGCCCTGGCGAAAGTGCGCGAGGGCATTACCACGCTGAAGGAAATCAACAAGGTGACTTTCATTGAGTGAAGGAAACAGCTTCCGGCAGGGCATATATCAGAGTCACCTGGTCCGGCGTTTGGCGCAGTGGCTCGACGCCGTCCCGCATCCCTTGGTTGCCTGCGAAATCGCTCCGGGTTACGTTGCGGCCGCGCGCTGGGCGCGCACCGGAGCGGGACTGGAAGGATTTGCCATCGAGCCGCTGCCAAAGGGAGCCATTTCTCCCACGGCGGCCGAATCGAACCTGGTCAATGCGGAGGAAGTGCGCACCGCAGTGGGTCGCGTGTTTGATAGGCTGCGCGCCAAGAATGAAGATGTGGCGCTACTGGTTCCGGACGCCGTCATCCGTGTGTTTGTGCTGCATTTTGATGTTTTTCCCCGAAAATTAGAAGACGCCCTTCCGATTCTCCGGTGGCGGCTGAAGAAAAGTGTTCCGTTCGAGGCGGAGGAAACGCTGATTTCGTTTATGCGGCAATCTCCGCGCGAAGATGGCGTGGACATCGTTACAGGGCTGGCGCGGCTTCGCATTGTTCGCGAGTACGAATCGCTTGTGGAATCGGTGGGAATGTCCCCCGGCGTGGTCATGAGTTCGACGCTGGCCGCATTGCCCTTGCTTTCGGACGGGCGGCCGTCTCTGCTGGCTCGCGTCGCGGGCACGACGCTGACCACGGCGATTGTCCGGGAAGGCGTGTTGTGCGGATACCGCTGCATCACGATGCCTTCCGACGCGAGTCGTTTGACGCCGCAGGCGTTGCTCGATGAAATATATCCGCTGGCAGCGTACTATCAGGACTCTTGGAGCGAGGGAATTGCGAAGGTGCACCTGGCAGGACTGGACGAACGCGCTGCGGAATTTCGGGATCCTCTGGAGCAGGAATTGAATTGTCCCGTGGGGCCGCTGCTGGCTTCTGCCGCGTCGGAAGGCATTATCCGCGACGACGAAAAACCGCTTGCCGACCGCGGTTTGGAAGCGCTGATCGGCTGGACATTGAATCGCGGGGCGTGAATCGGCAACGGGTCCGGGTCGTTTTGCCGTTCGCAATATTTTTCGCAACATTACGCGCAACATTTGAGGATGCCAGGGGGCAATGAAAGTACGTCTAAATCTCGCGACTTCACCACTGGAAAGCAATCGGCGATTCGCGCTGAGCGCTACCGTGATCGGAGCGCTCGCTTTCGTGGCTCTGATCGGGCTATCCCTGCATGTCTTCTCGGTTTGGAGCAGCGCCAGGGCGTACAGTATCCGCAGGAATGCGCTCGAGGGACAAGTGGCCGCGCTTGTGCACCAGCGGCAGGAGTTGGCTGCGTTCTTCGATAATCCGGCAACCGTGAAGCGCAGGGAGCGGGCAGCGTATCTGAACTCCCTGATCCAGCAGAGAGCTTTTCCCTGGATCAAGATTTTTACGGATCTGGAGCGCATTCTTCCCGAGGGCGCCCGCGTGGTGAGCATCGAGCCAAAATTGGTGGGGGACGACGTGCAGTTGCGGGTTCTGGTTGGCGCCGCAAACGACGCCAGTAAACTAAAATTCCTAAAGGCCCTGGAAACGTCCGCCCAATTTTCGCATATCCAATTGCTCAGCGAAACGCGTTCCACGCGGCCGGATCAAACCGATCGCGTCATGCTGGAATTGCAGGCGCAGTATTCCGTGATATGACATGGTGATATGACATGAAACCTATCATGCAACGTCGCAATGTGGTTGTCCGCTGGGGACTGATTGTCCTTTTGGCGACGGATATGATTCTGGTTGGTGTGAACTGGAATCTGGGTCGCGTCCCGCAAGTGCACACCGGCGACCTGAACCGGCTGGTCATGCTGGAGAAGTCGTACCGCGCGGATAACGCCCGCCTGGAGCGATTTCGCAGGGAGTTGCCCGCGGATGAGAAGCAATGGGGCGATTTTTTTACAACGCACTTTCAGCCTGAGGGGGCGGGGTATTCGGCGGTCAGCCAGGATCTGGGCCAGTTATCGCGGGCCGCGGGACTGCAATCGGACTCCATCACGTTTCACCAGCATAATCCGGATGCGCGCGGGCTGATGGAAGTCGATATTTCCACGGCCGTCGAGGGAAACTACGACAGCTTGATTGAATTTCTGAACAAGTTGGAGCATTCGGATAATTTCTACGTCCTGGACACCCTGGCGCTGGCTTCCAGCAGTGCCGGCAAGCTTCGCCTGAACTTGCAATTGAGGACGTATTTCCGGACCACCTGATATGTCACGACGAACTCAAATCATCGTGCTTTCCGTGCTGCTGGTAGTGCTGCTGGTCACGGTCTATTTTTCCACCAATATTTTCCGTTCGGACTCGACCGTCGTGACACCCGCTGTCGTAGACGCCGCCTTTAAGCCTCTCGCCGTGGATAACCCCGCCTTGCGGCTGGATATTTTGAAGAGGTTTCTGTCGCTAGAGTACAAGGGCGTTCACCGGAATATTTTTAGCGATTCTTTGCCGCCCCCGCCGGCTCCTCCAATCTCCAAGCGGGCTGCGGCCGCAGCCGGCCCGTCTCTTTCGGGTCCGCCGCCCCTGTCGGTGGGCGCGAAGTATTTCGGATTTGTCAGCGATCGGGAAGGAAACCATCGCAAAGCTTTCTTCATCACAACGGATGATCAGAGCGTTGTGATTGCCGGGGAAGGCGACATGCTCTTGGGGCGTTTTCGAGTGGATCGAATTACAAGTACATCTGTGGACGTCGAGGAGGTTTCCTCCGGACGCCATGCGACGCTGAATCTCGAGCAGCCCGGGCCAAACGGTTAATTTCCCATGACGAGTGCAACCAAAGCGGCGTCCAGGCGCGGGCAAGGCGGCTACAGCCTGCTGATGGTCGTATTCATGGTGGCGACCGCGCTGATTCTCTCCGCTGCAGTTTCTCCAAACCTGCTCATTCAGGGCCGCCGGGAACGCGAAACGGAAATGGTGTGGCGCGGCGAGCAGTACCAGCGGGCAATCGGCCTGTATTTCCGGAAATTTGGACGATATCCCACCAAGATCGAGGATCTGACCAATCTAACCAATGGAGTGCGTTTTCTTCGGCAGGCCTATCCCGATCCCATGAACAAAGTAGACGGCAGCTGGAGATTGATCTATGTCGGTCCGAACGGGCAATTGATCGGGAGCCTGCGCCGTACCAGCCTGCTGCAAAGCGTAATGTCGACGCCAACCCTTCCCGGCGCGTCGATGTTTGGCCCGGCGGCTCAGCCAGCCGCTCCTGGAGCTCCCCAGACGGGCCAGTCCACCACAGGCTTGTCGGCAAACCCGCTGGAAGCCCAGCCGCACCCGCTCGAGGGTCAAGTATTCGGCGGAAACATCATAGGGGTTGG
>DATLTA010000034.1:0-6506 GCA_035533775.1 Candidatus Dormiibacterota bacterium | reverse complement strand
AAAAGCTGGATTTAAGTTCGTTTCCGAGCCGATGCCAATGAAGACGAAGACCAATTCAGTCATATATTACTTGTATTTTGCCTCCCAGAAACCAGTGGCCGCTGGCATAGTGGCCGATATTTTTAACAAATATCGTAAGCTGCAGGAGTTGTAACATGGCGACAAACTCGCATATTGAATGGACCGACGCGACGTGGAATCCGGTTACCGGGTGCACGAAGGTAAGCCCTGGATGCAAACATTGCTATGCTGAACGCCTCTCTAACCGCCTTAAGGCAATGGGGCAGGCGAATTACCGGAATGGCTTCGAAGTCACCTTACAACCACAAATGCTGGAACTGCCTCTGCGCTGGAAGGCTCCGAAAAGAATCTTCGTCAACTCGATGAGCGATCTCTTTCACGAGAATGTGCCAACGAATTACATCGAGCAGGTTTTCGATGTGATGAGGCGCGCGCATTGGCATCAATATCAGATTTTGACAAAGCGCTCGGAGCGAGTATTGGACCTAAATAAGCAACTCGCATGGATGCCTCAAATCTGGATGGGCGTCAGCGTCGAAAATGAGGACTACGCTGAGCGAATTGACCATCTGAGAAAAACGGACGCGCACGTCAAATTCCTTTCTTTGGAGCCCTTGCTCGGACCGCTGCACAAACTGAACCTTCGCGATATTGATTGGGCCATTGTCGGCGGAGAATCGGGGCCGGGGGCGCGTTCAGCTGATCCTGAATGGGTCACGGAGATTCGCGATCAGTGCGTTAAGGTTGGAGTTCCATTTTTTTTCAAGCAATGGGGCGGCGTACAGAAAAACAAGGCAGGACGGACGCTACAAGGCCGCACTTGGGATGAAATGCCCGTGCACGGTGAGCTAGTTACGCTCTGAAAATATACCACTAAAGACCTGGAATGGTTGTCATAGGCGGATTGTGCAGCCTTTAAATTTGAATTTTCGGGTGCCGGACACTTTGGTTTGTAAGGGTCCGGGTTTAGAGTTCCCTACATTTCGAAACGCGGACGAGCAGTACAGACTTTGATCTGACATTTTCACCAGACTTGAATCTAGATTCCCTTCCCTCCAGCACATGCGCGGAGATGTCGTCCGGTCCTCCAGTCCTGCGTGGATGTCCAGTCATGGAAAATTCCCCGGGAGGGGGGTACACTCGATGGCACTGGGCCTGTGCCCCATCGTTTCGGTTCCCCATCGTTTCGCACTACAATGAAAAATAGCAGCAAAAAATAAAAACCGCCGAGGTGATGGCCATGAAAAAGAGATTTTTCCTTGTGAGCACGCTTGCCGGGGTGATGGCGGGGCTGACTGTGCTAGTGGCCGCCTTATGCGGCGCCGGGCCGGCATTGGCCCAGCAGGCGCCCGCCACGGAAATTTTCGGAGGGCCGGGCGGCAACCCTTTTCTGGATGAGGCGCCGCCGCCGGGAGCGCGCGTGATCGAGGTGCACGTGCGTTCCGGGCAGTACGTGGACTCGGTGCAGCTGGTCTATATGCTGCGCGACGGGCAAACCATTGCGGGGCCGCGGCACGGCGGCGAGGGCGGCGAACTCAACGTCTTACGTCTCGACCCCGGCGAATATCTCACCGGGATATCGGGCCGCACGGGGTCCTATATCGACTCCATCGAATTTCAGACCAATCGGCATACTTCCCCCACGTTCGGCGGAAATGGGGGCGACCGCGAATTTCAAGTCGAAGTTCCGGAAAACGCCCAGGCCATCGGCTTTACCGGACGCTCCGGGGAATATGTGGACGCCATCGGCCTGACGTTCGTTCCCTTGCGCCGCAGGTTCTCTTCCGGCTTCGATGACGCGCCGCAGTTCGGTGAAACTTCCCTTTCGG
This sequence comes from Candidatus Dormiibacterota bacterium, assembly GCA_035533775.1. Lineage (GTDB taxonomy): Bacteria > Acidobacteriota > Terriglobia > Acidiferrales > UBA7541 > Palsa-360. Next base: position 4,656 of record DATLTA010000034.1, on the reverse strand, counting down.
GCGGGCCGGGCGGCGCCGTCTTCGTGGACGGCGATATCCCGGCGGGAACCCGCGTGGTCGCGGTGCGCATCCATTCGGGAAGCTACATCGATTCGATTCAAATGATTTACAACCTGCCCGATGGGCGCGTGCTGGAGGGAGACAGGCATGGCGGAAACGGAGGCCGCGGCGAAGTCTTCCGCCTTGCGCCGGGGGAATACATCGTGGGCATCTCCGGCCGGAGCGGCACCTATGTGGATTCATTGCGCATACGGACCAACATGCGCACGTCGCAGCTTTTCGGCGGGAACGGGGGCAACACGGAGTATCGAATCGATGTCCCGGACGGGAACCAGGGGGCCGGGTTCATGGGCCGCTCGGGAAATTACCTGGACGCCATCGGCCTCACTTACGATCGGATTCGCGGCCGGCAAGACCGGTTCCGTGACCGTAACCGTGATCGAGATCGTGACCGTGACCGAGACCGCGGCCGGTAACTCGGGGCGGTGTGCTTTGCGGATGAAGCCCTGCAGGGGCGCGGCATGCCGTGCCCCTGCAAATCAGCTTCGCTGTTCGCTCAGGGGGCAATCACGTCCAGATCGTTGGCGATAACGATCGGGCCGTTATAGTTCTCGCGGAGAACGTGCACCAGATCTTCTTCCGAGTCACCTCCGAGGAGGCTCGAATGGGTCACAATGAGCATTTTCGCTTTGGCCTCGGTGGCAATCTTTCCCAGCTCGGTTGCGCTGGTATGAAATTCACTTTCGTACTTCATCCACTTATCCACCGGCGTGTTAGCTTTGTTGCCGGGCACACCCCTCCCCACATACACCTCGTGAATCAGGGCGTCGCAGCCGTTGCAGGCGTCGATGACCGACTGGATGGGTGAAGTGTCTCCGGAAAAGACGATCGACCTGCCGTCCGCGTCGAAGCGGTAGCCGAGCGCTTCCTTCCAGGATCCATGATGGACCAGGAATGCCTTCACGCTGATGTTTTCGTCCTTATAGATATTTCCGGGCTGTATATCGTGCGCCTCGACTTTGTAACCCGTCTTGTTGCCTTCCTCCAGGCCGGTTGTGCGGATACGAATGTCTTCTTTATAAGCCTTCAGAATATTCTCGGCCATTTCCTTCGTGCCTTCCGGTCCGTACAGGCGCAACGGCTTGGTCCGTTCAGCGGTCCAGGGAGTGAGAATCATGTCAGGCAATCCGAGCGTGTGATCGCTGTGCAGGTGCGTTAAGAACGCAATGTCTATATCGCGTGGCCGGAGAGCGGGAATCCCGCGCCGGAAAGCCGTATCGGCCCGGCGGATCACGCCGGTCCCGGCATCCACCATGTAGGCCTTCCCATTCGCAATGATCGCCAGCGCGGGTCCCTGGCGATAGGCAATGGGCGTCGGCTTCCCCGTTCCCAGGAAAACAATCTCCACACTTTTCGCGGGCGGTGAATGTTTCGCGGACGCTTGCGCCTGCGCGCCACACGGGATTGCGGCTGCAAGAGAGACCAAAGCAATTAACAGAAAACGTGTCGAGCAAATCCTGGCCGGCCGAATTGGCATAATTGAATCTCCTTGTGATTTCGAATCTGACCGATGAACGTACAGCCCGAAAATATCCCCCTCAATGCCCACCCATATCACGTCGGAAAACTACTGCACGCTCCTGATCCACGCCAGGATGGGTGCGGAAACTGTCCTGTCGCCCGAATCCACCGAAAAGGGCTCGGACATGTGGCTTTCGCCCTTCATCACCACCAGCATCGGGCAATGCCCTTTCCCGTCCACCGCCTTTGCACCATCCAGCTTGCACAACTCATCGTGCAAGGCCCGGTTAAACGAGCTTGGCTTGCCATCCACCACGCCGGGATCGAATTCGGCCGAGGCCAGAAAAATTTTGGCGCTGGTCTTTTCCAGTCCGGGCAGGCTGGAGCGCTTGATCAATTCGGCCCTGGAAACTTTCGGCGCGTGGCCTCTGCCACCGGTTCCTTCCGGCATGACGACGGGACCTCCGGGTTGCCCCGGGGCCTTGCCGGGAAGCGCGCCGCTATTGGCGGTGCTGGGACCTTCGCCGCAAGCGGCCCCCATGACGTGTACGGAATCTTTCCGGGCCGGGGCGGCGGGCGGAACGGGGTTGCTGCCATCGGGGCGCAGAATATTGAACTGGCCGGACATAAAGACAATACCCTTCAGGCCGATGCCTTTGGGACCGTACAGTTCCGGATGCCCGGCATAGATTCCCACCGGACCATTGGCCGCCGAATGCGCCCAGATGAATATCCGATTCGGATTTCCCTGGTATTTGGAAATATTCGCCTCGACCCACCGCAGCATGGCCGAAACGTCCCTGGCGGGGGCGTAAAAATCCGGTGGCGCGCCCGGCGCAGGGCCGTGCCGCTGCATCAGTACGCCGACCATTCCGTTTTCCGTGGCCCAGCGCGCGATGTTGTCGTTGAAAGCGTTGGCTTGCTTATTCTGGATTTCGATCTTGGTGCCGGGTCCCCCGGCAACGTAGATCAGAACGGTGCGCGAGGCAGGGCCATTTTCCGCATGAAAAATATCCACCACGTCATTGGGATCGCGGCCAAACGAAACGTCACGCTCGATGGTAATTCCCGGATACAGCGGAACCTGGTTGCTGGGCTTGCCCGTTTTTTCCATTTCCAGGTATTGGTCCGCCACCTCTTCCGGAGGCATCAGCGGCCGGTAGATTTTGGCCGTGCAGCCTGGATCGACAATCGGCCCGATCTTCAGGAGCTTGGCCTCGATATCGGCAGGCACCTGCGCGTGCGCCACGCCGGTTGCCAGCACGGCCACCAGCGCCGCAAAGCACAGGACACGATGCAGGCGAAATCTTTTCCGGTCACCGCTCTCGCAACTCCGCTCGACATCCATTTTTCCTCCCGTTTTCCGCCAAGGTTCCACTTTGCGCAAAACGCTATGCCTATTGCGCCGTTGTGTCAACCTCGGTCCGCCAGGCAACGCGAAGCGACGAGCGCGCGAATCGCTTCCGCCGGCAAGAATATTTATAAACTGATTAGCTGTGTGATATCCTCCCACCGAAGTGATTCAATTCATAGCAATCAGCGGCTTGTCTGCGCGATTTCAGCCGTTCGCGGCGCCGGGCGGGTGGACAATCCGTGCGCGCGTGCAATCCAAGGAAAGAGGGTAGTCATGAAAACCAAACTGGCGGCAATATTCGCGCTGGCTGCCGGACTGCTGATGGTCAGCGTGCCGGCGTTCGCGCACCATGGTGGTTCGGAGTACGACCAGGAAAACCCGATCACCATGAAAGGAACCGTGACGGAATTTAACTGGTCCAACCCCCATTGCCAGATTTATCTCGACGTGAAGGATAAGAACGGCAAGGTCGTGAACTGGGGCATTGAAACCCTCGCTCCAGCCGTGCTGAAGAGGGCGGGCTGGAGTCCCCACACCCTGCAGGCCGGGGAAGAAATCACGGTCACGATTGCGCCGAGCAAGCGGGGCACGCCGATCGGAATGATTCGCAAGATTATATTGGCGAACGGTGAAGAGTTAAAAGGCGGGTCCATTTCCGGCGACCCGGCGACACACCCGTAACCAGTCGCAAAATCGTCCCGCCGGGCGTGGATTCATTTCCGCCGGCACGATTTGTGATTCCGCCCATGGATCCAATGCTGAATGTGAGCCGCGAAAGGAGTCTCGAAATGCGAAGCCGCATCACTTATCTGATGGCTATATTAGCGGCAGTATTTGTTTTTTCCTCGGGCGCGAATGCCCAGACCGCTCAGAAAACAGGCGTAACCAAGGCCAGCGCGAAATCGCAACCCTACGACCCGCACGATTTTTCCGGGATTTGGAATCCCTCGCCGGCCATGCAACCCAAGGGCGAGGTCAATCCGCTCGATTTGGGCGGCAACCCGAACCCCTTGCCTCCTTTTACGGCGGTAGGGCTGGCGAAATACGAGGCGAACAAGAAGTTTATTGCCAGAGGAGCTGTCCTGGATTGCGACCCCTATGGCACGGCGCGCAACTTCTTTACACCAAGGCCATTTGAGAACATTGATAGCCGCAACAGGCTCCTGCAGCACTTCGAGTATTACGACAACTGGCGGGAAATCTGGACGGATGGACGGAATTTTCCCGACGATCTGGAACCCAGCTTCATGGGATATTCGATCGGCAAGTGGGAGGGAGATACGTTTGTTGTGGAATCGCAGGGGTACAACGGCAAGCAGTTTCTCACCTGGCAAGGTTTTCCTTTGAGCCCCTCCATGCACCAGACCGAGCGCTGGCAACGCGTGGATCATGACACCTTGAAGATCGTCTTTACGTTTGACGATCCCGTCATGTACGCGAAGCCCTGGCACATCACCTATTTCTACAAACTGAAGCCCACCTGGGTGCTGGATGCCCAGCCGTGCACACTCTCGGCGCTCCGGGAGTACGAGGAACGCATCACCAACGTCGATAAGCTTCCCGGGAACGGGTATAAGAACCAGAAATAGCAGGTGGAGCAGCGCGCTACACCCCGTAGCGCGCTGCTCGCCTTGCAAGCGTCACGCATGCAGCAGGCGCATCAACCCCACAGCCGCGTGCGATAGGCGCGCGCCGCGCCGCGAAACCAGATACAGCGACCGCGGCATCTTGAGCTGCCGGATACGGACTTCGGCGAGCAGCTTCCTTTCCACTTCCCAGAG
>DATLTA010000033.1:0-10163 GCA_035533775.1 Candidatus Dormiibacterota bacterium | reverse complement strand
ACGCTGGCGATATACTCCGCACTATCCCCGAATCGGAAGTAGAGCAAAATATGAAGTTCCATGTCGATATAGCGTTCAACGAACCTCCGATTATCGAAAATAAGTCGGTCGTTGCAACGCTCCATGAGATGTCGCAGCTTGTTGCAAAGATTGTTGTTGAACTCAGCTCTATTCTCGATTGATTGTTGTTGGTTTTTGTGGGCGCACCGCTGTGTCATCCCGCAATTAGGACACCACCGGCGTTTCCACGCCCGAACGGTACTGCCGGGCGCAGGCATCGCACGGGCAGATGGTCCTGAGAAAATCGAAGCTGTAGATACCCGTCGCATGCCCGTCGTTGAAATCGATTTGCACGGCATAGTTCCCCACGGCATGGGCGGCCTTGGCGGTGATCTTGGGCTTGTACATGGGCAGGGCCGCAGAGGACAGCGCGGACTGCTCCTGCGCCTGTTTTTCCCGCCTCTCGTCATTGCACATCGCGCAGGGACACTGCTCGCGCAAAGATGCAAAATCGTAATGGCTCGCGTGCCCGTCCGACCAGGTGATGTCGATGCCCGCTCCGGAAGACACATGTATCTTCACGCTGGCGGGCTTTCTTCGCGCATCGATGGGAATCGGCATGGCGTCGCTTTCTTAATCCTTGAGCACGGCCGGCGGGGCGCTGATGCGCGCGAGGTGGCCGTGTTCCAGTTCCACGCGGCGATCCGCGAGATTTCCAATAACCTGCGAATGCGTGACCACCAGAATCGTGTGCCCGGCCAGATGCAGCTGGCGAAACAGGTCCAGGATGACGACCTCGTTAGCCTCGTCGAGATTTCCGGTGGGCTCGTCGGCCAAAATCAGTTTTGGATGATTGATCAGGGCGCGCGCGATGGCCACGCGCTGCTGCTCTCCACCGGATAGCTGCGCGGGAACGTGGCTCAGGCGGTCCCCAAGCCCGACGTGCCGCAACGCTTCCGCCGCATCCTTTTCATCCGTAATGCTGTGGAAATACTGCGCCAGCATCACGTTTTCAACGGCCGTGAGGTAAGGAACCAGGTGAAATTGCTGGAATACAAAACCGATTTTTTCCGAGCGGTAGCGCGTGAGTTCCCGCTCGCCGAGGTGGCTGATGTCCCGGCCATCCACCACGACGCGGCCGCCGCTTGGGTGATCCAGCCCGCCAAGGATGTTGATCAGCGTGGTTTTGCCGGACCCCGAAGGGCCCATGATGGCAATCCATTCGCCCGCTTCCACCTCGAAGCTTACCCGGTTGAGCGCGCACACCTCTCCGAAACGCTTTTCGAGCTGTTCGACCTGCACCAGCGGCGCCATCATTCTCCTCTTAAAATCTCCGCAGGGCGCACACGCCCCAGAAACCGCAACGGCAGCGCTCCCGCAAGGGCCACCACAACGGTCAATGCCACGGTGATCGGAAGTACTTCCAGGTGAGGTGAAATGGCGACGTTGAATACGCGCCATCCGATCCATCGGGCCAGCACCACCCCAACAAGAAACCCAATTGTCCCACCCAGCAGGCCCAACGCGCCAGCCTCGGCCAAAAACAGTCGCATGATTTTACCGACCGAGCCTCCCAGGGCTTTCATCAGGCCCACATCCTTGCTGCGCTCCATCGCCAGCGCCGCCATCGAGGCCAGAACCCCGAACATGGAAAGAATGAGAATCAGCGCGATCGTCCAGAAAATCAACCCGCGAATGCGGCCCAGAATCGTGCCCTGGGCGGCTGCGATCTGCCGCACCGGGCGAACATCCAGGCCGGGAAGCGCAGCAGCGAGCTGGCGGGTCACGCCCTCGATCTCGGAAGACCTCCCGGAAACGCTGAGTTGGACCAGGCTCACCTTGCCGGAGAATCCTGCAAGCCCCTGCGCGACATCCAGCCAGGTCAGGATCTGATTGTCTTCTGAGCCGCCGGTGGTCACGATACCCGCGACGCTGAGCGAGATGTTGCGTCCGCCGGACCTCAGTTCGACGCTGCTGCCAATCGACAGGCCCAGCTGGCGCGCCGCCGTCTGGCCCACCAGGCATTCCGCACGGTTCTCCTTGGCGGAGACCCACTTGCCCTGCACTTTCCACCAGGAATCCATCTTGGCCACCTGGTCAAACCAGGTTCCGGCCAGAATCACGGGCTGCGTCCCGGAGTTCGCAGCGATATACAGATAAGGCGCCGCGGCAACCAGCTGCGGAATATGCAATCCGGCAATGCGATCCATGATCCCGGCGTCAGCAAGCGCGGCGTTATCTCCCGCCTTCGGCGCGATGACAACGTTTGCGCCGAAAGTGCGGAACTCCTGCGTGAGTTTTTTTTCCGCATCCAGGTTCACATTCAACAGCGCCGAACATATCGCGGCCCCGCTGGCCAGTGCGACCAGCGCCAGCAGCAGACGCCCGCGGCTCGCGCCCAGCAATTTCCAAAGGATTCTTAAGAACATCGAGCGGGTGGGCACTCCGTCATTCTCCCCGCAAAACCGGGGCAGGATCAACGCGTGAGGCGCGTACCAGCGGCACCAGGCTGCCCAGCACCGCCACGGCCCCCGCAAGGACAAGAACGATGGGAAGAAGTATCCATCGGAAGGCGGGAGCAATCCCGAAAATTCCGATGCCCAGAAATCGCGCCAGGAATATGCCCATCCCATATCCCGCAATGCCGCCGACCAGGGCGAGCAGCAACTGTTCGGCAATAAAAAATGCGCCCACGGCGCCATGGCTTGCGCCCAGCGCCTTCATCAAGCCAATTTCCGAGCGGCGTTCCAACACGGTGGTGGCGGAAGTCGCGCCCACCGCCAGCGCGGCGGCAAACAGCGCGGCCAGGGTCACCAGCCACATCAGTCCGCTGACACGCGTAAGGATACGGCCCTCCCCTTCGGCCACCTGCCGGATCGCGTGCACATTCACGCCAGGCAACTCCTGCTGCATCTGGTGCGAGATCGAAGAGATGTACGGGCTGCAGTACCAGCGATCGTATTCCGCCGGCGTCATCGTGGCGGGATCGCGCTGGGAAAATGCATCCGCAGGCTTGGTCAGCGCGCTGACCAACAAGCGCCGGTACTGGCCGGGGCGCCCGGCAAGATCTTGCGCCACCTCCAGAGGCGCAAGAATAGCGTCATCCTCTCGGCCTCCGGTCGAAACAATTCCCGTGACGGTGAGGGCTTGCGTCCGATCGCCTGAGGTGAGTGTGATGGCGCTGCCGATGTGCAGTCCCAGGCGCTGCGCGATCCCCGCACCCGCCACGGCGTCCCGGGAACTGTCGGAAAACCACCGCCCATCGATGTGCCACCATGGATCGGTGGCGGAAACGCCCGTCACGAATGTGCTGCCGTCGGGCACGGCGACCGCGTGGCGGTACCAGGTCCCAATCAGTTGCTCCCGCGCTTTTTTGCCTGAACTGCCCGAGGCGATTTCCACGGGCACGTCGAGAAACGGCGCAAATCCCTCGATATTGTTGCGCCAGAATATCGTCTTCAACTTGCCCAGATCCGCCTCCGGCAAATAGGCGCCCGCGTTCACGGGACGATAATCGACTCCGCCGATTTCAAGCGGCAGGGTGTCCAAAGCCGGGGTAACCAGCAGGTTCGCGCCCAGCGAGCGAAACTCCTGCGCGAGACGGTCGCCGATATCCAGCGCCACGTCAAGTGTGGCCGTGGCCACCGCCATGGCCAGTGCCAGCGCCGCCGCCGTCAGAATCTTGCGGCGCGGCTTGCGCATAAACGAATCGCTGACAATTCGAAGAAACATGGCTGATTGTTCCCGGGGAAAAACTGCTGCTCAACGCTTCGGGACCCCCGCCTCACTCTACTAGGTCTCTTTACTGGAAGCTCTCTCATAAATGCCCGCAGACGCCGCTTGCTCCACTGCCCGCATCCTTGCCTGCATCTAATGCGGGACGCGACTCATCGCCGACTCCAGCGACGAAACGTCAATCACCAGCGAGCCGTTTTCGGCGTGCGATGGCACGCCAACCGGATTGCATCCTCCGGCCTGTCCTATGGTTGGAATGTAAATGGCCGAACCGCAGTTGAGGCAGATCACGTTCGCGCCCTCCTGCCGGTAGCCGGCCGTGCCGCAAATCAGGCAGGCATCCAGCGCCGTGCCCCAGCTTCCATTGGGCTTGCGGATCACAATGAATCGCAGGCTCGTGCCATTCGCATCAACGCTGTAAATATGAAGTTTCGAATCGCTCACCTGGGAAATGGGAATGCGGACCACACTGCCATCGGCCTGGATCGAGTGCACCTCGGGCATTGCGGTCACACGCGTGTACGCAAATTCCGCGATCAGGATCAGGATCACGGCCGTGCAGGTGAACGTCGAGGCGAAGGCCCAGCGGAGCTGCTTGCGGCGTTCCCATTCCAGGCGCCGCCGTTCGGCGGCGTCGGCAACATTTTCGATTGTCCGCTTGCGCGCAGACATCCACTCCCGCAGGACCAGCAGCGCCGCGGCGCCCAGGATCACCGTAAAAAAGAAAACCTCGTTGCGGACAATGGGGCCGACATAGGCCATCTCGATGCGGCTCGATGGCAGCCACATTGCCTCGCTCAATTCGTGCAGCCCGGTGAGGGCCAGCTGCACGGCGACGATAATCAGAATCGTGCTGGTCGCCGAAAAGAATCTTCCGAGCGAAATTTTCAGCGTGCCCTGGAAAAAGAACCATCCCACGGCGATGGCGACGCACAGGCCCAGTGTCGTTCCGATCCACACGGCCAGGCCTTCGCTGGAAAGCTCCACGGCGCGCAAAATCAGCGCGAGTTCGGCTCCCTCGCGGATCACCATGAAGAAGACGAACGCGCCCAAACCCAACCCCGCGGAAAACGTGCTTTTCGCGGCAAAGGTTTCCACGCGCTGCTCGATGGCCGTTTTCAGGTGCCGCGCCACGTGATTCATCCAGATAATCATGGTGACGACAAATACCGCCGCGATCAGCAGCAACACCCCTTCGAATCCGTCTTCGCTGATTTGCCAGCGTTCCAGAGCGATGGCCACGGCCAGACTGCAAGCCGTCGCCAGGGCGACTCCGCCCCACACCCAGCGGGTCAGGGCGGCGCGGCCGGTGCGATTCAAATAGACCAGAACAATGCCGACGACGAGGGCGGCTTCGACACCTTCCCGGAGAGCAATCAGAAATGAGGAGATCAAGTGGCAAGTCCCTTATGAGCCCCGCAGGGGCGCATCCTAGTTGCAACCCAATCGCAACTGGAAGAAACAGTGTACACGCCCGGTCACCCCAGGTCAAGATTCTACCGCCTGCGACTTCCTTGACGGTAGAATATGCATCTACATGATTCTGGCGATGCACAAGGCTCGATTTCATCTCGCGGTTCGCGCTGCAGGCGGCCTTCTGGCTACCCCTGCCAGAGGTTTGCTAATCGTCGCCCTGGTATCCTTGCTGGTTGCGGCGTCCGCCTGGGCGCAATCGGCGCCCGGCAAACCCAAATCATCGCGCCCGGCTGCGTCTCCAGCCAAAACTGCGACTGCTCCCGCCGCACACCCCGGCAAGCGCCGTGCGGAAAAAGCCTTCCAGGCCGGGCAGCGCGCCGAGCAATCCGGTGATTGGAAAACAGCTTATGCCGATTACACCAAAGCCTCCGACGCCGCCCCCTCGAACTTGGAATATTCAGCTCTGAAGGAACATGCACGATTTCAGCTGGTTCAGAAAATGCTGAACGCCTCCGAGCGCCAGGAACTTGCCGGGGAAACCGGCCAGGCGCGCGCGCTGCTGCTGCAGGCGCAGGCCATGGACCCGAACTACGCCATCACGCGTGAGCGCCTGGCGGAATTGCCCCTCGATTCGCCGCTCGCCGGACAGCAGAAGCCGCCTCGCCTGGCCGGATTGCCGAAGCTCCAGTTCAAGCCGGGAAAACACGATTTCGACTATCGCGGCACGATGCGCGGCGCCTATGAGGAAATCGGCCGCCAATTTGGCGTGACGGTGGTGTTTGACGGTGATTTGCCGGACCGCGCCATACGCTTTCAAGCTCCGAATATGGACTTCAAGACAGCCGTGATGATCCTTTCCCGCCAGACCGACACGTTCACGCGCGTCGCCGACGAACATACTTTGTTTGTCACCGAGGACACCCCGCAAAAGGTGCGGGAGTACGCCCCGGTGGTCGAAAAAACGCTTTTGCTGCCCGACGCGGTCACCCCCGACGATATGAACGAGACGGTTCGAATGATTCGAGAGATCACCGGGATCACACGGACGCAATTGAACACAGCCACGCACACGCTGACGGTTCGCAGCACGCAACAAAATGTCGCCCTGGCCCAGGCGCTGCTCCATCAGATCGAGCAGCCCCGCGGCGAATTGATGCTGGAAATAGAGATCCTCGAATTGAATCGCGATGCGGCGCGTCAATTGGGAATTACTCCGCCGACCGCGTCGAATGTATTTGCGCTCAGCAGCTCCGAAATACAGCAGTTGCAGGCCGCCCAGAATAACGGAACACTGCTGCAAGTGATTCAAAGCATCTTTGGCAGCAGCAGCGCCTTGGGGTCTGCGGGCGGATTGGGATCGGTCCTGCCTCCGCTGATCGCTTTTGGCGGCGGCAAGTCCATCTTTCTGGCAACCGTTCCGGGGGCTACGGCAAATTTCAGCCAGGCGCTCAGCGCCGTGCGCAGCGCGCAACGCATCCTGCTGCGCGCGCAGGACGGCAAACCCGCCACGTTTTTCGTGGGGGACCGCTATCCGGTCGATCTCGCATTGCTGTCTTCGAACGTGACCTCCCCTGGCTCGACGATTTCGCCTGGGTTGCTGACCGGATTGACGCTTCCGCGCACCGATTACGCGACCGGCGGCGGCCCGGTCGCGCTGGCTCTGGGGGATTTCAACGGGGATGGCCACCAGGACCTGGTTGTCGCCAATCAAACCGATGGCACGATTTCGATTTTTCTCGGGGCCAGTGACGGCACGTTCGGCACCCCGACCACCATTACAATTCCATCAGGGTCGTTACCCGCAGCTCCTTCGGCCCTTGCGCTGGGCGATTTCAATGGCGATGGCAACACCGATATCGCCGTGGCGGATGCGGCCAACAACAGCGTGTCGATCCTGCTGGGAAATGGGGACGGCACCTTTGCAGCTCCCATTACCTACCCTGCCGGTAACCACCCCGTGGCGCTGCTGGCGGAGGACCTCAACAGCGATGGAATTCTGGACCTCGCCATTGTCAATCAGGGGAACGGCACCGCCAACGGCACGGTTTCGATCTGGCTCGGCCACGCGGACATTACGGGCAATTGGGATAAGACCTTCAGTCCAACCACCGACTATCCGGTCGGGATTATGCCAACGGCGATTGCTTCCGCAGACTTCAATGCCGACGGGCGTCCCGACCTGGCCGTAACCAACTTCGCGGACAATACAGTTTCCATCCTGCTTCAGAACAATGACGGCACCTCCGCCACCCAGGGCACGTTCGCGGCAAAAGTTGACTACAGCACGGCAGAGGGCCCGGCGGGGATTATTGCGGCCGATTTGAACGCCGACGGACGCCCCGACCTCGCCATTACCAATCAGACGGGCAACTCGGTTTCCATCCTGCTCGGCAACAGCGACGGCACATTCAGCGCGCGCACCGATTTCCCAACCGGCTCGAGTCCCACGGGGATTTTGGCCGCCGATTTCACTGGTGCGGGCGCCTTGGACCTGGCCGTCGCCGACCGCACCGACAACAACGTCGATATTCTGGTCGGCAAAGGCGACGGCACGTTCAGCGCGCCGATTCCCCTGCCCACGGGAAACTCCCCGATCGCGGTAGCTTCGGCGGACTTGAATGGTGACGGCACGCAGGACCTCGTGACCGTGAACCAATCTTCCAATACCGTCACCGTCACGCTGAACACGCTGCAATCCTCGCTGGCCTACGCCGCCACGCAGAAGGGATATCCGTCCGCGGAATACGTCGACCTGGGACTGAAAGTGAAAGCAACGCCCCGCATGCACGACGATGATGATGTGACCCTGCAGCTGGAGTTCGATATTCGCAGCCTTGCCGGATCATCGGTCAATGGCATTCCCGTCCTGGCCAATCGCACGGTCGAGCAAACGGTTCGCCTGCGCGAAAACGAAAGTTCCGTCCTTTTCGGAATCATTCATTCGAATGAAGCTCGCAGCGTCAGCGGCTTGCCCTGGTCCTCCACGTCTCCCGGCGTCGGCCTGCTGACCGGTGAAAATGCAACCGACAATCAGCACACCGAAATGCTGATCGTCATTACGCCGCGCGCCCTGCGACTCCCGCCACACCAGATGCCGGCGATTTACGCAGGACGCGGAGAGCCTTCCGCGCCTCCGGCTCCTCTGCAGCCTCCCCCGGCAATGCCGCCCGCGCCTCCCAGGGGCGCACAACCTGGTTCTCCGCAGGGCGCACCGCCGCGCCCACCTGAGGCAGTGCCACCCGTACGAATTCCCGGCAGGCCTTTTCAGCAACGCCCACCGGGCTAGAACTCGTCTGATAATTGATTTTTGTGGGTCGCGGCTTCAGCCGCGACATCAAAACCACAAGAAGATCGCGGCTTTAGCCCCTGAGGCGTGGAGCAAGCACAACCTGAGGGCATTTATAAAATCACTATTCCGTCTGACGGTTTACTTGCGGGAAAGACGGGAAAGAGAAAACTTTACGTGCGCGGGCGCGCCCACGGCAACGTGGAATTCGCAAAAGCCACTCGGCCGCGCAATACGTGATACACATACGCGCCGAGGCAGAATTTCCCGAACAGCAGCGCTGCGAACGCGGCCACCAGAAATCCCTCGAAAACCCAGGCCGTGACGACCCACCCCGCGGTCAGCGCCAGCCCTACCACCAGCATGAACGCCGCCGCCATCCCCTGCGCGAATGTGCGCGCAGGCGGAGCCGGAATGAGAACCGGTTTCCCGCGCGGCACGGCAAACACGGCGTTATAGAACATTTCAAAAGGATTCCATTTCGGGAAAATCACATTCCACCAGAGCACCGCGGAAAGCACGAAAAAGAAGCCCGGCGATTGCAGAAATATCGCCAGCAGCAGGAGCAGCCCCACAATCCTCGGCTGAAAATACAGCCCCTCGAAATGCATGTCGCAGGCCGAATCCGCTTCTTCAGTAAATCCCTGCTGCCTCATGAAATTTCTGATGGTTGGCGAAATCATGGAATTTTCTCCCGGCCGGCATGTGTTTTTTTGGAACTTGCTCGATTATAGCGCTTTCCCGATCATCTTCAGGTCATTTCCTGGTCTGGGAACCGGCAAGAACATTGCCGGCACCGCCACGTCCATATGTCCCATCTTTCGCATTGACTATTATTCATTACTTATTCTATTCCTAATTGAGTAAACTCAGCCCAATCTCTTTATGCCTCTTCCCGCAGGCACAATACTCGGCACGTACGAAGTCGGCGCCACAATCGGCGTGGTCTAAATGGGCGAGGTGTATCAGGCGCATGACACCAAGTTCGGGCGCGACGTGGCCATCAAAGTTTTGCCCGAAGATGTCGCGCACGATCCTGAGCGGCTCTCCCGTTTTCAGCGCGAAGCCAAGATGCTGGCGGCGCTGAATCATCCCAATATCGCAACCATCTTCGGCTTGGAACATTCCGACGGTGTGCAGTATCTCGTTATGGAACTGGTTCCCGGCGACACGTTGCAGCAGCGCGTTAAACGCGACGGGCCTGTTCCCGTCGAAGAGGCTCTCACGATAGCGAAGCAGATTGCAGAAGCCCTCGAAGCGGCGCACGAAAAGAACATCATTCACCGCGACCTGAAGCCCGCGAATGTGAAGGTGACGCCCAAGGGAAAAGTGTAGGTGCTGGACTTCGGTCTGGCGAAAGCGTTCGAAGGCGACCCGTCGAGCGTAGATATCGGCAATTCGCCCACACTGAGTCAAGCGGCCGCCACGCAGGGAGTGATTCTCGGGACGGCCGCCTACATGAGCCCCGAGCAGGCGCGCGATCGTTTATGTGTCTCAAAATCGGCAATTTACCCGACTGCTCGATCAGCCCACCGCCACTGAGCTTATAGGAACGCAGGGGGCCTATGCACCTTTCTTCTCTCCGGACGGGAAGTGGGTCGCTTTCTTCACTCCAGGAAACCTGCAAAAGATTTCGGTGGATGGAGGCTCGGCCATCACCTTGTGCGATGCACCCCGTGGTATGGGCGGCAGTTGGGACGAGGATGGCAACGTCATCGCTGCGCTC
>DATLTA010000032.1:0-7395 GCA_035533775.1 Candidatus Dormiibacterota bacterium | reverse complement strand
CGTTCCGCATGGGATTGATTCGCAACCACTACGTAGGACGCACGTTCATCGAGCCGCAGCAGGCCATTCGCGATTTTGGCGTAAAATTGAAGCTCAATCCCGTGCGCGGGATGCTCCAGGGCAAGCGCGTGGTGCTGGTGGATGACTCGATGGTGCGCGGCACGACCAGCCGGAAAATCGTGCGCCTGGTGCGCGAAGCCGGAGCAACCGAAGTCCACATGCGCATCAGTTGCCCGCCGACCATCTCGCCCTGCTATTACGGCGTGGATACACCGACACGCGAGGAATTGATCGCGGCCGACGAATCCCGGGGACGCCCCCGCCTGACACAGCTGGAAATCGAAGCCTTAGACGGAAAACTCGATCCGCGTCAGCGCACGGTCGAGGAAATTCGCCGTTATCTGGGCGCCGACAGCCTGGGCTACGTTTCGCTGGAAAATTTGCGGCGCGCGGTCGGCGACACGCAGGGCATATTCTGTACATCGTGTTATACGGGTGTCTATCCGGTGGACGGCGCGCAAGCGGAACTCGATCCGCGAGCGGCCGAAAATGAAGAATCGCCGGTCGTGGAAATTCAGGTGGTGCCAAATGAACGGTAGAGTAAAGGAAAAAGTAGAAGTTGCCAGCGAGCCGAAGCCGAATCTGAAAAAGATCATCCTGCGGGAGGCGCTGTCCTGGCTCTGGGTGATTCTGGCGTTCCTGTTCATCACGGGAACGATCGTGCAGGCTCGCGTGATTCCTTCCGGTTCGATGGAAAATACGCTGCTGGTGGGGGATCATCTGCTGATGAGCCGCTTTGGCTACGACGCAGAAGTGCCCATGACGGATCTGCACGTGCGCCTCTGGCGCAACCCGCACCGCCAACAGATCGTCATCTTCCGCGCACCGCTCCCGGGAACTCCGGACTACATCAAGCGCCTGATCGGAATGCCAGGAGATCACCTTGAAATTCGAGAAGGCGTGGTGTACATCGACGGGAAGGCGCTGAAAGAGCCGTACCGTGCCGATCCGCCCAACCCCGCCGACAATTACGGTCCGGTGACCGTTCCGGCCGGCGAATATTTCATGATGGGCGACAACCGAAACGATTCCTACGACAGCCGGTACTGGGGCTACGTGCCGCGCGCGAATATTATTGGTGTGCCGATCATGGTGTATATGTCGATCAATGCGCCGGAAAGCGCCTGGGACTCGGGGCATATTCGCGACCGGATGTATGCGTACGCCAGTGTTTTCCTGCATCCGAGCATCGTGCGCTGGGGCCGCATCTTCAAAACATTTTAGTTCAGGTGAGTTCAGGCCTGGTTTAAAACGGGGACATGCCGCCCGGCTTTTCTCGCCACGGCAGAAAGAGTTCATCGTTCATGGATTACGCGCAATCGGGTGTGGATATTTCACTTGCGGATCAGGCCAAGCAGCGCATCCGGCGCATCGCCTCGCGCACGTTTACCAAGGGAGTGATCGGCGGCATCGGCTCGTTTGGAGGGCTGTTCGCGCTGGATAAGAAATGGCGCGAGCCGGTGCTGGTATCGAGTGCCGACGGAGTGGGCACAAAGCTGAAAATCGCGGCGGCCACGGGCATCCACTCGACCGTGGGCGGCGACCTGGTGAATCACTGCGTCAACGATATTCTGACGCTCGGCGCCGAACCCCTGTTTTTCCTCGATTACCTGGCCATGGGCAAGATGAACCCGAACATCGTCGAGCAAGTGGTCGAGGGAATGTCGCGGGCGTGCCATAGCGCCGGGTGCGCGCTGATTGGCGGCGAAACGGCGGAAATGCCCGGCTTTTACGCGCCGGGAGAATACGATCTGGCGGGCTTCATTGTGGGCGTGCTCGAACGCGCCAGCCTGAAAAAAACAAGCGCGGTGAAAGCGGGCGATCTGCTGCTCGGGCTTCCTTCCACAGGATTGCACACCAACGGCTACTCGCTGGCGCGCAAGCTGGTGTTTGACCAGGCGGGGCTCCAGCCGGACGCCTACGTCGCAGAAGTCAGCAACAAAATCGGCGCGGAGCTCTTGCGCCCGCACCGGTGCTACTGGCCGATGCTGAAAAACACGGTCGCGCGGGGCTGGCTATCGGGCATGGCGCATATCACCGGGGGAGGCATCACGGAAAATTTGCCCCGCGTGCTGCCGCGCGGCGCGCAAGCCGAAATCGAGCTGGGCTCATGGCCCGTGCCGCCCATCTTTTCCTATCTCGCCGGACTGGGAAACCTGTGCCGCGAGGAATTGCTGCGCACCTTCAACATGGGCATCGGCATGGTCCTCGTCGTGCCCCTGGAACATCACAAGGCCGTCGAATCCGAACTGAAGCGCCGTCGCGAGAAGTTCTACCGCATTGGCCACGTGCAGCGCGCCGATCCGCGCAAGCCGCAAGTCACCTATACCGGAAAACTGGCGCTCTAGCTTCCGCGCGCGCTGCACTGGGCCGGAAAAGCGCCGCAAAATCTGCCGCGTCAGTCCCGCGTCAGTCCTTGGGATTGGTGGCAAAAATGGATACTTCGGGCGCAAAGCCGCGGTCGTCCATCTCCAGGATGGATTTCACAACGTAGGCAATGTCTTCGGATCGAAGTTTCGTCTCATTCGCGTTTTGCGGCAACCCGGCGGTGAGATAGAAGTTCGTCAACACCTCGCTTGGGTTGACCAGAAACACGCGAACGTTGTGCTTGCGAAGCTCGGCCCGCCAGCACTCGGTCATGCCGCGAAGGGCGAACTTGCTGGCATAGTAGGCGGTGCCTTTGGGAGCGCCGCGCAGGCTGGCGGTGGAGGAGATGTTGACCATGTTGCCGCGCTGCCGCTTCACGAAAATCCTGGCGGCCTCGCGGGCCATCAACATCGCTCCGGTCACGTTGGTGGCGAAAACGTCTTCGAACTCTTTTCTGTCGAAATCCACAAGGTTTTTAAAGACGCCGATGCCGGCATTGTTCACCAGAATGTCCAGATCGCCGAATTTTTCCTGAACTTCACGATACGTGCGCTCGACATCCGCCTCCACGGCCACGTTCGCGTGAATGGGATGCACGCCCAGTTCCCGCGCGGTTGCGGCCAAGCGGTTCTGGTCGCGTCCCGTGATGGCTACGCGCGCACCGCTGTCGACCAGGGATTGAGCGACAGCCCGCCCGATGCCGCTGCTGCCGCCGGTAATTAGCGCCACTGCATTCTTCAGGTTCATTGTTTTTCCTCCACTGTATTTTGAACGTTGGAATCTTGCCACAGCTGCGGCGGCGTTGCCACACCCGGAGTGGCCGCATCATGGATGCGCCCGTGGCCGGCGCTCTGGGCCGCAGGTTGACCTGCACCGTCGCAGGAGTTATAAAACACATTCTTGTGGATGGATTGTGCTGCTGCGATGTAGCGGAGAGCGAGGTGCTCATGTTCTGCTCACGCTGCGGCCTGACGGTGAAAGAAGGCACACGCTTTTGCCAGGGCTGCGGCCAGGAAATCGACGGCCCCGCAACAGGCCCTGCGGCCTCCCCAGCGCCTGCCTACGCGGGATTCTGGGTTCGCTTCGTCGCTTCCTGCATCGACGGCTTGATCCTGGGAATCCCTGTCCTGTTCCTGGCGATGGTTTTTCTGTTTCTGCTGGGGGGATTCGGACTGGTTCTGCGCAGAAACGCGATCGACCCGCGCGGAATTTTTGTGTTCACCGAGCCGGTGATTCTGGGTATCGTGATCGCGGCCGTTTTTATTTTGGTGATGAAATGGCTGTACTTCGCGGTCATGGAAAGCTCGACGCGGCAGGCCACGCTGGGCAAAATGGCGATGTCCCTGCGCGTGACCGACCGGGAAGGGCGGCGGCTTTCGTTTGGGCGCGCAACCGCGCGCTTCTTCGCGAAAATTGTCTCCACTTTGATTACACTCGGGATCGGCTACTTCGTGGCGGGCTTTACGAAAAGGAAACAGGCCCTGCACGATATGATGGCCGGGACGCTGGTTTTCCGGGAATAACTTTCCGGGAATAATAAAGTCCTGCCACTGGTTTGCACCGGCAATCCTGGGCCTGCTGCTATCGTTTCCGCCGCCGTTGCAAGACGCGCATTGGATGCTCCGCGCGGTTGTGCTAACGTCTTTTGCTTATGCCGCATCGCATTGGAGTGTTGCTGTCCGGACGGGGGTCGAATTTCGAGGCTCTGGCCGATAGTGTCGCGGCCGGGCGGATTCCCAGCGCGGAAATCGCCATCGTGATCAGCAATCGCGAGGGCGCGCCGGGCCTGGCGCGGGCCGCGGCGCGAGGGATTGCGGCGAAGGCGATTCCGTCCAAGGGACTGCCGCGCGAGTCCTATGACACGCTGGTCGTCGCGGAACTGCAGAAGGCGGGCGTCGAGCTGGTGTGCCTGGCGGGATTCATGCGCCTGCTTTCCCCGTATTTCGTCGCGGCGTTTCCGCAGCGCATCGTGAATGTTCATCCGTCGCTGCTGCCGGCGTTTCCGGGGCTTGAAGCACAGCGGCAGGCGCTGGAATACGGCGTGAAGTTCAGCGGCTGTACCGTGCATCTGGTGGACGAAAATCTGGACGCCGGGCCGATTCTGGCGCAGGCCATCGTGCCGGTGCGCGATGACGATACCGACGAATCGCTTTCCGCGCGCATTCTGGTCGAGGAGCACCGCATTTACACAGAGGCGGTGCGCCTGATTCTTTCGGGCAGGTATCGCATCGAGGGCCGCCGCGTGATTGCGCTCCCAAATCAATAATACTGACGACCCGCACATGACGACGAAAAAGCAATTCAAGCCCGTGGCCGAGCAAATCGCCTATCTGCGAAAAGGCTCCGCGGAAATTATTCGCGAGGAGGACCTGAGCGCGAAGCTTGCGGCTTCCGAGAAGAGCGGCAAGCCGCTGCGCGTCAAGCTGGGCGTGGACCCCACGGCGCCCGACCTGCACCTGGGCCACACGGTGGTGCTGCGCAAGCTCAAACATTTTCAGGACCTGGGCCACACGGCGATTTTCCTGGTCGGCGATTTCACCGCCATGGTCGGCGATCCCACCGGGCAGTCCGAGACGCGCCCGCCGCTGACGCGCGAACAGGTGGACGACAACGCAAAAACCTACCTCGAACAGGTTTACAAAATCCTGAACCGGGAAAATACCGAAGTCCGCTACAACTCCGAGTGGCTCGGAAAGCTTGCCGGGCACGACATGATCCGCCTGTGCGCGCACTACCGCCTGGCGCGCATGCTGGAACGCGAGGATTTTCGGTCGCGCCTGGCCGGCAATCTGCCCATCTCTATTCACGAACTGCTCTATCCCCTCCTGCAGGCTTACGATTCGGTCGCGCTCGAAGCCGATGTCGAGCTGGGCGCCACCGAGCAGAAATTCAACCTCCTGGTGGGCCGCGACATTCAGCGCGAATACGGCCAACCTTCGCAGGTGGCGCTGACCATGCCGATTCTTGTCGGGCTCGACGGCCGGCGAAAAATGTCCAAGTCGCTCGGCAATTATGTGGGCATCGATGAAGCGCCCTCGGCCATGTTCGGCAAACTGATGTCCCTGTCGGACGACATGATGTGGCCCTACTTCGATCTGCTGACCGACCACACGCCCGAAGAAATCGCCGCGATCGCCGCCAGTGTGAAATCCGGCGCGGCACATCCGATGGACGTGAAGATGTCTCTGGCGCAGGAAATTATCGCTGGATTTCATGGCGCGGAAGCGGCGGCCAAAGCCGCCGCCGGATTCCAGCGCATTTTCCGCGACCGCGAAGCCCCGGAAGAGGCTCCGCTGCGCAAAATTGCGCGAGGCCCCGCGAAACGCCTCACCGCATTGCTGGTGGAATGGGAACTGGCCTCTTCCCGCAGCGAAGCCGATCGTCTGGTGAAGCAAGGCGGGGTGGAATTGGACAGCGAGCGCGTCACCGACGTGAAGAAAGACGTGGACCTGACATTGCCGCGCGAATTTCTTGTCCGCGCGGGAAAAAAGAAATTCCTCCGCATCATCGTGGAATAAGTTTCCCCTACAATACCGGCGGCACAGCTAATCCGGCTGGTGAATCTCCTCCCGCTCCGGATACACCGCGCTGAAAACCAGTGCCGCAACAGCCACCACGCCAAACGCCATGACGCTGCCCTCGGGACCCACGGTTCCGCCGGTGAGCCATGCCGGGCCATGGAACGAGGAGTTCATCAAATGTCCCGGGGCGAGGATTCCGCTATTGGGCACGGAAAAAAGGAAGGTTTCGCCCCAGTCAAATGCCGCGTGCAGTCCCACGGCAAACCACAGATTTCCGGTGCGCCGCAGCGTCAGGCAAAAAAACATTCCAATGACGAACACGCTGAGCGCGCCCACCTTGTCTTCCCCGCCATTGAAGAGGTGCAGCAGGCCGAAGGCCGCGGACAACGACGTGGCCGCGGGCCAGAATCCGATTCCCGTGGCCAGCGTGAATTGCGTGTACCCGCGAAACAGAAACTCCTCGAAGAAACCCACACAGAGAAAAACCACGCCCCACAGCGCCGCGTACCACCACAGCGCCGCCCCATGCAGGATCAGATCGCCAAAAGTAAATCCCCCCAGCAGCCGGATCAGGAAAATGATTGCCGTGATCATCGCGAAGCCCCAGGCGATGCCTTGCCCGAAGCGCGCCCCGAACGCGGCGGGAGGACCGGGCAACCCGTAAATGCCGAAGGGCCGGCCCTCGAGCAGCTTCATGAGCGCCGCTGCCGCCAGCGCCGCGATCATCCCGATGGCCTCCTGGACCAGAAGGGCCGTGGCGGTCATTTCCGTGCGCGTGACATGGGGAAAATGCAGGGCAGCCGCCAGCAACGTTCCCGCCATCGCAAAAAATCCGAAGAACAATATGTAAATGAACAGCCGCCATCCGGCGCGCAACTCGCGCTCGTTCCAAAAAAACGTCTCCGCCCGATCCAGCGGGCGCCGCGGTGGAGCAAACGGGGGGCGCAATATTTCCGGGCTTTCGCGATTGGGTTTAAAGGTCACAATTTCACTCCGGTTCGCCCCGTTCAGCATAGCGTTTCCGGAGCCCTATGAAACACGTTTTCCGGCCAGCGCCTTGCAGCGGGCGTTACTTTATCATGAGCGAGGAACGGGACATCGGGTGTCAAACATAAATCCGCACAGATAATTTGATGTAAGCTCACAAGGCGTGGCAGAGGCGGATGGTAAAATTTGGTTTTCGGACTCGGTTGCGGAGAATCATATGACAAAATTGCTGGCGCATTGGGTATTAAGCGCGCTGTGCCTGCTGCTGGTGGCGCGATTCGTGCCAGGCATCCTCGTGAGAGGTTTCGGCACGGCGCTTTTCGCGGCGGTGGTCATCGGCCTGGTCAATGGCACGCTCGGCACCCTTCTGAAGGTCGTGACGTTTCCCCTCACCATCCTGAGCTTCGGCATTTTCTGGCTGGTGATCAACGCGCTCATGCTGAAGTTCGCGGCGTTATTC
>DATLTA010000031.1:0-7267 GCA_035533775.1 Candidatus Dormiibacterota bacterium | reverse complement strand
GCGCATCTTAATGCTCCTCAAATCCTGGATACAACGAATTTGCCGGTCCTCAAAGCTACGCACATTGCGCGGACCGAGCTTCGCCGCCCGGCAGTGGCCTCGGCTACGGAACAAAAGAGGGCTGATTTTGCTTCTCAGCTCACACCCAAGGGATTAGAGATGCGGGATAACGCCCAAAGGTTCGCAGGAAAGAATTTATTTCTGAAATCTGTCTTTTCGTTTTTTCCGGAAAGCGCGCCTTCACCGCCGCAAAAATCAAATTGGAATTCCGCAACAGGCTCTATTCCAACCTCCCGGCAATGAGGTATATTCAAAAACTGCGATTCGGCCGGGTGACGCCTGATTTCAGGAACCCATTCGATTCCTCATACGAACCGATTTTCCGGCGGCGTTTTCCTTCACTTTGTGTTCCGGCCGCGCGGAGAATTTCAGCACGGAAAATCTCATGGGAAAGGAAATTTACAGATGACCGTGACGCCGCCAGCCAAGCCTGGCAGCAATGAAGCAGCGAAAGCCATGCCGGTGTCCGACGCGGCGTGGGAATGCCTGCAGGGCGCCTACGACGTGCAGGTGCACGTGGCCCCGGACGTGATCGAGCGGCGCATCGACGACCTGGATCTTGCCAAGGAGTTTCTGGCGCGCGGGTTAAAGGGGTTTGTGCTGAAGTCGCACTACTTTCCGACGGCCGAGCGCGCCAAAGTGGTGACCAAGGCCGTGCCGGGAATTTCCGCTTACGGCGCCATCACGCTGAATCACTCGGTGGGCGGCCTCAACCCTGTGGCCCTGGAACTTGCCGGGCGTTCAGGCTGCAAAATGGTGTGGTTCCCGACCGTGGACGCGGCGAATGAAACCGCCGGGCGGCTGGACGGCCCCAACGTCAAGCTTCCCTTCTGGGCGAAAATTCAGCGCGAGCTTGCGGCCACCGGAATTGCGCCGCCCCCGCTGACGGTGGTCGATGCCGACGGCAAGGCGTCCGCGACGGCGCGCCGCTGCATCGAACTGATCGCCAAGCACAACATGATTCTGGCAACCGGGCACCTCGGCCGCGTTGAAATTTTCGAGCTGGTGAAGACCGCGCGCGAAATGGGAGCGCAAAGGGTGCTGGTCACGCATGCGGAATTCCCTTCGCAGAATCTGACGCCGGACGAGCAACTGCAGCTCGCCGGAATGGGCGCGTTCATCGAGCATTGCTTCACCACGATGTACACGGGCAAAGCCCCCTGGGACGTGGCCATGGAAGCCATCCGCAAGGTCGGACCGGAACGCTGCGTGCTGTCCACCGATCTGGGCCAAACGATTAATCCGCCCGTCGCGGAAGGATTTGCCATGTTCGCGCAGAAGCTTCTGGACAACGGCTTCAGCGTGAATCAGATTCGCCGCATGACCGTGACGAATCCGGCCGCGCTGCTGCAATAAGCAATCGCCGGACCGGGGGGGGCCGAAAGCCCGCGCCCGATTCGAATCTTCAGCACCCGCGCCGCGGACATTTTTCAAGATGCGGCGCGTACCTGCCGTAACGGGAGAACACTTTATGAAACCAAGAGTGGTTCGCAACATTGAGCGGCCGGACGCCGACCTGGTTCGAAAACTGGGAGAGCATGGCGTCGCCACCGTGCACGAAGCGCAGGGCCGCACCGGATTGATGTTGCCTTACATGCGGCCGATTTACCGGGAAGCGCGCATCGCCGGACCGGCCGTGACGGTGTTCTGCCATGCGAGCGACAATCTGATGATTCACGCCGCCATCGAGGTGTGCCGCCCCGGCGACGTCCTGGTGGTGACTACGCAATCGGAATCCTCCGACGGAATGTTCGGCGAGTTGCTGGCGACGTCCTGCCGCGCGCATGGAATTACCGGACTGATTATTGACGCCGGCGTGCGCGATGTCGCGGATCTGACCGCCATGACTTTTCCCGTGTTCTCCAAGGCGATTTCCTCGCAGGGCACCGTGAAAGAATCGGCCGGCTCGGTGAATATCGACGTGGTCTGCGCGGGGGCCCTGGTTCATCCGGGAGACATCATCGTGGGCGACATCGATGGAGTCGTGGTCGTCCAGCGCCAGGACGCGGCGGAGGTGGTGCGCCGGAGCGAGGAACGCCTCGCCAAGGAAACCAGAAACCGCGAGCGGCTTCGCTCCGGTGAACTGGGCCTGGACATGTACGGACTGCGCGCGAAACTGAAACAATTGGGCGTGGAGTACGTGGACCGGTAGGCGAGCCAGCGCCGTGAAGACGCAACGCCCGCTTTTTTTTGCCGGATTGAATTTCCAGTATTGAGTTCGCAGCGTTGCAGCCGTTTTGCAGCCCGCTTCGCGTCAGATTTTGCCGGATTAAATTTCCCGCAGGCGGGCGATGGACGCAGTCAGATTCTCATTTTCCTGAAACAGCCGGATCGCCGCTATACCCGCGGCGCCGGCGGCAATGCACGACGCCGCATTTTCAAGCGTCACGCCGCCGATTGCGAGCACCGGAATTTCCACCGACCCGCAGACTTCCCGCAGCCGTTCGATGCCTTGCGGCAAACCAAACGCCGCTTTGGAAGGCGTTGCGAACACCGGACCGAAAAAAATATAGTCGGCTCCGCCGCGACCGGCCGCGCGCGCCGCTTCCAGCGAATGGCACGATACTCCGATTTGAAATTCTTTCCCGGCGCTCCGCCGCCACCCGGCCACGGCATCCAGCGGCAAGGACATTTCCCCGAGGTGAATGCCCTGCGCGCCCGCGGCCAAGGCCACGTCCAACCGGTCGTTCACCAGAATTCGCGTGCCGGCGCCGCGCGTCTCCGCAACGGCGAGCCGCACCAGCGCGGCCAGCGCGTGGCCCGCAAGGTCCTTTTCACGAATATGAATCCAATCGACTCCCGCGGCAGCCGCTTTGCCTATTACTTCATGGAATGCATTCTGGGAAGGTCCGGCGATTTCGCCGGAAGCAGCGCGCGCGTTTTGTAATGCGCGCCGGTCGGTCACATAACAGAGGATCGATTTACGTCCGGGTGGCAACGGAGTTCGCACGTCCCCGCAGCATGCTCCCGGCGAGCAGGATATCGAGTCCGCCCAGACCGGTCACGGCGCCGCGCACGGAAGGATGAAGCAGAATCGGAATCAACACGGGATACTTGTTGAGGAAAAAATTATGTTCCCAAAAACCGAACCAGGGAACCAGAAGCAGCAACACCCCGAGCAGAAAAACGTCGAGGCTGAGCATTACGTGCAGAAAGGATTTCATGCGGGGCCCGTCTACCGTGCCTTCCCGAGAAGGGCGATTCGCTCGGACACATCTCTGTAATCAATATTCATCGCATACACCTGGGAAAAACTGTTGAATGCGGCTGCCTGGTCTCCGGCCAATTCCTGCGCCACACCCAAATCATACCGCAAGGCAAGGATAGATTCCTGATCGAGTCCCGGTATCTTGAGGGCCCGTTCGTACCAGATCGCGGCAATCGCCGGCTGCCCCTTTTCCATGAACGCCAGGCCCAACAGCGTACTACATTGCATGGCGTAGCGAAACGCCGGACCCTTGCCGGAAAAGTGTGCGACTTTCTGAAATTCACTGATCGCTTCTTCCAGCAAACCCATTTCCCGGTAGGCAATCCCCAAATTGTAGTGCGTCTCCAGATCTTCGTCTTCCTTGTTGAATTCACCGAGATCGGATCGAAACTCATCGAAAAGGTCGCTGAGCGGACCGCCGGGCTCAGCGGGTTCCACTGGCTCGGAAACCGCGGAACTCTCACCGGTGGATCCGGAATGCTCCTCCGATGCGTTTGCCGGCGGCTCAGGCCCGGCCGCTTCGGGCGTTGCAGCGCGCACCACGGGGGTCGGAATTCCCAGGGAGGTAGCAGCCGATTCCAGGTCCGCCGCAATCTCCTCAAAAAAAATGTCCGCAGCCTGCGTTTCACCGCCAGCGGTTGCAGGCATATCGTCCTGGATCTCGAGCTCGAAGGCGGGAGTTTCGTCGGGAACTTCGGCAGGAACTTCGGGAGAAGCTTCGCCGGTATTTTCCTCTCCCACTTGCAGCGGGGCCTCCGAAGTTGCCTCAGCCTCCGTGTCGGGCGTGCTTGTCTGCAGCGCCGCATCATCTTCGAGCGGGGCAGCCAGCCCCTCCACCTGAACGGCGTCCTCCAGCTGTTGCGAAAGGGCCGCCCATTCATCGGACAAGTCAACTTCGTGCACAACCGATTCGATGGGCATGGGAATACCCATCGACACCAGGGGCGTTTCGCCGGAGGGCGTTTCCACCACAGGTTCGTCAAGTTCCGCCTCGATAATCGGGACGGCAAATTCCTGTGGTGCGGCGTTGGGCGATGACTCTTGATTCGGCTCGATTCCAGCCGCGCGCTGAAAGCGGCGGCGCAATTCGGCATATCGCTCGGCGGCCGAGGGGTCCTGGCGTTCCCGGGCGATTTGCTCCAGAATCAAGGCAATTTCCGCCGTGCGGCGATCGTTTCCGGCACCCACGGAGAGATCCAGCAACCGCTCCAGAACCGGGCCGTGCCGGGGGGTGCGCTCCAGCACGGATTCGAGCAGATCGATGGCTTTTTGCGTCAGCCCATAACTGGAAAATAAATCGACGTCCGTAAGAGCTTGCGTGACGTAACGCTGCGTTTCCTCTTCGAGCATGGGTTCGGCTGAGGCAGAGGTCTGGGGCGCGGACTCCCCTGCGGCATCGGGATCGACCTTCACCGGCGGCGAACTTTCTTCGGCCAATGGTTCCAGGCCGGACTGAGCGCGCAAGCGCACAAATTTACGGCGCGTGGTTTCATCTTCCGGAGTTCGTTCCAAAAGGCGTTCGTACGTCGCCAGGGCTTGCTCTGGATTCCCCGCAGCTTCCTGCGCCTGCGCAAGCTGCGCCAGCGCGTCCGGCAAGCGGAATGAATCGCTGGCCCTGCCGTAGAGATCCACCAGCCATCCGAGCGGTTCGACCTCACCCGGGCGGCACTCGGCCATGCGGGAAATTGTCTGCGCCATGGTTTCATGGTCGCCCGAATCGATTGCGGCGTCGCGAATGAGCGCAATCAGAGACCTCGCGCGGTCCAGATCGCCGGCTTCGAGCAGCTGGTTCGCCAGCCGATGCGCTACCTGATACTTTTTGGCGTCCCGCGCAAAGATTTTTTCCGCCAGAGCCATAGCTTTTTCCGATTGTCCGTTGTCCTGGTAGATTTCCAGCAACAGCGTCGTAGACTCGCCGCCGGCGTCCAGGTCCGGCAAGGCCTCCAGGAGGTTCGCGGCCTCCTGTTTGCTGCCTGCCGCAGAGAGGGCGCGCGCTTTGAGCAGCAAGGTTGGCTGGTGCGCAGGGTTCAATTGCAGGATGCGTTCGGCCAGCCGGATCGCTTCGGCATGGTCGCCATGGTCGAGGACATGCTCCATCGCGCCGCAGAAAACCTCGATGGCTTCCTTCTGCTGTCCCATCGAGAGCTGCAATTCCGCCAGGCGTGTCTGGACGCGCAGGTTGTCGGGTTCGGCTTCCAGAAGTTTTCGCAGCAGCGCCGCGGCTTGCGGCTGGCGCCCCGCCTTGAGGTGCGCTTCAGCCAGTTGCAGGTAGATGGGCCGCGCCTCGCTCAGCACACCCTGTTGGACATAGAGTTCGGCCAGGCGTTCCAGAGGGCGGGTTTCCTCAGGCGCAAGCTTGGCTATTTTTTTGTAGATCGCGATGGCTTTGGTGGTGAAGCCATCGCTCAGGAAGATTTTGGCAAGCCGCTCGAAATACTCCAGGGCCTGAAAGGTTTCGCCCTGGCGGACGTATAAGTCTCCCAGAGTCATCAGGGTGACTTGATCTCTCGGCTCTTGTTTCAGAATTTGCGTGTATTCGCTGATGGCCTGCGGCAGCTTCCCCTGTAGCAGATATTTCTGCGCTGCGGCGAGATGTTTTGTCTTGTTATAGGCCATTTTCAGTTGCTCTATGCACTGTCGCGAACGGGAAGGAGCAAACGCGGACAGCGAACGGCTCTCGGGCGTTCCAATATCGGCCCGTTGGGACGCTTGTTCGCGCACCGACTGCCCGAACGGCAAGTCGAAAACCAGCCGGACAGGCGCACAATTCACGCTAGCACGCTGGAAAATCCGAAGTCAACGCACCGCATTGAAAAGCGTTCGAGGCAGTAATCATCCGGTTTTCAGCGCCGGCAATCGATCGCGCAGGAACGCGCGGGGCGAGTGGGGATCAGGCGTTCTTCACGCAAGAGAGCGGCAAAATCGTCTGCGTCGCCCCCGCGGCCCAGCAGGACGCATCGCGGACCGGTGCGAAGGAATGCCGGTGATGCGGCGTTGGGCCCAGCGAGCGCAACGCCGCCAGATGTTCCGGCGTGGCGTAGCCTTTATGCTGCGCCAGGCCATAGTGCGGATAAACCAGGTCCCATTCCACCATCATGCGGTCGCGTTCGACTTTCGCGAGGATGGACGCCGCGGCAATGGAAACGGAAAGCGCATCGCCATGAATCAGCGATTTCTGCTCGACCATCACATCCAATTGCATCGCGTCCAGCAGAAGATAATCCGGAACGATTTTTAGCAGGGAAAAAGCTTCGGTCATGGCCTGGCGGCTGGCCTGGTAAATATTCCAGGCATCGATGCGGCGCGCATCGACTTCGGCGATGGCCCAGGCGAGCGCGTGTTCGCGAATGCGCACCGCCAGAACTTCGCGGCGCCCGGCAGTCAGTTTCTTTGAATCATCCAGGCCCACGATGCGCCGTTTGGGGTCCAGAATCACGGCGGCGGCAACAACCGGGCCAAACAGGGATCCGCGCCCAACTTCGTCCAGGCCGGCAATTCTCTGCCAGCCGCACTGGCGCGCTTCACGTTCGAATCGGGACGAACAGCGTCTGCGCATCGGCGCAAATTCTAGCACGCTGAAGGTAGAACAGGCTTCAGCCTGTTTGTTTTTGTCTCACAAAGAAAAACCCGGGAGAAATTTCTCCCGGGTTCAAGGTCTCATTGCAACCTGACTGCTTGGAAAACGCTACGATTCCTTTTCGGGCGCCTCGGCTTCCGGTGCTTCAACACGTTCCACGCGCTGCAGACGCGCCGCCTTGCCTTTAAGTCCCCGCAAATAATACAGCTTGGCGCGGCGGACACGGCCCTGGCGCAACACTTCAATCGAACTGATGGAAGGCGAATTCGCCGGAAAAACACGCTCGATCCCAACTCCAAAACTGACGCGCCGCACGGTGAAACTTGCTCCGGTGGATTTTCCGCGTTTCTTGATGATCACGCCTTCAAAAGGCTGGATGCGCTCTTTGTCGCCCTCGCCTTCCTTCAAGCGAACATGAATGC
>DATLTA010000030.1:0-17059 GCA_035533775.1 Candidatus Dormiibacterota bacterium | reverse complement strand
GGAATACGCAGCCAAGATTGAATTCGGCCAGAGCATTGTCGGGCTCAAACGCAATGGCGCAGGCAAATTCGTCGCGGGCCTGCTCCATCCGGCCGAGCTGATACAGCGTTGTTCCCAGATTGATGTGCGCCTCGACCCACTCCGGCGCCGCTTCGATGGCTTTCCGGTAGGCTTGTGCCGCTTCCTCCAGGGATTCGGAATTTGAATCGCAGGACATGCCCAGCTCAAACCATTCCTCGGCCGACCGCGACGCCATGGCATGAATTTTTCCAGCCAATTCCGAAGTTTCGAAATTCAAAACAAATTGCCCGGTCAGCGGTTCATAAGGCCGCGCCTCTTTCCGGGGCGGGGTAACCACCACCTGCCTTCCATTGGTTGAAATTCGCAGCATGGAAATTGGAGTTGTCGCCGATCCCATCTCGGCCTCAAGAGCGGTCACCGCGCGTCGAATGCGTCTCGCCGGAACCCGAAGCGCTGCGAGCCGCTTGATCGTTTCCAGTGCGACCAGGTCTGAAAAATTGAAGAATCGTTCTCCCCAGCGAGCGCGGGGTAGAACCAGGCGAAGTCGAATCCAGTAGTTCAGCTCGTGCCGGCTGACTCCCATCATGCGTTCGACTTCACTGCGCGTGTAACGATGTTCCAATCCCAACACCTCGCGAAAACAGC
The DNA here is from genome assembly GCA_035533775.1 of Candidatus Dormiibacterota bacterium. Taxonomy (GTDB): domain Bacteria; phylum Acidobacteriota; class Terriglobia; order Acidiferrales; family UBA7541; genus Palsa-360. The sequence continues at coordinate 16,393 of DATLTA010000030.1, read as the reverse complement.
CCCAAGATGGACCGTATTATCGCTCCAAATTGCCGTATTTAAATGTAAAATTACAGGGGAAACGCCGGATATCCACAGAAACGCCGGGAACGGAAGTTGCCGGGAAGGAACGCGCGATTTGCATGATGGAACATTCTTGTTAGACTGATTGTCGTTCGATTGTTTTCTCACCAAATCTATGCAACCCCACGCAGCTGAACGGCGCCACCTGGAGCGGCAAATCGCATATGCGCGGCCCATCTTCATGGTCCTGGCGCTGGTGGATTTGTTGGAGCGGCCTCCCTTGCAGCGCGGCCCTTACGCCGTCTTGTTCGTTGCGGTCTACCTGTGCGTGGCCCTGTTTCTGGTGTTGATGCAGAATCGGCAGTGGATCGGAGAATTGACCCTGCCGCTCCCGCTGGATATAGCCGCGCTCGCTGTGTTTCTGGTTCTTTCGCGTTCCGTCGTGTCATTCTGGTTCGTTTATCTGTTCGTCGCTCTGGCGGCAGGGATGAGATGGGGAACGCGGAAATCGGTCATTTTAGCGGGTGTGGTCACATTCGCGCTCCTGGTTCGAACCGCCTTGAACGGCCCCCTTGTCTGGGAACAGATGCTTTCCTGGGTCGCCCTTTCCATAGGGACATTCGCCGCAGGCGCGGGAATGTCGTTTCTGGGCAGCCGCCAGCGGAATCATGCCGCCGAACAGGAGTTTCTTGCGCGGCTCACCGGGCTGCTCGAAGTGGACCGCGGCATGGCCGAATCCTTGCGGCTCGTCCTGACCCAGCTGGTGAGCGCCTTCGACTGCGAAGAAGCGGTTCTGGCGTTTCGCGACCTGGACCTGGAGCGCATCTTTGTTTGGAGGTTCCGGGCGGGCGACGACTCGCGGCTTACTCCGGAAAACCTTCCCGCAACGCGCAGCGACGGCTTTCTGCTGGACCATCCCGACGCCAGCTTGTGCTGGAACCAACTGGATGCCCCCAGCGACGGCTTTGGCTGGAATCGCAAGAGTGGGCGCCGCCTGAAGGAACTGCCGCGCCTGCCCGGCCCCATGCGGCAGGAGTTGGGTTGGAGGTCGGCCCTGGGCGTAACGCTGGATCTGGGGGGATTGCCCGTTGGCCGCCTCATGCTTGGCAATGCTCGCCGCCGATTTGTGCACCGGGATCTGCAATGGCTTGAAAGGATCGTCAGGCACCTTGGACAGCCGCTGCAGAACCTGTTTTTGCTTCGCCATATCCGGGCCCACGCGATTGAAGGGGAACGCAGCCGCATTTCCCGTGAAATTCACGACGGCATATTGCAGACGCTGCTGAGCGTCGATATCCAGCTCGATGTCCTAAGACGCAAGGTGCCAACCGATCCGCAACAGGCCGTTGGAGCGCTTTCCTCCCTGCAACAGACGGTTCGAAACGAGACCGATGAACTGCGCCGCATGGTCACCGACATGCGCCCTCTTCGCGTACAAAGCGCGGATTTAGTGGACTTAATGCGGGGGTTTGCCGAACGTTTCCGCAACGAGGCCGGTCTGGGCATTGATCTGATCATTGACGCTGCCGAGCTGCAAATCCCGGACCGCATCTGCCGGGACCTGTTTCAGATCTATAGAGAATCGTTACATAATGTGAAAAAACACGCGCATGCTTCCCACGTCGTGGTAAAACTGTGGCAGAATGAGAGTCAAGTCGCCCTGGTTGTAGATGATAACGGGGATGGCTTTAGCTTTGCGGGACGCTTTAATGGCGATGAACTGGACCGCCTGAGGCTGGGGCCAATTTCAATTAAGGAGCGCACGCGCAGCGTTGGGGGTGTGCTGACGGTGGAATCCACTCCAGGGCATGGCGCACGTTTGACCGTCGAGGTTCCCCTCGGCTGATATGGCCAAAAATAACAAACAACAGATTCGAGTCCTGATGGCGGATGACCACGCCATCTTCCGTGAAGGTCTGCGCAAACTGCTGGATGGCGACGAAGAGATCACCATCGTCGGCGAGGCCTCCAACGGCAACGATTGCATCAAGATGATCGCCAAGCTCAAGCCCGATATTCTTTTGCTCGATTTGCGCATGCCCGATAAGGACGGTTTGGCCGTTCTCGAAGAGGTCAACTTTGACCAGTTGCCGACGCGCGTGGTGGTTTTGACCGCCGCCGAGGATGACCGCGACGTGGTGCGAGCCATGCGTTTGGGCGCGCGCGGAGTTGTATTGAAGCAATCCGCCACGGACCTGCTCGTGCGCAGCATCCATAAAGTCCATAGCGGCGAAATCTGGCTCGACAACCACATGACCGCGGAAGTCATGAAAGCGTTTTCGAAATCCTCTGATGGCGGGCCACGCCGCGACAAACCCCTGCTCAGCGACCGGGAAAAAGAAATCGTGCAACTGGTCGCGCAGGGCTACCGCAACAAGGAAATCGGAGAAAAGCTGTTCATCAGCGAGCAGACGGTCAAGAACCACCTCCACAATATCTTCGATAAACTCGGCGTTTCCGACCGCCTGGAACTTGCCCTGTACGCGATCCACCACCGCCTGATTGACCAGGCCTGACCCCCTTAATCCCTGTTCCTGCAGCATCCCGTGTTCGCTTTCGTTCTTCGCCCCGTCCCTATCTCCTAGTACCCGGGTACTAAATTCACGCCTTCATAATCGGGACTTCCGCGCTATTGATGCATTTATCCCCGAAACGTATTCTCGCTTGCATGAACGATATTTGGAAGAACCCGGAGGATGACATCTTGACAGCCGAAGAGCGACGCACCACACAACGGTTTCAGATTCGGCTACCCATGGTCGTTCGCTGGACCAACGGCGCAGGGATCGGGGAAGTGTCGACCGAGTCCAGGGACGTGAGTTCGCGAGGGGTTTATTTCTTCTTGCCGAAAGAGGTCACCCAGGGTTCTCCCGTGGAAATCCTGCTGACGCTGCCTCACGAAATTACTCTTGCCGGGCCGGTTAAAGTCCGGTGTCTCGGCCGCATCAAGCGCGCGGATATCGACGAACCTGACCGCGTCGGAGTGGTAGCGCAAATCGAACGATACGAATTCCTGCGCGGCGACGAACACGCCGCGTAGCAAGAGATCTTGTCCGTCCCCTGCGGAGGCGGACAGGAAAAACCGGGACGTTCCGGCCCCTCAGCTGAGCGTCCCGGTTATTTTTTTGTTTGTTTCCCGTGCTTATTTCGGAATTTGCCAACAGGCCACGTATCGGCAGTCACGGGAAGTTATCTCATAAATGCCCGCCGGTTGTGCTTGCTCCGCGCTTCAGGGGTTAAAGCCCGACTCTTCTTGCGATTTTAATGTCGCGGCTGAAGCCGCGACCCACAAAGCGGATTTGTGAGATGTCTCCTAGCGGAATTAAGAGATGATTTGGCTTTAGAGATGATTTCGCTCTAGGGATGGCCCGGCTCAATTGACAATCCTCGTTGCTATTGCGGAATGAGTTGTAGCCGCCTCTTTAGACGCGGGGACTTTTCCGTCGGCTTGTGCGAAAAGCCATCGCATCGAAAGAGGGGAGCTACAACATTGGCTCCGCCGGGGAAGCCGAACTGCAGGCGTGGAAGAGAAGGTCAACAGAGCCGGATGGTTTCCAGTCACCACATCACTCGTACCGCAGCGCCTCCACCGGATCGAGTTTCGCGGCGCGCGAGGCCGGATAAATTCCCGACGCCAGGCTGACGAAAATCGCGAATCCAATTGCGCCCAGCACCAGCCACCACGGCACCGACCAGATGTTCGGCGCAATCATGTCCTGGCGTTTCATGTAGACCGTGGTGCCAAACTGGATCGCCCGGCCGATTCCCCAACCAAGCGCCACGCCAATCATTCCCCCCACCAGGCCCATCACGCCCGCTTCGGCAAAGAAAAGATGACGGACATCCCGGTCCGCCGCGCCGAGCGCTTTCAGCACTCCGATTTCGCGGCGCCGCTCGAGAATCGCCATCACCAGGGTATTAATGATGCCGAGCGAGGCGACGGCCAGCGCCAGGCTGCCGAAAATTGCCAAAAATAAATCGAAGATCGCAAAAAACGTTCGCAGCCTGCGCGTGACGTCAATCAGCGAAAACGCCTGGAATCCCATGCGCGCGATGCTGGACTCGATCTGCGCCACCGCTTCCGGGCTGCGTGCCAGGACATTCAGCGCCCCGTAGCGCTGGCCCACCGAGGACGCCGAACGAGACATGTTTCTCAGGTCCGAGCGGTCCACGACCTGCAAATTTTCGGCCACGTCCAGCGGCAGGTAGATTCCTGCATTATTGAAGCCGACCTGCCCGCCTCCCGCCTCCGACGTGGGTGTCACGCCGACCACGAGGAATTGTTTCTCGCTCGGAACGATGGAGAAACCCATGGCCGCTTCGTCGGGGCTCACGGCGTCGGTGGGCGCGTCGGTGGCAGCCTGCTGCGAGAGCGGCGGCAGCGTCTGCCGCTGCGCGAATCGCAGCGTGATTTTCTGGCCGATCAGGGAATCGGGCGCCTGCCCGGCGTTCAGCAGGCGTTTGGCCATGTCCCCCTGCACGATGGCCTCTTGCGCGTCGGGGCCGGAAAAAAATTTGCCAGCCATTCCGTCCAGGAAGCCGCTCGATTGCGAGGATTGCGCCAGGCCCGAGACCATCACGAGCTGGCTGTTCGAATCATGCCGCGCTTCGCCGGTGAAGCGCACCTCCGGATCCACTTCCAGAACGTTGGGCAGCGCGGCGATTTCCTTACGCGCCGCGTCGTCCAGTTCCCGCGGGGGCATTTGATCTTCGGCGTCTTTGGTGGTGCGCCGTTCGCGGCCTTGCCCGAAAGGAATATTCTGCCGTGGCCGCACGGTTACGATATCGAACAATCCGGCGCGCGCGACCGAGTGATCGACTAGTTGCTGCAACCCCACGCCGAGGGAAAGCAGCGCCACCAGGGAAGCCACTCCGACGGCAATCCCCAGGGTCGTCAAGGAATTGCGCAGGACGGCTTCGCGCAAATTTCGCGCGGCGAGCTCGGTAAGATCCCTGATTTTCATCGCAGGCGCTCCTCGCGAATGATCGCACCATCCGAGAGCGTGACGATCCTGTCGGCGTACCGCTCGGCCAGCGCCCGTTCGTGCGTGACCATGATAATTGTCCTGCCGGGACCCGAAGGCGGCCGGTGAATTTCTGCCATCAGGTTCATGACTTCTTCTCCCGTTTTGCTGTCGAGATTTCCCGTGGGCTCATCGGCCAGCAGAATCATCGGCCGGTTTACCAGGGCGCGCGCAATTGCGCCGCGCTGCTGCTCTCCGCCGGAGAGTTCCATGGGCCGGTGTTTGGCGCGCGCGGACAGGCCGACGCGTTCCAGCGCCTCGCGCACGCGGTCGGGCCGCTCGCCTCGCGGCACTTCGGCCAGGCGCAGCGGCAACTCCACATTTTCCTCAAGGGTCATTCGCGGCAGCAACTGAAAGGATTGGAAGACGATGCCAATCGTGTGATTGCGATGAGAGGCCAGTTCTTCGGCGGACATGGTGGCCAGATCGCGGCCTTGCGCGAAGATTGCGCCCGCCGTGAGCCGGTCGAGCCCCGCCATCAGATTGAGCAGAGTGGACTTGCCCGATCCGCTCACCCCCAGCAACGCCAGAAACTCTCCGGCGCCCACGTCGAGCGAAATCTCATTTACGGCGCGGATCGTGGCGCCGCCCATCTTGTAAATCCGCGTTGCGCGATCGGCGCGGATCGCAAAACCGTTTGAACCACCAGAATTGTCAGGCACAGTCATATTACGCAGGATAACACGCAAATGTTTCAGGCCAAGCGCCCGGACACAATTTGTAGAGACCTGTTTTGCCGCCCTCGTTGCTGGCATGTTTACGCATATCAGAGAGCGCGCAACACGAGAAAACTGGGGGAAATGGGAAAAATAAGAAAATTGGGGAAAATGGTCGGGGCGCGCGGATTTGAACCGCGGGCCTCCTGCGCCCAAGGCAGGCGCGCTACCAGGCTGCGCTACGCCCCGACAAACGGAGACTAGATTCTAGCTTATCTTACAACTGCGCTGCTACTTTGTTCGAAATGCCCGTGCCACAATTTTGCCAAAAATCGGTTCGCTGGGGATGAATCGGGCCTCCCGGGACAGGTTTGGCGCGAAAAGGCGCATTGCCGGGAGGAAGTAAAGGGGAAATCATCGCTGAATATTTTTTTACTTTTTTCGCTTTGTTTTTCCTGGTGTATGGGAAATCCTGCCGCGGGAGGCTCGGGCTGCGGTTTTCGTATCTTTCTCATCGCTGATGCGGAACAATCGGACGCGCGCGAAACGCGCATTTTCCTTCAGCAGCAGCTTAAACGCGCCAACCTGCAGCAGCAATTCCACCGGCGACACATGCCCGCGCACTGTCAGAGGCGCGTGCCAGCCCCCCGCGCGCAACAGCCGGTCCTCCGGCTCGATCAGCGCGATTTCGTCGGCGGCAAGGTGCAGCGTTTCATTGCATTCGACAAAATAGCTGCCCCGGCTTAAATCCCACCACAGATAACTATCCTCGGGACGCAGTTGATGCGCCGCAATCTCGATTTTCCCCGCAGCGACGTATTCGTTTCCGCCGAAATCAATCTGTCCGGTGGGATCAATTTCGAAAACTTTCCGCACCGTGAGATGAACGGAAAATCCGTGGACCTGATATTTGGGATGAAGAATTCCCGAAATGTGGCCTGCCGCTGTCTTCCCCAACAAGAGCTGCATGCGGGCACTATACCGAACCGGGCGCGCGGCGTCCACAAAGTGCGCGGCGCGTGTCACGAAAAGGGAAGCCCTCAGATGGTCTTGTCTTTTGCGTAGCAGAGAGGTTCGAGCGCGCATTCGGCGCATCGCGGCTTGCGCGCCTGGCAGACCTTGCGGCCGTGCCAGATGAGCTGGTGCGAAAACAGAATCCATTTATCCTGGGGCACCACGCGCATCAAATCCTGCTCGATTTTCCTGGGGTCGGTGTTGCGCGAAAGGTCGAGCCGGTTCGAGAGCCGCGTCACATGCGTGTCCACGACCACTCCAACGGCGATGCCGAATCCCGTGCCCAGAACCACGTTCGCCGTTTTTCGCGCTACCCCGGGCAGTGTCAGCAGTTGCTCCATCGTGCGGGGCACCTGGCCGCTGAATTCCTCCACGATTTTTCTGCTCGCGCCCAGAATGGATTTCGCTTTGTTCCGGAAGAACCCTGTCGGCCGGATGTCCTGTTCCAGTTCCAGAGGATTGGCGTAGGCAAAATCCTGCGGCGTGCGATATTTCACAAACAGCGCCTTCGTGACTTTATTGACGCGCTCGTCGGTGCACTGCGCGGAAAGTATCGTGGAAATCAGCAATTGAAAGGGATTGTCATGGGTCAGGGCGCAATAGACGTCCGGATAAGCCTCGTCCAGCTTCTGGAGAATGGCGCGCACGCGGCGCGGATCGGTTCCCGCGCCTTTCGGACCGGCGGCACGCGTCCTGGAAATGTTTGCCTTGCGCGCCTTCGGGGCGATTTTCCCGGCTTTTGAACTTTTCTTTTTCATTGCCATGCGTTGATCCCAAGCCGCCGGTTCACAGTTCGGCGCATGAATATAACACAGGCAGGCGGGATCAGTCCGAGCGGCCCGGGGGCGGCGTCATAAGAAATTCGAGCGCCTTGCGAAACGCTTTTCCACGGTGGCTGTACTGATTTTTTTCCTCGCGCGATATTTCCGCGTACGTTTTTCCCAGGGCGGGGATGAAGAAGACGGGATCGTATCCGAAGCCTCCGCCGCCCCGCGGGGCCTCCAGAATTTCTCCCTCGGCGGCGGCTGAAAACAGCCCGCGCGCTTCCCCTGCTTCGGCAAGCACGATGACGCACACGAACCGGGCTTTGCGGTCTTCGCCCTTCTTGCCGCGCATCTGTTCGAGCAATTTCCGGATGCGGTCCGCGTCCGACGCGTCCGGCCCGGCATAGCGCGCGGAATGCACTCCGGGCGCTCCGCCCAGCGCTGGAACCACCAGGCCCGAGTCGTCCGCGATCACCAGGCCCGGCGCGAACCGGCTGTAATGCAGGGCTTTTCCCGCGGCGTTTTCGGCGAACGTAGGCGCGACCTCTTCGAAGGGCGGCGCCGCATCGAAGTTCGGAATCAGCGTGAGTTCGATGGCCCGGTTGGCGGGCGCGCCCGCCGACGCGGCCAGCGCGCGATATTCGCGCAGCTTGCCTTCGTTCGACGAAGCGACGAATAACTGGAGCGGCTTACTTGGCGCGCGCACGGAAGTCGGTCTGCACCAGCGTGGATTGGCTTTCCGTGATGCAGCGGATTCCGGCTGCGGCCAGCGCCAGCAGATCCTGCAACTCCGCGCCCGCGAAGGGCTGCCCTTCGGCCGTGGCCTGCACCTCGACGAATTTCCCGCCTCCGGTCATCACCACGTTCATGTCAACTTCGGCCCGCGAGTCTTCCTCATAGGCCAGGTCCAGCAGCGCCACGCCGTCCACGATGCCCACGCTGGTGGCCGCCACCGAATCGATCAGCGGTAGTGACTTCAGCATTCCCGCCGCGACCATGCGCTGCAGCGCCAGCGTCAGCGCCACGTATGCTCCGGTGATAGAGGCCGTGCGCGTGCCGCCATCGGCCTGGATCACGTCGCAATCCAGCCACACCGTCCTTTCGCCCAGCTTCTGCTGGTCGACAATGGCCCGCAACGATCGCCCGATCAGCCGCTGGATTTCCAGCGTGCGCCCAGACGGCCTCCCGCGCGTGGCCTCGCGCGAGGTGCGCTGCTCGGTGGCCCGCGGAAGCATTCCGTATTCTCCCGTCACCCAGCCCTTGCCCTGGCCTTTCAGGAAGGATGGGACTCCGTCGTCCACCGTGGCCGTGCAGATCACTCGCGTGTTGCCGATTTCGATCAGCACGCTTCCCTCGGCGCTCGTAATAAAGTCCGGCGTCATTTTAATTGGGCGCATCTGGTCATGCGCGCGTCCGTCGCTTCGCAAGTTTCCTCCTCGAGACATGTCAGCGAGTTTGACCGCAGCGAGCGCGGCTGTCAACCTCCTAGGGCGGAGGGACTGCGATTCACAATTCCGTTTCGGATCGATGGGGATGCGCGGGCCGGGTCACTTTTGTGGCGCTTTTTCCGTCATTTCTATGAGAACTTTTCTGGCCTCCGCCGTACTGCGCGCTTCCCGCAAGAATGCGATGCGCGCACCGCGCATGCCGTCCGCGGTTTTCAAACGCACGTGAAATCCGAGCCGGTCGACCGATGTCATCACAGCTTCTTCGGATTCGATCTCCGCAAACGCGCGCGCCAGCAGGACCAGCGAACTTGCGTGATCGGTATTCATATGCTGAATGATTCCGGCTGCGGCGTCGGCCAGCGGATCGGGCTGCGCGCGGGCATACTCTGCGGCGGAGACCCAGCCCATCACGCCAAAGCCGCCCACGTAGTACACATCCACAACTTCCATGCGGTAAAAGGAAAAATCCTCGAAGTCCACCCAGTATTTGCTGTTGGCGTAGCGTTCCAGATAAAGTTTCCGCGCTTCCGCCACGTCGGGCTCCGGCACGGGGAGAACGTTTCCGATCAGCGTGACCCGGGATGCTCCCAAAGGGTCGCCGCCGGCGTCGGGTTGCGTCACGAGCAGGCTCGCGCGCGCGTCCGCCTGCAGATTTTGCGTGTGCATGGCCATCGTGCTGATCAAGAAGATGGGGCGTCCGTTTCCGTCCAGCCCGTAGGGCATGACCGATCCGAAAGGAAACCCTTGCTGCTTGCGCGAAAGCGTTGAGAGGCTCCCGATGCGGCCAAGATGCACCAGTGTCCGCGCGCGTTCGGCAAATGTGGGCTCGGGGACTGCGGGAGCGTTACTCGGCGTTGCTGTTCCCGCGTGTTTTCCAACTGGCGCTGATGACATTGGTTTTCTCCTGTATGGGCCGGGCCAATGATAACGATAACGCGCCCGGACAGCGGATCTCAATGAGTTCTATTTCACAAAAATCGGTTTTCACGCAGCATGCGGGTCGACAGCCTGGTGGATGCCGCCCTAGGGAACGTGAGATGCCGGACTTGCCGCCGCGGGTTTGGGTGCCCCGGAGCCGGTGGCAGCGGGTTTAGCAGGTGACGCGGCAGGAGCAGCCGCCGGCGCGGACGCTGGCGTTGCTGTGGACGCGGGTGCTGGCGCAGGCGCGGGCGCGGGCGTGGGAACGGAGAATAGGCCGGACAGGTCCAGATGCCCCGCGAGGGTATCCGCCTCCTGGCCATGAATCAGGATTTTGAGTCTTTGAATACCGGTCATGTTCGCACCGAGCGTCTGCGTCATGGAGTCCACGGCCAGTTGCTCGCTGAGGATACCGGAAGGCATGCCCGACGACAGTTCATCGGAAAAATCGGCAATGCCCGTGCCATCCGGCTGGATGTAAAACGCGAGCAGCGTGGTATCCGCGGGCAGCGTGCGGAGCTCCGGCGCAGGTACATTTGCGATGAGCGCATTCAAAAGCTGCTTGGAACGCTCCACCGGATCGGCTGAAAGCGGAATCTCGATCGTGGTGGCCTGCAGCGAGGATTCCGAGCCTGGAGCCAGCCAGAACATCTGTGCCTTCACTTTCACGTCAGTGGGCGTCGAAATCGGAACTTGCATTACTTCCCGGCGCGCCTGTTCCTCGGTTTTGGGGGGCTGGCTCATCCTCTGGACCTTCTGGCGCAGGCCGGGCAGGATAATCAGCCCTACCATCACCAGGGCGACAAGGACCACGATTGTTATTCTGATCCCTCGCGACATGGCGCTAATTTCCCCCTGCTGCGTAGATCGTTCGAAACGCGGCCACCGCGCGCGCCACGCCGTCGGCGAGTCCCGGCCCCATTTGATCGAGCGGCGCGCGGTCGGGGATAGTTACGCTCGATACTTCGATCGCCACGGCGGGCGCCGCGATCGTTCGCAATTGCCGGACCGCTGCCGTGAACGGGATTTCCGCGGTGCCGGGAAACCGCTGCGCCATTTGAATCTGGATCAATTCCGCCAGCCTTCGGCTCTGAGCGATAAAACCGGATTGCGCGTGGTCCCAGGGCACCAGGCCGGCGCTCGGCGCAGCGACGGTTCCCGATGGCGGCGTCGCGGGCGGCGTTCCCGGCGATGTCGTTCCCGGAGAGGACGCTCCCGGTGGCGGCGTCACCGGCGGGGGTGCCGGCGGAGGCAGGGAATAGACCCGCACGGTGCCCGGCTGGCCGGTGGAGGAAACATGCAGGGTGATGAAAATAGACCTGCTCTGCGCGTTTGCTATTTTCGAACGATCATCGAAGGAAGGATCCTGGTCGTCCTGACGGGTCAGAACCACGCGCAGGCCCTGCGCCTGCAGCGAAGCTCGCAGCAGGAGGGCAAAATTCAGCACGACGTTGCTTTCCACGATGCCCGATGATCCGTGCGCGCCTTGATCGGGGCCGCCGTGCGCCGGATCAACAACGACGACAGTGAGTGGGGTGCGCGAGGACGTCGAGGCTTGCGTGGGGATCTGCGGCGCGGCCTGGCCGGGCGCCGCGCCTGGCGGCGCTTGCGCGCTGGCGGATCCTGACGAAGCAGCGGCGATGATGAGCGCAAAAAAGAGGTAAATCAATCTGCGGCGCACGATCATGAGGATATCAGAATCGCGGCATGGAAGAGAAATGCGCAGCGGTAAATTCCGAGCCGGACATGCCTGGAAGGCAATAGCGGACTGCATGAGAAAAGCTCCCGGACGCGAAAGCACAGCCTGGCCGGATGGATGGCGCGAGGCGGTGAAAGCGCAGCCAAACGGAAATTGCTTCTGATCGAATGCTGGAAGCAGTCTCCTGAATGCCCCTTGCGAGTCGCGGCTGAAGCCGCGACATCAAACCCACATCAAGAGCCAGGCTTTTTGCCCCGGAAGCGTGGAGCAGGCACCCTCTGCGGGCATTATTTATGAGCTGGCTTCTAATCTTCTAATCGAAGACGACGGTTTTATTTCCGTACAGCAAAACGCGGTTTTCCATATGCCAGCCGACCGCCCGGGAGAGAACGATTTTCTCCAGGTCGCGCCCCTTTTGCACCAGATCCTGGACCGCATCCCGATGGGAAATGCGGATGACGTCCTGCTCGATGATGGGGCCGTCGTCCAGCACTTCAGTGACGTAGTGCGCGGTGGCGCCAAGCAGCTTGACGCCCCGTTCAAACGCCTGGCGATGGGGCCTGGCGCCAAGAAACGCCGGTAGAAACGAATGATGGATGTTAATGATGCGCTGCGGATAGCTGGCGATGAATTCGGGAGACAAAATTTGCATGTAGCGCGCCAGCACAACCAGATCGATGCGGTGCTGTTCCAGCAGTTCGCGGTGCTTCTGCTCGGCCTCCCGTTTGTTTTGCTTGGTGACTTCAATGCAGTGATAGGGAAGCCCGTAGAAATCGGCGTGACGTTTCGCGTCGGGATGATTGCTGATGATAATCGGGATTTCACAGGCCAGCTCCCCGGTGTGCCAGCGATACAGCAGGTCCACCAGGCAATGATCGTACTTGGAAACAAACAACGCCACGCGCATCCGGTCACTGGACAGCGCCATCTGCCACTTCATGTTCATGCGATCGGCGATGGGAGAAAAATGCTGCGCAAAATCTTTTCTGTCGATCTGGAATCCGTCCAGGTCCCATTCGATGCGCGCCAGATAGAGGCCCATCTCGGCGACCTGGTGCTGCTCGAAATGGAGAATATTGCCGCCGGCGCGGTAGATGAAATCCGCGAGCGCGGCGTCCAGGCCCTTTTGATCCGGGCACTGCACGCGCAGGATGGCGCTGTTGTTCACGATCGCTCCTCAAGAGAACGAAAGCCAAAGAAATAAAGATTGTACCCGAGAATTATCCGCTTGACGGAGTTATCAAAGCGCGTTCATCTTTCAATGCAACATGTAAAACTCAATCCTCTGGGGGAGATGATGTCATCCGACCGGACAGTTCATAACGTTCATACCAAGGAACTTTTTGATCTCTCTGGCCGCGTGGCCATTATTACCGGGGGAGCGGTGGGGTTGGGTCGCCAGATGGCGCAAGGCCTCGCGGAAATGGGAGCGGATCTCGTGCTCTGCGCTCGCAAGAAAGAGCGCTGCGATAGAGCCGCCGAAGAATTGCGCACCCTCGGAGTGGCCACGATCGCCATGGCCTGCGACGTGACCGATCCCGCCAGCATTCAGGAAGTTGTAAAAGTCACCGTCGGCCGGTTCGGTGGAGTCGACATCCTGATCAACAATGCGGGCATTTCCTGGGGCGCTCCCGTGGAAGAAATGAGCCTGGACCATTGGCGCAGGGTGATGGAAACGAATTTGACCGGAACATTTTTGTGTTCGCAGTCCGTGGGCAAAGTGATGATCGGCCAGAAGCGCGGGAAAATCATCAACGTCGCTTCCATCGCGGGAATGGGCGGATCTCCCCCGGATCTTCAGGCGATCGGATACAGCGCCAGCAAGGGCGGCGTAATCATCTTTACGCGGGATTTGGCGCGAAAGTGGGCTCGGTACGGAATCTACGTGAATGCCATCGCCCCCGGCTGGTTTCCCACGCATATGTCGGAAGGGGTGATCGGGCGCAGCCGGGAAAATCTGTTGCGCGATATTCCCTTAAGGCGTTTCGGAAACGAACAGGATTTGAAGGGCGCGGCCGTGTTCCTGGCCTCTCGCGCATCCGACTTCGTCACCGGTCAAGTGCTGGTCGTGGACGGCGGCGAAATGGCGTAGCATTTTTCCGCCCGCCCCGGCTCCTGAAAAAAAACGCTCCCTATGCCGCATAGCATAGGGAGCGTTTCGTTTTTCCGTGTGATTTCTGGAGCCTACTGCCCCAATTCCAGGATCACGTACGATCCCGGAACTGCTTGTGGCCGTGGCCGTGGATTGGCCGCAGTCTTGGGCGGGGCGGGAGTGAACTTCGCCGATTCGGTATAGACATGGTGGGTTTTCAGGTTGATGGTCATCGTGCGCGCGCCGTACATCGTCTTGACGTTGCCCACGAAGCTATATTTGTCAGGAGAATCCTGGTGCAGGACGGTGACTACGCCCTCGCGGCACGATGCGAAGACCAGGCCGGTGGCGGGATCAAATCCGTCGCCATCGGGATCTCCTGCAATCGCCGGAGAAGCAACCACTTTTCCGGTATCCGAGTTCACCACGACCATGACTTTGTCGCAGACGGAAAAGAGGCGGTGGTGCGCGCTGTCAAACGCCAGCGCTGAGGGTTCTTCGCAGGGCGCGAGCGGCCAGGTGCCCTTGACAACCAGTGTTGTGGCGTCAAATTTCTGCAGCATGCTCTTGTCTTCGATATTGACGAACACATTGCCCTGCCCGTCGAGCGCCGGTTCCTCCGGCTTTCCAGCCAGCGCCACGGTTCCGATCTCCTTCTCCGTGGTTGCGTCGATCACCGTCGAGTTTGCGCTCCTGCCATTGAATGTGAAGATGCGCTTGGTCATCGGATCGTAAAGAATGGAGTCCGGATCCTTGCCCGAAATGGGGATGACCTTGAGGGCCTTCAAGGTCTTCAGGTCGATGACCGTGACCGTATTTGCATCGCCGTTGCTCGTAAAGCCTTTGCCCAAATCCTTGGCCAAGGCGATGCCGTGCATGTTCCTGGTGTTGGAAGCCGGGATATCAGCAATCACTTTTCCCGAAACATCGTTGACGACCATCAAGTGCGTGCCGCGCGCGGCATAAATGCGATGAGCGTCCGGATCCACCCTGAGGTAGTCCCAACCGCCCTCGCCGCCGACCGGCATGCGCCGGATGACTTTATATGCCGGGCCTTGCGGCGCGGCATAGGCTCCAACGGCAGCCACAAAGGCCAGGCAGGCTAACGCGCAAGCCCGCCGGAATATTACGAAAACTCGTTGTTTTGACATCCGATGTATCTCCTTATCGTTTCGTTTGCGTCGTTTGAGACGAAGCAATTCTGTGTCCGGTTTTCCTTGGCCCAATTGCCGTTATCATGCCTGTCTCACTGCCCCTACGGCCTGTTGGAAGGCCTACGCAACACTCCGCTTTTCGCGCGTCAAATAATATTGGATTGCCGGAGTGATAATCAGAGATAACACCATCGAAATCAGGATTCCGCCAATCACCGCGATCGCCAGGGGCTGCAACATCTGCGAACCCGCACCCAACGCGAGCGACAAAGGCAGCATGCCCGCTACCGCTGCCATCGCCGTCATGACGATGGGGCGGAGCCGGCGACGGCCCGCCTGAACCATGGCTTCCTCGGCCGCGAATCCCACGGACAGGAATTTCTGGTTGGCATCGAGCAGCAGGATTCCGTTCTTGGCCACGATGCCAATCACCATGATCAAGCCCATGAAGGAGGAAACGTTGAACGTCGTGTTCGTAATCAGCAGCGCGAGGAACACCCCCGAGGTCGACAGGACGGCGGAAGAAAGAATCGCCACGGGCGCCGAGAACGACCGGAACTCGAATAGAAGCACCAGGAAAATCAGCACCAGGGCCAGCAGGAGAACCACGACCAGATCGTGAAACGATTTCTGCTGTTCCTTGTAGGTGCCGCCGTACGCTACGCGGATCGACGCCGGCAGATTCAGGGCGCTTACCGCTTTTTGCACCGCGGCCACGCCCGTGCCCAGATCGACGCCTTCCAGCCGCGCCGTAACTTCTTTTTCCTGCTGCAGATTGTCGCGAAGCACCTCGGTCTGGCCCGGAACTTCGCTGATGGTGGACAGGGAACCGAGGGTCGCCGTCCCGCCATTGGAATTCACCAGCATCGTGTTTTTCATGGCTTCCAGCGAAGCGCGATTGGCCGCCGGGTAGCGAACGCGCAACGTGTAAGGCCGATCGTTGATGATAATCGGAGCGGTGGCGGGTTCGCCATCCACGATGGCCGAGGCCACCACGCTCAACTGGTCGGTCGTGAAGCCCGCCTTCGCCGCCGTTTGTGGATTGACGTTGAAGATGACGGCCGGCCCGCTGGTCGTGTTGTCGATTCCGTCCTCGACGTCCACCACCGGATTTTTATTGTTGATGGTGATTTTCCCGATTGCGTCGGCCACGCGCGGCGCCCAGGTGGCCAGCACGTTCGCATCGGGTGAGAACAGCTGGATCACCACGGGTTGCGGCGCGCCGGTGAGGTCGGAAATCATGTCTTGGAGCACTTGGGTGAAATCGACATCGAGCGAGGGTTCCTCGGTCGTCACTTTTTTGCGCACTTCACTGATGATTTCATCGATCCCGCGGCTGCGTTTGTCCTTGAGCTTTACCGCGATGTCGCCGGTATTGGGCTCGGTGACGGCCGCAAGTCCCAGTTGCAGTCCGGTCCGCCGCGAAGTGTTTTCCACCTCGGGGACGGAGCGGATTATCTGCTCGACGTGGTTGATGACCCGGTTCGTCTCCTGCAGGGAACTGCCGGGAGGCATGACATAATCGAGAACAAATCCGCCCTCATCCATGGCCGGGAGCAGGTCGCTGCCCAGCGAGTTATAGCTGACGTAGGAAACCCCGATCAGAGCCAGGCAGAAGACC
>DATLTA010000029.1:0-8829 GCA_035533775.1 Candidatus Dormiibacterota bacterium | reverse complement strand
GCGACAATAACTGGACCACCGGCAGAATCTACGAGTCCATCATTTCCAAGGAACGCCGGGGCGATTATCTGGGCAAGACCGTGCAGGTGATTCCCCACGTGACCGACGAGATCAAGGCCGCATTCCGCAAAATCGCCGATGACAACGACGTGGTGATCGTCGAAATCGGCGGCACCGTGGGTGATATTGAATCCCTGCCGTTTCTGGAAGCGGTCCGGCAGTTCCGGCTGGAGGTGGGGCCGGAAAATTCCGTCCTCGTGCACGTTACGTTGGTGCCTTTCATCCCCACGGCCGGCGAACTGAAGACCAAGCCCACGCAGCACTCCGTGAAGGAACTGCTTTCCATCGGAATTCAGCCGGACCTGCTGCTGTGCCGCAGTGACCGCTACCTGCCGCAGGACTTGAAAAAGAAAATCGCGCTGTTCTGCAATATGCCGGAATCGCGCGTCATTTCCATGCGCGACATGGATACGATTTACGGCGTTCCCGTCGCGCTGGCCGAAGAGGGGCTGGACGACGAAATCCTGCGCCTGCTGCATTTGCAGGCCTACGAACGCAACATGAGTGCCTGGATGGAGCTGCTGGACCGCATCCGTAACCCGCAGGGGGAAGTGCGCATCGCCGTGGTGGGCAAGTACGTGCAGCTGGAGGACGCTTACAAGAGCCTGCGCGAAGCCCTGGCCCAGGGAGGGCTGGCCCACAAGCAACGCACCGTGATTGAGTGGGTGGAAGCGGAAGAAATCGATTCGCCGGAAACGGCGGCGGCGCGCCTGTGCCGCGCCGACGGCATTCTGGTGCCGGGAGGATTCGGCAAGCGCGGCATTCAGGGAATGATTTATGCGATCCAGTACGCGCGCACGCAGAAAATTCCGTTCTTCGGCATCTGCCTGGGCATGCAATGCGCGACGATCGAATACGCGCGCGACGTGGTGGGGCTTGCCGGGGCCGACAGCACCGAGTTTGACCCGCAGACTCCGCATCGCGTGATTTACAAGCTGCGCGAATTGCTCGGCGTGGACGAAATGGGCGGCACGATGCGCCTGGGCGCGTGGCCCTGCAAAATTGAAAAAGATTCTACGGCCTTCCGCGCTTACGGCGCCACCGAAGTCAGCGAACGCCACCGCCACCGGTATGAGTTCAACTGCGAATACGAAAAGGCGCTGACCGACGCGGGATTCCGCATCACCGGGCGCTCCCCGGACGGCAAGTACGTGGAAATCGTCGAAGCCCCGGACCACCCGTGGTTCCTGGCTTGCCAGTTCCACCCGGAATTCAAGTCAAAGCCCCTGGCGCCGCATCCTCTCTTTTACGCCTTCATGGGCGCGGCGCAGGCGTACCGGGAACGTGGCGGCCGCACCGCCGAAGCGGGAAGCAATCAGCCGCTGTCCATGAAGACGTCGCCATCCAGTTAGTTTGCGCTTCACAAATTATTTGCACGGAAACGGGCCGGATTTGGTCTTTCCCAGGAGTCAAATTTTCGACAGGAGGGAATCGTCTGTCGAGCATGGGTAGCAATCCTGTGAAGCGCGCCGGGCCTGTAAACACGCCGCGCCAAGTGCTGTTCGCCAGCATGATTGGGACGACCATCGAGTACTTCGATTTTTACATCTACGGCACTGCTGCGGTGCTCGTCTTTCCCCGCTTGTTCTTCCCGTCGTCCGATCCGGCCTCCGCTGTGCTCGCTTCGCTAGCCACGTTTGGGATTGCATTTCTGGCGAGACCGGTGGGCTCGGCGCTGTTCGGACACTTTGGCGACCGCATCGGCCGAAAAACCACGCTGGTCGTCGCGCTGTCAACCATGGGCCTATCAACCGTCGCAATCGGCGCGTTGCCGACCTACCGCATGATCGGCTTTGCCGCTCCGCTTCTTCTGGCGTTTTGCCGCTTCGGGCAGGGACTCGGTCTGGGCGGCGAGTGGGGCGGCGCGGTGCTGCTGGCCATTGAGAATGCGCCGCCCGAAAAACGCGCCTGGTACGGCATGTTCCCGCAACTCGGCGCTCCGGTCGGATTTTTCCTTTCCGGCGGAGTATTTCTAGTGCTGTCCCGGGGGTTGACCAACCAGCAGTTCTTTGCCTTTGGCTGGCGGTTGCCGTTTTTGGCCAGCGCCGTCCTGGTTTTTCTGGGCCTCTATGTGCGGCTGAGGATTACGGAGACTCCGGTATTCCAGCAAGCCCTCAGCCGGCACGAGCGGGTTCGGGTGCCCATGCTCGTGGTCTTCCGCGACCACACCAAGTCCCTGCTTGCCGGCATTCTGGTGTGCCTGGCCACCTTCGTTCTGTTTTATCTGGTGACGGTCTTTACTCTGGCGTGGGGTACCGGCCCGCTCGGCTACAGCCGGGAAAAATTTCTGCTGATGCAACTGGTGGACATCGTATTTTTTGCGCTGACGATTCCGCTTTCCGCGGTCCTGGTGAAGTGGGGAAGGCGCCGCGCGCTGCTTTGGATCACCGCATCGATCGGCGCATTCGGCCTGGTGATGGCGCCGATGTTCATGGCGGGCCCCACGGGGGCGCTGGTCATGATGGGCCTGGGCCTGGCGCTGATGGGCCTGACGTACGGCCCGCTGGGCACCGTGCTTTCGGAACTGTTTCCGACATCGGTGCGTTACACGGGCAGTTCGCTGGCCTTCAACTTCGCGGGCATTTTTGGAGCCTCGCTGGCTCCCTACATTGCCACCTGGCTTGCCGGGAATTTCGGCCTGCAATACGTCGGTTACTACCTTTGCGGCGCAGCCATCCTGTCCATGTGCGGCTTGCTGTTGATCCGGGAAACCAAGGACGAAGACCTGGCTTCGATCCAGGTTTGATTTGCGGTCTGCGCCGATGCGGCCGATTCCAGAGCGCGGGTGCTCTCCAAATCCTGGCGAGCGTACCGGAAAATATTTATCGAATGTAATAGGCGCTTTTGGCCAGAAGCACGTAGTCGCGCCCTTTCTTCCCAAACGAGGGCGTCAGGCGAACGTCCAGCTTGTGCGGCTTTCCCTGGGCTCCACTGGCAGTCGTGTAATATCCCAGCGTATAACGCGTTTTAATGCGTTCAATCAGTGCGCGAAACACCGCATCCAGATGTGCCACATCCTGAACGTTGAAAAGTTCTCCGCCCGTGTGGTCCATCACATTGCGAATATCCACCAGGCCGGGAATCATGCTCGCGGCAAAGATCGTGGACGGCGGATTGTAGCCCGGTATTTTCAGGTTATAGAGGACGACATCGGCGGCGATGGCTTCGGTGACGATGTCGCGCGTTCCTTGTCCGCCGGCATCGGTGCCCACGTCATCGCTGATCAGAATGATCACGCGGCGGCCCTTCGGCCGCTGGTTCACGAAATATTCGGAGGGAACAAAAATGCCGTCGTTGATGTTCGTAGCGCCGCCGGCATGGAATTTATTGATCGCGTCCGCAATCATGGCCTTGTCTTTGGTGAAGGGCACGCGCAATTCGGCTTCGGTGGAAAACGTGAACAGCGCCACCTCGTCTTCGGGCTTCAGGGCGGCCAGAGCGGTGTTCGCGGCTTCCCGCAAGGGGTTCAGGAACGGGCCAATCGAATCGCTCAGGTCCAGCACCAGCGCGACATTGAGGGGCAGCGCGTCCCGGCTGAAGACTTCCAGTTTTTGAAGCTTGCCGTTGTCCCGAACCTGAAAATCGTCTTTTTTCAGGCCGGTCATGATCTGGCCGGTCTTCGTTTTCACGGTTGCGTCGATCATCACCAGGTTCACGTTCACGTGGATGGCGCCCTGGTCCTGCCCGGAAACGGGGATTCGGCAAAGCAACGCAAGGGCAACCAGCAGGCCTGAGTACCGCATTATTTTTCGCCATGAAGTGGACATCGACATTACCGGGCGCTCCGCACAGCAGGTATTTCCAATCCCGCTTTATCTTTGCACAAAATCGCGGGCAAGTCGCCCGGTCCCTCCGGAAGGGAGTCCCGGAAGATGGCCGCCAGCCCCGTTGCAAATCTTGGCTGTCCCGCATACGCTAGGAGCCGCAATCCCGATGAATGCAGAAACTTTGATGCCAATAGCCAGAGAAATCGCGATCGGAAATGTCCGCATCGGCGGGAACCTCCCGCTGGTCCTGATGGCCGGCCCATGCGTGATTGAAAGCGAAGAGCACGCGCTGGCGATGGCCGAGCGGCTTTCGGAAATCACCGCGCATGCGGGCATGCCGTTCATTTTCAAGGCGTCGTTCGACAAGGCGAATCGTTCGTCCGGGCAGTCATTTCGCGGCCCGGGCCTCACCGAAGGTTTGCGCGTTCTGCAGAAGATTAAGGAACGTTTTGCGGTCCCCATCCTGACGGATATTCATGAGGCGTCGCAGGCCGCTCCCGCCGCGGAAGTCGCGGACGTTCTGCAGATTCCCGCGTTCCTTTCGCGCCAGACCGATCTGCTGGTCGCGGCGGGAAAAACCGGGCGCGCCGTAAATCTGAAAAAAGGGCAATTTCTTTCGCCCTGGGAAATGGCCAACGCCGTCGAGAAAGTAGCCGCGACCGGGAACGATCGCATCATCCTCACCGAGCGGGGCGCCTGTTTCGGTTATCAGAATCTGGTTGTGGACATGCGTTCCTTCCCGATCCTGCGCAAAACCGGTTGCCCGGTAATTTTTGACGTGACGCATTCGGTGCAGTTGCCGGGAGGGGAGGGGAAATCCAGCGGCGGGCAGCCCGAATTCATCGAACCGCTGGCTCGCGCGGGAGTTGCGGTGGGCGTGGATGGCATATTTCTTGAGGTCCATGAGAATCCCGCAAAGGCCCTTTCCGACGGAACCAATGCATTGCCGCTAGCCGAATTGCCGGCCCTGCTTGGAAAACTCATTCAGATTGCCGCGCTGGTTCGCGGCTGGAGCGTGCAGTGAGCCTCGAAACCGCCAGGCGCGTTCTGCGCATCGAAGCCGAAGCGCTCGGCGACCTGCTCCATCGCCTCGACGCGCGCTTCGAGCAGGCGGTGGATTTGCTGCTGGCCTGCAAGGGCCGCGTCGTGGTCACCGGCATGGGGAAGTCCGGCCTTATCGGCCGGAAAATCGCCGCCACGTTTTCCAGCACAGGGACTCCGTCGGTGTTTTTGCATCCGGCCGAGGCGGTCCATGGCGATCTGGGCATGTTGATGAGCGACGATGTGGCCGTGGCCGTGAGCTATGGCGGCGAGACCGAAGAAATCGTCGCCCTGCTGGAAACCATCAAGCGCCTGGGACTGCGCATGATTGCGCTGACCGGCAAACCGCGCTCCACGATTGCCGCAGCCAGCGACGTCGTGCTGGACGTCAGCGTGAAAGAAGAAGCCTGCTCGCTGAATCTGGCCCCCACGGCTTCCACAACCGCGGCCATGGCCATGGGAGACGCGCTGGCCGTGGCGCTGCTGGACCGCCGCGGATTCAGTCCGGGAGATTTTGCCGCGCTGCATCCCGGTGGGCGTCTGGGCAAGAAGCTTCTGCGCGTCGAAAATCTGATGCACGCTGGGGAGGACATGCCGCGCGTCGCGGTGACGGCGAAGATGCCCGATGTGATTTACGAGATGAGCAAAAAGGGGCTGGGCATGACGACCGTGGTCGACGCCGGAGGGCGGCTGGCGGGAATTTTGACCGACGGCGACCTGCGCCGCATCATGCAGCAGCGAGGCTCCGCGACGATGGATCTGGCCGCCGGGGAATGCATGAACAAAAATCCCCAGACGCTCCCGCCGGGCGAACTGGCCGGCAGCGCGCTGCGCATTATGGAAGAGCGAAGGATCACGTCACTGGTCGTCGCCGATTCCGAAAAAAAACCGCTGGGCGTGGTGCACCTGCACGATCTTTGGACACTGGAACTGTTTTAACGCATTCGGCGCGCAGGGTTGAGCACGGCAGGAGATCAACTGTTCCAATGGCGAAGAAATCGAATCCCGGGAAAGTGGCGCCGAGCGTCACCGCGCGCGCGAAAAAGATTCGCGTCCTGTTGATGGATGTCGACGGCGTGCTCACCGATGGCCGCATCTGGCTGCTTTCGCGCCGGGATGGCACGGCCAGCGAAATCAAGGGCTTCAGCGCGTATGACGGCGCGGGTTTGAAAATGGCGCGGAATGCGGGACTGCGCACCGGAGTCATCACCGGCAGGGAATCGACCGCGGTTGCGCAACGCGCGCGGGAATGCGAAATCGAATTTGTCTTCCAGAAACGCGCCACGAAGATCGACGCCCTGGAGGAAATTCTGCGCACAGCCGGCGCGGGCGATGCGGAAGTCGCCTACGTAGGTGACGATCTGCCGGACCTGCCGGTGCTGCGGCGCGCCGGCCTGGCAATCGCCGTGGCCAACGCCGCACCGGAAGTGAAGCGCGCGGCGCACTTCGTGACAGTGCGCCGCGGCGGAGACGGCGCGGTGCGCGAAGTGATTGAATTGATTCTCAAGGCGCAGGGGAAGTGGATGGCCGCCGCTGGCAACGCCAAGGCTTAAATCTTCAAAGAACATCGCAGGATTTCCACGCGCCAAAAGAATTCCGTCCGGCCCCACCATTTTATTTACGTATTCGCATTTTCACTCGGCGAGGATGCACCTAGGGTCGGAGGAGTTTCAGATTCCGCGGCGGTCCGGCTACGAGAGATTACAGAGGTATAGTCTGGAGGCAATCGCCGGGATGTGTGGAGAGGACCCGGCTAAGAAATCGGCGGATCGCTTGATGATGGTGTTCCCGTGGTGGTGGAGCGGATCACCAGGGAGTTATCCGTATAGAATTTACGCACGCCCGAGATGTTGGAAGCGATTGGGACCGCCGTAATCGAATATGACGTGACCTGTCCGCTGGACGCCACAGGGCCCGGGGTATAGGAGAACGAGTAGCCGCTTTTGGATCCAGTCACCAGAACGCTGTCGATCAGATCCGCGGCCGCCGAAGAAGGAACCGAAGCAGGCCCTAGGTCCGACAAGGACGTTGCGAAGCCTCCACCGTACGTCAATGCGTAGCTCGCCAGGGCAGTGTTGAATGTGCGCATGGAACCAACCGCAGAAGCTTCATTCGCCGCAATTCTCGAGCGCATGAGACTGGGAATGGCGATGGCAGCGATAATGAGAATAATCGCTACGACGATCAATAGCTCGATGAGCGAGAATCCGCTTCTGCGCGAGCGTCTCAGCGTCGTTGATCCAGTGTTCACGATCATATCCATAATGTAGATAAGTTCGATAACTGAATGAAACTCAACCCAGTTTAGTTTTTCTCAAACGCCAGCGCAATTGGTCGTTGGGACAGGTGTTCCATACTGTCCATTAGGGCAATCTGAAGTTTTACACTTCTCTCGACGTGCGCCACTCGGTTCCGCCTCATACGTAGGCCAGCACGACCGCGCCCGCGAAAATCAGCGTTCCTCCCACCCAGTGGTGCCAGGTCAGATGCTCGTGCAGGAAAATCGCAGCCAGCGCAATGACCAGGACCACGCTCAGTTTATCCACCGGGGCGACTTTCGAAACTTCTCCAAGCTGCAACGCGCGAAAATAGCAGAGCCACGACAGGCCGGTGGCAATGCCCGACAGGATCAAAAAAATCCAGGTTCGCCGCCCAATGGCGGATAATGGCTCCTTGTTGGTCATCAGCGCGATTCCCCAGGCGAACACCAGTATCACGACCGTGCGGATTGCCGCAGCCAGGTTGGAGTCGATATCCCGCACCCCAACCTTTGCCAGAATCGCGGTAATGCCGGCGAAAAACGCGGAAAGTAATGCCCACACGAACCAGTTCATGTCGATCCTCCCAGCCAATTGTCCCAGATGTCGGGGAAGATGCGAAGCGCGCTGGGCGCATCCGGGCGCTTGGAGTTTCTCACTCCATCATTTTATTTTCCATTTTGCTGCAGCCGACGCGCGGAAAGCGGGATCTACATGGGGGTGGGGTTCTGTGCTTTGCGCCTGACGTACCAGCAGGGCAGGTACCCAAAGTGAGGAAACAGGGAATGAACGCAGGGTTCGGATTCCAATGGCGACACGGCGTCGAGCGCGTATTCGACCCGATTGCCTTTTTGCGGAATGGCCAAAATGTGCGGGTAGGTCACCACGTCGAACGGGTCGCCCTGCTTTGCCGCGTTCATGCGGTGCCGGACGGAGAGATAGTCATACAGGTACAGAGCGGCGATGAGTACCACGGCGACGACCAATATTCGTTCCAGCCAGAAGCGCATTCGACGGCCTCGTCCGCACGGCCAATGGTACCCGTTGGCGCAAGCGAGTATAAGCCATCCTCCGGCCCGCGGCCAGAAACGCGGCGGCAGACAGGGCCGCCTGATGGTTCGCGGAAAGAGAGAAGCCCCGCCGCAGCGGAAATGCTGCGGCGGGGCCTCTGGTTGTTTGCGTCCGTGAATGCTCGGGCTGCTTGTTTACCCGGCAATGAACAGCGTGTGCCCATGCCGGTTTACGAGCAGAAGCGGATTCTTGCCGGCTTTGCTCAGCGCTGCCTGCAGCTGATCGACATTCCTTACTGGCTGATGATTAACTTCCTGGATCACGTCTCCCCGGAGCAATCCCGAAGTGATCATCGGGCTGGTCGGGCTGATGTCGGTAACCACCACGCCATAGGCCGTTGCCGGCAAGCCCAACTGCTGGGCCGTTTGGGCGTCCAGGTTTTCCAGCGTAACTCCTTCGAGAATTCCCTGGGGGTTGCCGGTAGAGCTATCCGCCTGTTCCGTTGTGGACGGCAGTTCCCCCAGCTTGACGCTGATATTGTTCGGGGTGCCGTTGCGCAAAACTTTCAGGTTTACAGTGGTTTCCGGAGTCATCAGGGAGATTTTCATTCGCAATTCCTGGCTGTCGGCTACTGGTTTTCCGTTGACGGCGAGGATCACATCGCCGCGCTGGATGCCACTGCTCTTTGCCGG
>DATLTA010000028.1:0-3016 GCA_035533775.1 Candidatus Dormiibacterota bacterium | reverse complement strand
GCGCAGCTCGATCAGGCGCGCAGCCGTATGGCGCTGGCTCACGTCGATGCGCCCAATCAGATTGCAATTTCCAAAGCGAATCTGCAGTCCAAGCAGGCCGAAGAGATGGAGATGCAGGCCCAGGTGGACCGCGCGCGGCTCGACCTCAGCTACTGCAGGATCATTTCACCGGTCGCCGGGGTAATCACCAAGCGCTCGGTGGAAGTTGGCCAGCACGTGAGCCAGGGGCAAACGCTGTTCACGGTCGCCGATCTGAGCGATTTGTGGGTGACGGCAAACTTCAAGGAAAATCAGCTCAGGTATATGCACGTGGGGCAATCGGTAACCGTCTCGGTCGACGCCTTTGACCAGAAATTCCAAGGCACCGTCGAAGCCATGCCGGGCGCCACCGGTTCCGTCATGAGTTTGCTGCCTCCGGAGAACGCTACGGGGAATTACGTCAAAGTCGTCCAGCGCCTGCCGGTTCGCATCCGGCTGAAGCCCGGGCAGAAGGGCCTGGACCGTTTGCGGCCCGGCATGTCCGTGGTCCCCCAAGTTTGGATAAAGTAGAGGACCCTGTCCGCTGCGGCGGGCATCTACGCGAGTCCAAATTGCCACCCGGAAGGGTGGCGCTACAAAAAACAACAATTTCGAGTTCTTACACAGGCGCTCAAGTCCGCAGTTCAATGAGACTCGCTGATTCGTGCTGCCCAAGTTGTGTCAGGACAGCGACCAAAGAGCTTGGGCCGGCTGGTTGCACGCGCAGGAACCGCCATGTATATTGCAGAGCGGTTGAAAAGAGTCTGGGTACGCAGGTGAAAGCGGACGATCTGCCGGAAAACACACTCCGAAGTGCAGCGAATGTTTTGCCAACATCCGCGCACCGGCCATCGAGCGCTTGGCTGGGTCATTAAGTGCTTCTTGATGGAATAGATGAAAAGCTGAATCGCTGAAAAACTGCCGCCCGGTCGGGACGCGGTTCGTGCAGGCCGCAACAGGGAAGGCGCGCGAGGATAGGAGTTTCGTTGTATCCCTTCATACATCTGGGTCCCGTGACGCTGGGCACCTACGGTTTGATGGTGGCCACCGGTTTGATCTGCGCGTTTGTCATTCTGCGCGCTGATTTTGCGCGGCGCGGTGTTTCCGCCGACGCCGAAGCGATTATCGGTATTACGGGACTGGCCGGCCTGGTTGGCTCCCGGCTCTATCATTTGCTGGAAACTCCCGCGGAATTTTTTGCCGATCCGTGGCCGCAGCTGTTCAGCACCATGGGTTTTGCCTATTTCGGCGCGGTGATCGGTGGATTCATCGCCCTAATGTACCTGGCCAGGAAATTTCGCATCTCGCCCCTGCTCATGCTGGATGTCGCTTCGCCTGCGGCGGCGCTGGGCTACGGGATTGGACGCATCGGGTGCCTGCTCTCGGGCGATGGCGATTACGGCATCGCCACGAATCTTCCCTGGGGGATGGCCTTTCACCCGTTGAAACCCGGCTCCCTGATTCTTCACTTCCTCCGGATCGACCACGGCGCCCTGGTACCCAGTTACGGAAGGACGGTCGGGGGGTTGCCGCTCGACGCGATTGTCCGGGTTCAGCCCACTCCGATTTATGAATTCTTTGTTGCTCTCGTCATCTTCTGGTTTCTTTGGCGGCTGGGTGCGCGCAGCTTGAAAACACACGCGCCAAACGGAATTGTCTTTGCCGCGTATCTCGTGCTGACCGGAATCGCCAGATTTCTGGTGGAGATTATCCGCATCAATCCGCGGTCGTTTTATGGCTTGACGAACGCGCAGGCGGCGAGCGTAGTCTCGGTGATTGCCGGAATCATTCTGTTCGCGTATTGCCGAAGGCCATCTGCATCGCCGCGTCGCGCTTGACGGCTGCCTTCGGCTCGCATAGTGTCAGTCTCAAAGCGCAAAGGCAGCCTGTCCAGTTTCGCGAGCCTGGCAGATGAGGTGAGCACATGGGGCGTCCAATCGGAGTCACAATCCTCGGCGTTTTGATGATTGCCGCGGGTATCGGATTCGCGGCCGCGGGTTTCATTTTTTTCTTCATGGGATCGACGGGAGCAATGACTACCGCGTCGGCAAGCGGCCTTGGGGCCGCTTTGCTGGCGGCACTGGGGGCTGCCGCGGGAGTGATTTTTCTGCTTTTTGGAGGGTTGCATGTTGCCCTCGCCGTTGGCATTCTGAAGATGCGAAATATCGCGCGCATTTTGACGATTTTTCTGTTTCTGCTGATCGGGGCGGGCGCTTGCCTGGGATTGATCGCGACTCTGTTGCGTTACAGCCATGTCGGATTGGCGTGGAACATCTCACTGCTGGTCGTGGACGCGCTGGTGCTTGGATACCTGTACCGGGCAAAAACCAAGCAAGCTTTCAATGCGTGATTTTATCTTTGGCGTTGGGATGGCTTGCTAATTCATAATAACTTGTGACGCGACATGGCGTTACGAGGAACCCTGGGTCGGCCTGGGAGTAAGAGAGAGCGATGCCTCCACAGATTAAGACGACGGTCGTCGGCAGCTATCCGGTACCTTCCTGGCTGGTTGGGAGCACATCTCGCCTGGTTCTGCGCGATGCCGTGATGGCCGTCCTGAAAACGCAGGAACTGGCCGGCCTGGACCTGATTTCCGACGGGGAACTCATGCGATTCGATCCCAGCCATCCGGAAACGAACGGGATGGTGGATTATTTCGCTTCGCAGATGGATGGCATTCGAAAAGAGTTCACCCTGTCGGACTTCGACCGGTTCCGAACCGATCGCGCCTCCGGCTATCGGCTGCTCACCGCCGGGATGGCTGTGGGCAAGATCCAGGAGGGGAAGCTCAACCTGCCGCGCGATTATGAGTTTGTCCGCTCTCTGACGAAGTCGCCCCTGAAATTTACCTGTACCGGTCCCCACATGCTGTCCCGGGTCCTCACCAATTGTTATTACAACGATACAGCCGATCTGGCGATGGATCTGGCGGAGGTGCTTCGCCGCCAGGTCGAACTGATCGAGGCGGATGTGGTGCAGATTGACGAGGCTTGTATTG
>DATLTA010000027.1:0-5098 GCA_035533775.1 Candidatus Dormiibacterota bacterium | reverse complement strand
TCCACACCCCGGTAAGGTCGGGCACTGCACCTTTCATGTCCGTTTTAGGGGGTTGCGTCGCGGCCGTATTCTTATCCTGCGCATGGGCCGTCGAACAGATAACCAGCGCTGCTGCAAAGGCCGCCACCGCAATCATCGTACGATTTCGCATTCAAAAACTCCTTCCGGGGTTCCCTTGCCGGCGCGGGGAAGCTCTCCCGCGACGGTTCTTTCGCGACTATTTTTCAAACTTTTCAAAGGCGATGTTGTCCATGCACATGTCTTCCATGATGTGCCAATTGGGGTGCAGCAGGAAGTTCATCTCCGCAGTCCATGTTCTTGTGTAGGATTTCGGATCCTCGAACGTGAAGTCGACACGCAGGTTGGTCTTCGTCGTGCGCCGGATGTGCTCGATGATGTGCATCTGATCGCTGTTCGGATGTCCGAGGCGGTCGAGCCAGGTCTTTCCGTTCAGCCCGACGGTGTCTACCACCAGCGTGTCTCCTTCGTAATGGCCGATGGAGTCGCCCATATAGGTCGGCGTGATGACGTCGGGATGCTTGCTGTTCAGGTGGATGTGACGCACGCTGTGGTCGTATTCAAACAGTTCGATCACTTCGGTGGGCGTCTGCACGATTTGCACCGGGAAAAGCTGCAAATAAATGTACGGCATCCCCGGGGAGTAGCACTTGTAGACCATATCATTGGTATCCTGGAGTGGGACGCTCCGCGGCCCTTGCGAGGGCTTGGCCGCCAGGAATTGCTTCCGCCCCCACGCGGTCATGGGAGGATCTCCCTTGCTGAAGGATGCAAAATCGTAATTGCCGCGCTTCATGTACCACACCCCGGTAAGGTCGGGCACTGCACCTTTCATGTCCGTTTTAGGGGGCTGCGTCGCGGCCGCATTCTTATCCTGCGCATGGGCCGTCGAACAGATAATCAGTGCTACTGCAAACGTCGCAATCGCTGCGATCCGACGATTTTGCATCGTGAACTCCTTCCGGGATTCCCTCGCCATAAATTTTCAAAGCACAACCCGCCCGCGCCTAACCGTGCGCGAATTTTATTGCTGCCGGGGTTTTTCCCCAGTGAAATCGCCCTCGGCTTCCGCTAACTATGATTAAAAAATTATATACCGAGAAACCGGACTTAGGGAAAGGCAGAGTTGGTCCGCCACTCGGAACGCCGCAGATCCGCTCTGCGAGCCGGCAGTCAATTTTTGGCCGGGTAGACCGTTTCCCGGCGCGGCCCTATACTGCCAGCGTGGATTCCAACCCGGATTTGCTGCCATCGCTGCGCCGATATTGGGGATATGACGCGTTTCGTCCCATGCAGGAGCGCATCGTGCGTAGCCTTACCGGTGGCCGGGACGTTTGCGTCATCATGCCGACCGGCGGTGGGAAGTCCCTGTGCTACCAGCTGCCCGCGGCGATATCGGCGGGCAAAACCGTGATCGTCATTTCGCCGCTGATTGCGCTGATGCAGG
The DNA here is from genome assembly GCA_035533775.1 of Candidatus Dormiibacterota bacterium. Taxonomy (GTDB): domain Bacteria; phylum Acidobacteriota; class Terriglobia; order Acidiferrales; family UBA7541; genus Palsa-360. Next base: position 3,633 of record DATLTA010000027.1, on the reverse strand, counting down.
ACCAGGTGGCGCAACTCGGGCAGATGGGGATTCCCTCGGCGCTGTTGAACAGCTCGCTTTCCTCGGCGCAGCAATCCGAAGTGATTCGCAAAGCGCGCGCGGGCGCGTACCGGCTCCTCTACCTCTCTCCCGAACGCCTGGCGCGCCAGGACACCATCGAATGGCTGCGCGGCGTGCCCATCCTGTTCTTCGCGATTGACGAAGCGCATTGTATTTCGGAGTGGGGCCACGAATTCCGCCCGGAATACCGCCAGATGAGCCGCCTGCGCATTCATTTTCCCGACCGCCCCATCGCGGCCTTCACCGCCAGCGCCACGCAGCGCGTCCGGCATGACATCATTCGCCAGCTCGAATTGCGCGACCCGCACAAATACATTGCCAGCTTCCATCGTCCCAATCTGCGTTACGTGGTGCGGGAGAGCGACGGGCGATCGCAGATGGATCTGCTGGTCAACGCCCTGCGAAGCTACGGTGACGAAAACTGCATTGTCTACGCGCCCACGATTGCGCGCGTGGAATCCACGGTGGATCATCTGCAGGAAAATGGAATTTCCGCCATCGCCTATCATGGCCAGATGGATGCCGCCGATCGCCGGCGCAACCAGGAACGCTGGATGGCCGACGAAGTGCGCGTGATGGTGGGAACGATTGCCTTCGGCTTGGGCATCAACAAAGCCGCCGTGCGCGCCGTCATTCATCTCTCCCTGCCCAAATCCATCGAGCAGTATTACCAGGAGGCTGGGCGCGCCGGGCGCGACGGTTTGCCTGCGGATTGCGTGCTCCTCTGGCAGAAGCGCGACGCCGGCCTGCTCGCCCATTTCATCGGACAGATCAACGATGCGCAGGAAAAAGAGCGCGCCTGGCAGCGCTATCATGAAATTCGCGGCTTCGTCGAATCCAACATCTGCCGCCACCGGAGAATCTGCACGCATTTCGGCGAAACGCCGAAGTGGACCACCTGCGAGGCGTGCGATGTGTGCGGCTCCGAGCCGGAGTGGCTTTCCGAAGCCGTCGCGCAGGCGCGCCCCTCGCGGCGCCGGTCCAAATCGCGGCCCGTGCCCGCAGCGCCTTCGCGGGAGAATGTTCCAGTCCAAAGGCCTTCGCTCGCGGCGCGGAAGGCGCAGACCTCCACGGATGTCGATCCGGCATTGCGCGAATTCTTTCGCGAATGGAGAAGGGAAACCTCCAAACAGCAAAACGTTCCCGCATACGTCGTGATGCATGACACGACGCTCGACGAAATTTGCAGGATGCGCCCGAATAACAGAGACGCGCTTTTGGGCGTGCCGGGCATCGGCGAGCGCAAGGCGGAACTTTACGGGGAGCATATCCTGGACGCGCTGCGCAGGTTTCGCGCCGGCAGCCGGGCGGCCCCGGCGCCGGAAAAGAAGATCAAGCCCGCCGACGAAACGATCGCTCTGCTGCGCGAAGGCAAGACACTGGACGAAATTGCCACCATCCGCGGACGGCGGCGCTCCACCATCGTCAGCATGGTTTCCGACCTGGTGGAGCGGGGCCTCGCGGAATTTCAACCGGCATGGGTGGATCAGGACAGGCAGGCGAAAATCGAAGCTGCCTGTGCGAAGGCCGGTCTGGATAAGCTGGCAACGATCAAGGAAGCCCTTCCACCGGATTTCACCTTCGATGAGATTCGGCTGGTCGTGGCCGCCCTGCGGCGCCGCGGCGGGGAACAATCGTTCGCGGCGTCGCGCTAGCCGCGCGACCCATTCGGCTTTATCCTCCTAGCGATAGAACGGATTCAGAGCGATTCCGTGACGCCGACAAGTTTCCGAGACGTTCCCACTCTTGATGCCTTCCTGTACGATCTGCCACTTCTCTTCCGGGGATCGATCCACACGCTGTTTCCTCCTCATGCTGCCTCCTGTTTGGAGGCCCTGATTCTATCTAAATTGAGGTGTCCAGTTTTAGCGGGGTGCAATACATTTCTCTTCCCTCAAAACAAAAATCAAAAAAACCAAAAAAAACAAACCCACACCCAAACCCCACACAGGCTGAAGCCTGTGCTACTAAACACCCCCCTCCAGTAGCACAGGCTTCAGCCTGTGTGTTTTTTCTTCTGGCTCGGTGAGTCGTACTTTGTAGTTGAACTTTGGGTGCCCGTGCAGCCCGCCCTTGACAACGGCTTCGTTCTTATCGAGAGGCACCCCACCTTCACAATCTTAACTCGGAGGGAAAGTACAGCAGTAGTTTGAAGCACGCCAAGCATAGGCGATTTTGTGAAACACAAAAGGGCGGGCCACCCGTCCGGGTTGCGTGGTGTGGAGCGGAGAGCGAGCGGCGAAGGTGTGCGAAAAGCCACAATCCGAGAAGACGACTTTTCAGGAGTTGGCACATGCACCTCGAATTCATTGACCGAGTATTTGCCCTCGTTTAGCATGTGTTCACCAAAACTTGTCAGTAATTCATGAGATAGAGAATATGGGCGAAAAGAAGGAGTCTCGGAGCAATGCATCCGCGCCGAATATCGTGGAAACATACCTCGATTACATTCCACCTCAGTGTGTATTGACGATGGTGGAGGACTTATTTGAAGGCAGTTCCACCGGATTACCTACGAGGATTGCAAACTATTGTCCTTACGAATCAAGCTGCCAAGACAAGGAAGCAGAAACAGCAAAAAGTCTGGAGCCGGAACCGAAAAATCAAGTTGGTAGAAGCGCGTGGCTACTACTCCCCAGCATGGCAGGCATCGCGGGCAACGATTACTCTGCATATCGATAACATTTTGAAGCACACGCGCCGTGGGGAACTGGGAATTCCTTTCCTGCGCTACTATCCGTTGGCAAGTGTGCTTTACCATGAGATCGGGCACCATATCCACGCCGAGCACATTCCAGTTTATGACGGCAAGGAGAATGTCGCAGAGGATTGGAGCGACAAACTCTTGCAGCGTTTCTATCGGAGTCATTACTGGTATTTGATGCCTCTGATGAAAGTCGCAGTGCTTTTCATCAAGTTGGGTCGTTTGGTAAATCCTCGATTCATGCGAGAGCTTGACGGTCGATGACGCACTGCGCCCTACATGCGGCTAGAACATTGGGCGCACGCAGAACTGGTTCGCCGAATCCCACATTGCGAATTTGGATTTCAAAGGCAAATCGGATCGGGCCTGATAAACGGGGTTATCGTCATGTGGGAATCAGGCAAAAGCCACATTCTGATAAGGCGACCCATCTACGTGTCTGGTGCTTGAAGATGCCGAACCGGGTGTGATCGCAGCCCATCGGGCCGGGATGCAGGTGTATATGGTGCCTGACCTCCAACGTCCGTCTTTGACAACCGAGCGACTGGCAAATGGCATTTTCAACTCGTTGGGCATGGTCGCCCGGCACCTCGAACTCGCTGTCCTCACCTCCCGCCGCCCGATGGAATGATTCAACACAGGCCGACTCATCGCTTAGTTTTGTTCGCATTGACAGCCGGACGCATTCTCCGTAGAATGCGCTGTACGCCAACAACTTCCTTGGAGGATTAAACCCAGTTTTGCAAACCGTTTTTTTCGACGGCCGGAACTGAGCCGATGGGGCCGAAGTATATATTTGTTACCGGTGGAGTTGTTTCCTCACTTGGCAAGGGAGTAGCAGCGGCGTCGATCGGCTGCCTGCTCGAAAG